>CBFGUK010000088.1:0-17932 GCA_965651925.1 uncultured bacterium | reverse complement strand
GGCCGGAATCCCGCCGCCAGCGTGAAGGACCGGATCGGCCTGGCGATGATCGAGGCGGCGGAGCGGCAGGGCCTGATCGCCGCCGACCGCACGGTGCTGATCGAGCCGAGCAGCGGCAACACCGGCATCGCGCTGGCGCTCGTTGCCGCGGTGAAGGGCTATCGCTGCGTCATCGTCATGCCCGACTCGATGAGCGGCGAGCGCTGTCTGACGCTGCGCGCCTTCGGCGCGCGCGTCGTCTTCACCCCCGGCGCGCTCGGCATGCGCGGAGCGGTCGAGCGCGCCACCGAGCTGGCGCGCACCATCCCGCACGCCGTCGTGCTCGAGCAGTTCAGCAACCGGGCCAACACGGCGATCCACGCCACCACCACCGCCGAGGAGATCTGGCGCGACAGCGGCGGGCGCGTCGACGCGGTCGTCGCCGGCGTCGGGACCGGCGGCACGCTGAGCGGCATCGCGCACACGCTGCGCGACCGCCGTCCCGGATTCCGCGCCGTCGCCGTCGAACCGGCGGCGAGCGCGGTGCTGTCGGGCGGGCCGGCGGGGCCGCACGCCATCCAGGGCCTCGGTGCCGGCTTCATCCCCGAGCTCGTCGATCCGGCGCTGATCGACGACATCATCCCGGTGACCGACGAGGAGGCGTTCACCATGGCGCGCCGCCTGGCACGCGAGGAAGGCCTGCTCGTCGGCATCTCCTCCGGCGCGGCCGTCGCCGCCGCGCTGCGCTATGCGGGCCGCGAAGAGAACCGCCGCAAGCTGATCGTCGTCATCCTGCCGAGCTTCGGCGAGCGCTATCTCGCCACCGAGCTCTTCGCGCCCTACCGCTACGCGGGCAGCGACGATCTCGACGACCTCCTCGGCGATGCCTGCGACGCACCGTCCGGCCGGCGTCCGCCCGGCGCCGCGTCCGCCCATCGAGGTGCCTGATGTCCGCCACGCCACAGTCGATCGACGCGGCCACCGCGACGCTGCCGACCTGGCTCGTCGCCGCCGTCGCGGAGGAGATCGCGACGGTGCTGACGCCGACCGAACGCCGCGTCCTGCATCTCCGATTCGGCATCGGCGGACCGGCCTGCAGCCTCGCCATCACCGCCGGGCGGCTCGGGCTGCGATCGTCCCACGTCCTGCGCATCGAACGCCGCGCCCTGCGCCGGCTGCGCGCCGCCGCCGAGGGTGCCCCGATGCAGTAACCGTCTGCCATCGTCCGCCCCGGTGAGTCTCCGTCGAAGGCCTCCCCCTCCTCCGACGGTCGAGACGTCTGCCCCCTCCTTCCGACGTCTCGCATCCGACTCGCCGGGGCGGACGACCCTCCTGCGGGCGCCCGCCGTACGACGTTCGGCGCGGCGACACCGGCCCCGCGCCGCCGCGGCGCAGGGCCGGCGGCTCCGTGGCGATCGCTGGTCATCCGTGTTCATCTGTGGCTTCCGGAGCCCATGACCGAAGCCACTGCACGCGATCCCGTCTGCGGCATGCGCGTCGATCCGCGGCAGCCGAAGGGCGGCACGTTCGCCTACCGCGGCACGACGTACGGCTTCTGCAATCCGCGTTGCCGGGAGAAGTTCGCGGCGGATCCCGAACGCCATCTGCATCCGCAGGCGCCGGCGCTCGATGCCGAGCCGGCGCCGCCGGGGACGATCTACACCTGTCCGATGCATCCCGAGGTGCGCGTCGAGCGGCCGATCCCCTGCCCGGACTGCGGCATGGCGCTCGAACCGCTGACCGTCGCCGCACCGGCGACGCGCGTCGAGTACACCTGCCCGATGCATCCCGAAATCGTGCGCGAGGCGCCGGGCGCGTGCCCGATCTGCGGCATGGCGCTCGAGCCGCGCACGGTGACGGCCGTCGAGCCGCCGAATCCGGAGCTCGTCGACTTCACCCGCCGCCTGCGCTGGTCGACGCCTCCGGCGCTGGTGGTGTTCGTCCTGTCGATGTCCGAGATGCTGCCCGGCGCGCCGCTGCACGGCGCGCTCGGCGCGGCGATGAACTGGATCCAGGCGCTGTGTGCCACGCCGGTCGTGCTGTGGGGCGGCCAGCCGTTCTTCGAACGCGGCTGGGCGTCCCTGCGCAGCGGCCGCTTCAACATGTTCACGCTGATCGCCATCGGCACCGGCGTCGCGTGGGCGTACAGCCTCGTCGCGACGCTCGCGCCCGGCAGCATCCCGGCTGCGTTCCGCGGCCACGGCGGCACGGTGGCGGTGTACTTCGAGGCGGCGGCGGTGATCGTCGTGCTCGTCCTCCTCGGACAGGTCCTCGAGCTGCGCGCGCGCAGCCGCACGAGCAGCGCGATCCGCGCGCTGCTCGGCCTCGCGCCGGCGGTGGCGCGGCGGATCGCCGACGACGGCAGCGAGGCCGACGTGCCGCTCGATCACGTGCAGGTCGGCGACCGGCTGCGCGTGCGACCGGGCGAGAAGGTGCCGGTCGACGGCGTCGTACTCGAGGGCCGCAGCAGCATCGACGAGTCGATGGTCACCGGCGAGCCGATGCCGGTCGAGAAGCTGGAGGGCGACGCGGTGACCGGCGGCACGCTGAACGGCACCGGCGGCTTCGTCATGCGCGCCGAACGCGTCGGCAGCGATACGCTGCTCGCCCGCATCGTGCAGATGGTGAGCGAGGCGCAGCGCAGTCGCGCCCCGATTCAGCGCCTCGCCGATGTCGTCGCCGCCTGGTTCGTGCCGGCGGTGCTCGCCATCGCGGTGGTCACGTTCGTCGTGTGGGCGTGGCTCGGCCCCGAGCCGCGGCTCGCACATGCGCTGGTCAACGCCGTGGCGGTGTTGATCATCGCCTGTCCGTGCGCACTCGGGCTGGCGACGCCGATGTCCATCCTGGTCGGCACCGGCCGCGGCGCGCAGGCGGGCGTGCTGATCCGCGACGCCGAGGCGCTCGAGGTGCTGGAGCGGGTCGACACGCTGGTGGTCGACAAGACCGGCACGCTGACCGAGGGCAAGCCGCGGGTCGTCGAGGTCGTGGCGCCGCCGTCGGCGGAGCCCGGCGCGCCGGATCCCGACGCCGTGCTGGCGATGACCGCCGCGGTCGAGCAGGCGAGCGAGCATCCGCTCGCGGCGGCGATCGTCGCGTGTGTGCGCGAGCGCGGGATGACGCTGCCGGCGGCACGCGATGTCGGCGCCACGCCGGGGCGGGGCGTGCGCGGCACGGTCGATGGCCGCACCGTCGTCGTCGGCACGCCGCGCTGGCTCGGCGAGCTCGGCATCACGCCCGACGGCGAGCTCGCCGCGGCGGCGACCGACCTCGCGCCGCGCGGCACGCTCGTGCTGGTGGCGGTCGACGGCCGTGCGCGCGCCGCGCTGCTGATCACCGACGCCGTCAAGGTATCGACCCCTGACGCGATCCGCGCCCTGCGCCGCAGCGGACTTGCGCTCGTCATGCTCACCGGCGATGCGCGCGCCGCGGCCGAGCGCGTCGCCGCCGAGCTCGGCATCGAGACGGTGGAGGCCGAGGTGCTGCCCGACCAGAAGGCCGCCGTCGTCCAGCGCCTGCGCGCCGGCGGGCGGCGCGTCGCGATGGCCGGCGATGGCGTCAACGACGCCCCGGCGCTCGCCGCCGCCGACGTCGGTATCGCAATGGGCACCGGTACCGATGTCGCGATCCAGAGCGCCGGCGTGACACTCGTGCGCGGCGACCTGCGCGGCATCGTCAAGGCGCACCGCCTGAGCCGCGCGACGATGCGCAACATCCGCCAGAACCTGTTCTTCGCGTTCATCTACAACGCCCTCGGCGTGCCGATCGCCGCGGGCGTGCTCTACCCCGCATTCGGCCTCCTGCTCAGCCCGATGCTCGCCGCGGCGGCGATGACGTTCTCGTCGGTGTCGGTGATCACCAATGCCCTGCGCCTGCGCCGCGTCCGGCTCTGAGCAAGACGTGACCAGTGGCCGGTGACCAGTGACCGGTGGTGGAACGTCGCGGACAACAGTCGTTCCCGATGGCGTTGGGCCACAGAGGGGGGGAGGACTCAGAGTCTGCTCAGGCCCACTGGTCACCGGTCACCGGTCACTGCGGCGGCGCCATGCGCCGCCGCATGGCGGAACGCACGCCGAGCGGCGGCACTGTGACACATCGGTGTGCACGAGCGGCGATTTGCTGACGATGATGAAGCAGGTGACGCGTTCGGTGATGCACCATCATCGCGATCGTGCCGTCAGGTTGGATTGCGCCCCGTTTGGCACGGCCGCTGCAACGATGAGCGGTGCCCGCGGACGGATGGTGCGGCGCGACGAAGGACGTCGCGGTGGTGTGTGGTGGTCGGGTGCTGACGTGGAGGTGGACGGCGCCGCACGGGCGGTAGTTGCAGGCGTGGGGTCGGGCTCATCCAGCGGAGGGCCGGCGGTCGCAAGACCGCCGGCGTCCCCCGCACGACCGGTCAGCGGCGCGCGTTGACACAGCCGCGGTGCACCGGTAGCCGAGCGGCTGCGTGAGTGCCGCCGTTTCCATTCGCGACCGGGCCGCGATCGTCGGCATCGGGCAGACCGCGTTCACGCGGGCGAGCGGCGTCACCGAGGAACGCCAGGCGGCCGAGGCGATCGGCGCCGCGCTCGCCGATGCCGGGCTGACGTTTGCCGACGTCGACGGCGTCGCGCGCTTCGACATCGAGAACGTCAACGAGCTGGCGCTCGTCTACGGCATGGGCGTCCGCCATCTGCGCTTCTTCGCCGGCGTGCCCTCGGGCGGCGGCGCGGTGGCGGGCACGCTGGTGCTGGCGGCGATGGCGATCGCCACCGGGCAGGCGAACGTCGTCGTCGGCTACCGGGCGCGCAACCGCGGCAAGCAGTCGTCGCACGGCAGCAAGCCGCTGCAGGGCGGCCGGCCGTGGGCGAAGCACGCCAGCGCCCTGACCGACTTCTACCAGTACCACGTGCCGTTCGGCCTGATCACGCCGGCGCAGGAGATGGCGCTGATCTACCGCCGGCACATGCACGAGTTCGGTACGACGACCGAGCAGTTCGGGGCGGTCGCCGTCGCGCAGCGCGCCCACGCGCTACGCAACCCGCACGCGCTGATGCGCGAGCCGCTGACGCTCGCCGACCATCAGGCGTCGCGCTGGATCGCCGAGCCGCTGCGTCTCCTCGACTGCTGTCTCGAGACCGACGGCGCGTGCGCCGTGGTCGTCACCTCCGCCGAACGCGCCCGCGACTGCCGGCAGCGCCCGGCATACATCCGCGCCGGCGCGCAGGGCGAGGGACCGATCCACATCCAGATGGCCGACTATCTCGCGCACTGGCAGGACCACACCGGCGGCGCGTGGGTCGCCGAGCAGCTCTACCGCATGGCGGACGTGACCCCGGCCGACATCGATGCGGCGATGTTCTTCGACCACTTCAGCCCGGCGGTGATCCTCAGCCTCGAGGACTACGGCTTCTGCCGACGCGGCGAAGGCGGCCCGTTCGTCGCCGCCGGCGAGCACGCCTGGCCGCACGGCCGCCTGCCGGTGAACACGCACGGCGGCAGCCTCTCCGAAGCCTACATTCACGGCTTCAATCACATTCTCGAGGGCGTGCGGCAGATTCGCGGCACGTCGACCTGCCAGGTGGAGGACTGCGAGCTCGTGCTGGTGACGAGCTCGAACACGGATCCGACCGGCGCGGTGATTCTGCGACGATGACAAGCTGTCAGCCGTCAGCGGTCAGCGGTCAGCCGGAAGGTGGTTCGGCCGGCGGCTGGCTGTTCACCAGGTGATCGATGAAAGAGGCGATCTGCGTTCTGATTCCGGCGCCACGCCAGGCACGACTGCTCCGGCTGACAGCTGATGGCTGACAGCTGACCGCTTCATCATGACCGACGCACACCCCGTTCACCCCTACCCCGTCCCCAACCCCGACAATCAGGGCTTCTGGGACGGCTGTGCGCGCCACGAGCTGCGGCTGCAGCGCTGCCGCGAGTGCCGGCGCTGGCGCTGGCATCCGCGGCCGCTGTGTGCGGCCTGCGGCTCGCTGGCGTACGAGTGGGCGCCGGCGAGCGGACGCGGGGTGGTGCACACGTTCACCATCGTGCACCGGCCGACGCTACCGGCATTCGAGGCGCGCGTGCCATACAATGTCGTCGTCGTACGACTCGACGAGGGACCGCTGATGGTGAGCAACCTGATCGACTGCGCCCCGGCGGCGATTCACATCGGCATGCCGGTCGAGGTGGCGTTCGAGCCGCTCGGCGAGGGCATCGTGCTGCCGAAGTTCCGCCCGCGGCATCGGGAACGGTGATGCGCGCGCTCGCTCTCCTGTTCGTCCTCTGCCTCGCGGGCCCGGCGCACGCCGATCCGTCGACGGTCGTCGCGCGTGTCAACGGTACGGCGATCACCGAGGGGCAGGTGAACGCGATCGTCAAGGGCGTGATCAGCGGCCGCAAGCAGCCGCCGCCGAGCGAGGAGATCGCGACGCTGAGCAGCGCCGCGCTCGAGTCGCTGATCGATCTCGAGCTGCTCGCCCAGGCGGCGCAGCAGCAGGGGCTGACGGTCGGCGATGCCGAGGTCGATGCGGCGATCGCGCGCAACCGCGCCCGCTTCAAAAATCCGCAGCAGTACGATCAGCTCGTCGCTCGCAGCGGCATGAGCCGCGAGCAGCTGCGCGCCGACACGCGCAAGACGCTGCTCGTCGACGCCCTCCTGAAGCGGGTCGTGTGGAAGGACATCCGCATCACCCCCGAGCAGGTGCGCGCCTACTATGACCAGCACCACGCCGCGCTCGGCGACAAGCCGTTCGACAGCGTCCGCCCCGCGATCGAAGTCGTGCTCCGCGACCAGGCCCGCGACCAGGCCCGCGCCACCTACGTCGCCGAGCTCCGCAAGACCGCCCGCATTCAGCGCCCCTGAAGAGCTATCCGCAGATTACGCAGATTACGCAGATGCGGAGCTTGCGGTACGACCGTTCCAGATGAAGCGCTGGAACCCCAGGCGGGGTGCGCCGAAATTCAGGAGCAGGCCCGTGCCGCAATTTCCCGCGCGAAGATAGTTGATGATCTGTGCCGCGTCGCTGTTGCTGAGCGCCGCCGCCGCCTTCAGCTCGACGAGCACCTTGGCGAAGCAGAGGAAATCGACACGGTAGCTGCAGGGTAGCTCGATGCTCTTGTAGCGAATCGGGAGCGCCACCTCACGCTCGAAGGGAATGGCCCGCGCCGTGAACTCGATCGAGAGGGCGTGCTGGTACACCGATTCAAGAAACCCGTGCCCCAACTGGCGATGCACCTCCATCGCCGCACCGATGATCGCGTAGGTCCGGGCGTCGTCCATACGCCGCCCATCCCACAGCCGTGGCGTGGGACGCGATCGCTGCTTCGCATCGATCCATCTGCGTCATCTGCGTAATCTGCGGATGGCTGCGTTCCGCGGATCACCCGCGCTGCAGGAGGTGGATGACGCAGACGCTGCCGCCGCCCATCATGTGGCACATGCCGAGGCGCGGCAGGTCGCCGTTCCGGCGCCGCACCTGGCGGCGGTCGGCTTCGCCGCGCAGCTGCAGCGTCGTCTCCCAGATCTGCGCGAGGCCGGTCGGGCCGCCGGGGTGGCCGCGGGCGATCAGGCCGCCGTCGGTCGACACCGCGCAGCGCGAGCCGCCGATCTCGAACGCGCCCTCCTCGATGTACTTCTCCGCCTCGCCCGGCCGGCAGAGCCCGAGCAGCTCGTAGTACTCGAGCTCCTCGATGACGAACGCGTCGTGCACCTGGACGAGGTCGAGGTCGTCCGGCCCGACGCCCGCCTGCTCGTAGACCGCGTTCGAGCTGTCGATGCTCATGCGCGCCGGGCCGACCACCGGTCCCTGGAAGATGTGGCCGCGCTCGTAGCGTTCGCTCTGCAGCGTCGAGGCGACGACCTTCACCACCGGCCGGTCGGGGCGCAGCTTCTTCGCCAGCTCGACCGGCCCGATGATCGCGCACGCGGCGCCGTCGCCGATCGGGCACGACATCATCTTCGTCAGCGGCCAGGCAACCATGCTCGACTTGAGCACCTTCTCCGCCGTGATGCGCTCGCTCGCCTGGCGCTGCGCCATCGGGTTCAGCGCGCCGTTGTTGAAGTTCTTCGCCGCGATCTTCGCCAGGTGCTCGGGTTTGGTGCCGCGCTCGTGCATGCGGCGCGTCGCCCACATGGCAAAGAAGCCGGCGGGCAGGATCGCGTCCTCCATGTTCTCCGGCGCCGTGCCCGCCGTGCCGCTCTGGATCATGCTCGTCATCTTGTCGAAGCCGAGCACCATCGCGACGTCGTAGTGCCCCGCCGACACCGCGAGGTACGCCTCGCGGAACGCCGCCGAGCCGGTCGCCGAGGCGTTCTCGATGCGCTGCACCGGAATGCCGGTGAGGCCGAACTCCTTCATCACCCGCACGCCGCTCATCACCTGGGCGAAGATGTGGCCGACGTAGGCGGCGTTGACGTCGGTGAACGCGAGCCCGGCGTCGTCGAGCGCGCCGAGCCCGGCAGTGAGCGCCATCTCGGCGTTCGACTTGCCGCTGTAGTACGCGCCGAAGGGGTGCATCCCCACCCCGAGGACTGCGACCTCTCTCATGCCTGGGCCTCCCCCGTCGGCCGGAAGCGGATGATCATCACGTCGGTGCCGCCGTCGTCGCGCAGCACGTCGAGCTCGCCGCGCACCGCCTGTCCGACCTTGAACTCCGGCTGGCGGCCGGCGAGCGGCGCCTGCACGCGCGGCCCCTCGGGCAGGTCGATCTGGCCGACGCCGTACCCCTCGGCGTGCTCCATGTTCGTCGAGCCGAACAGCGGCAGGTGCACGAACGTGTAGCTGTAGAGCGTGCCGCGCGCCTCGACCTCGACCTCGGCGGTCTGGCGCGAGAGGCACTTCGCGCACACCGCCCGGCGCGGATAGAAGTACTCGCCGCACGCCTCGCAGCGCGTCGCGAGGAGCCGGGGCGCCTCGCTCGGATCGTCGGGAACGGTGAAGAAGCCGGGCTTGATCGGTCGCCGCGGCCGCGCGGTCTCGCTCATGTGTCGTCCTCGTTGCTGTGCGGCGCGGCGGGAGGCCGCGCGAGTGCGTTCACTGCTTGTCGATGATGCGCACCAGCTCGATGTCGAAGATCAGCCTGGCGTTGGGCGGCACGAGCGCACCGAGGCCGGTGTCCCGGTAGCCGAGCTGCGGCGGCACGATCAGCCGTCGGCGGCCGCCCGCGCGCATGCCGCGCACGCCTTCGTCCCACCCCTTGATCACCTGCCCCGAGCCGAGCGGGAAGCCGAACGGCTTGGCGCGCCGGTGCGTGCTGTCGAACTCTCTGCCGTCATCGAGCCAGCCGGTGAAGTGCACGACGACGATCTGGCCGTCGTTCGGCGTCGGGCCCTTGCCGATCGTCACGTCGGCGTACTGCAGGCCGGACGGCATCGTGTGCCACTGGATCGCCGACGGGAGCGGCGGCGGACCGGCCGGCGGCGTCGCCTCGGCGAACGCGCCGGTGGCGAGCGCGGTGAGCACTGCGCTGACGAGCAGGAACGGACGCAACATCGGGTTCGGCACGACGTGAGGTCGCGCTTACTAGCGAGGCGCGCCGCGAGGGTCAAACACTCGTTTGGCGCGAGATCCCGCCCCGGCCCCGTGTGCCCTCACGCGAGGGGGGACAGGGAGCCGCCGTGCCCGCGGAAGCGGACCCGGCGGCTCCCGGTGGGGGGAGTTGGCGGGAGAGAGAGAGTTGGTGTTGCGTGCTACGGAGGAGAGAGCGTTACGCGGCTGCCGGAAGCGGCCGGGAGAGACGGGCGGAACGCAACAGGTGCATCAACACCGCCACCGCCTCCTCATCGGAGCGGGCGATGTCCTGAACGGCCTCGACCAGCTCCAGAATCGTCACTCGTTTCACCTTGCGCATGTCCGTGCTCCCTGTGCGGCGCCTCGCGCGAACCCCAGAACGCGCGATGCGTCGCACGCCGTGGCTGGCATCCACCACACCACCCTGTGCCACTCCGGCAGCCAGCCCGTTGTTCATCATGGTCACTGGCCTGTCGTAGAGCAGCTACCGTGCCAATGATGATCAAGCCATTGACAGGGGCATTGGTGGGTCGCCTGCCCTGCGCAGTGTCAAAAATCGTCCCCAAGGGGGCGCGACGAAGTTGACGTTTTCGGCCACTTTGATGCGGTGACGCGCCGCGCCCCCCCTGCGGAGGGCCCGGATTGGCCACCGGGGACGGCGAGGACAGTGGCCGATCATCCGAGAGGAGGTTCGCGGGCGCCGCTGCCGATCGCGCCGCCGAGACAGATCCAGCACAGTCGTGCCACCGCGCTTCCCCTCGCTCGCGCGAGCGTCACCGTCGCGACGACCACACCGTCTGGCCGACGTCGGCGTTGAAGGCAAGCTGGGCCCAGAAGGCCAGCTTCGACGGCACGGTGACATACTCGCCGCCGGCGGAGCCGCTGGCCTGGAAGCCGAACTGCTCGACGATCCGGTGGCTGTCGCAGCGGCGGACCTTCACCGCGTGGGTGCCGACCGCGACCGAGCGCGACGTGTCCTGCAGCTAGCCGACCCACCAGTCGCGCCAGCCATACTTCTCGCGCAAGAGAGCGCGGATCTGTTCGTGACCACCACCTGCCACCGGCAGCGCGTCGTAGGACGCTGATCCGCCGTCGCGCTGCAACCCGACGCGCGGCGAGGCCTGCACGTCCAGCAGCGCCTCGTAGTGCTCGAGCTCGCCGAAGTCGTTGTACTCGCAGGTGTCGTCGACGGTGCCGGTGCCCTCGGTGATGGTGGTCCCGGTGAGGAGAGCCGGCGGCGGCTGCCGATCTCCTGGGCGTCGAATCCAATGCGGTGGAGCGCGCCGGCGTGAAAGCGGTCGGCGTGTGCCGGACCCGGACACCGGCCGCGGGCGTGCCGCCCGCAACGCCGCGCCGTCGATGTGTACGCGATGGGGAGCGCAGCGGGGGCGGTAATAGCATCGGCGGGATCAGCGCGGCCGCAGCGAGCGCGGCGCACCGACGGCGCGTCTGATCGGTTCACTTGGCAGAGGCGCTGCGCTGCGGGCGGCACGCCCGCGGTCCTCCGCAGGAGGTGTGGCAGGTGGCGGCACGGGTACGGCAGCGCGGAAGCGCGGCCCTCCAGGCGCTTCGCGCCTTCGCGTTGAAGCGTTCGAGTTTCCGGTCAGGCCTCCGCCAGGCGGCGCTCCGCCTCCTGGCGCAGCAGGTACTTCTGGATCTTGCCGCTGCCGGTCATCGGGAATGCGTCGACGAAGAACACCCGGCGCGGAATCTTGAAGCTGGCGATGCGGCCGCGGCAGAGGGCGAGGACATCCTCCTCCTGCAGCGCCGCACCGGGCTCGCGGATGACGAAGACGACGGCGACCTCGGACAGGCGGGGATCGGGCACGCCGACGACCGCGGCGTGATTGACGCGCGGGTCGGCCAGCAGGAGGCTCTCGATCTCGGTCGGATCGACGTTCTCACCGCCGACCTTGAGCAGATCCTTGTAGCGCCCGAGAAAGCGCAGGCAGCCGTCGGCGCGCAGGAACCCGGAATCGCCGGTGTGCAGCCAGCCGTCGGCATCGATCGTCCGCGCCGTCTCCTCGGGCTTCTTGTAGTAGCCCTGCATGACCTGGTAGCCGCGGACACAGATCTCGCCGACCTCGCCGGCGGGCAGCTCGGCGCCGGTCGCCGGGTCGACGACCTTGATCTCGTACCCGGGCAGCGGCCAGCCGCTCATCGTCACGCGCGTCTCCTCGTCGGTGTCGAGGAAGCTGCCGGTGACGCCGACGCCGATCTCGGTCATGCCGTAGCCGGTCATCGTCTTCATCAGCGCCTGGGCGCGACGGGCGATCGGCTCGCTCGACAGCATGCCCGCGGCGCACACGCCGGTGCGCAGGCTCGAGAGGTCGCGCGTCGGCCGCGACGGGTGCTCGAGCAGATCCTTGTAGTGGGTGTCGAAGCCGTTGATCATCGTGCCGCGCTCCTGCTCGATCAGGCGCAGCGCCTCGCCGGCATCGAAGCTCGCCATCAGCACGTGGCGCGCGCCGGTGGCGGGCGACATGAGCAGCGCCTTGTAGACGGCGAAGGCGTGGAACAGCGGCAGGTAGTCGACGATGACATCGTTCGGCGTGATGCCGAGCCGGTTGGCGTTGTCGAGGATGTTGCGCACCACGTTGTGGCCCTGCATCACGCCCTTCGGGAAGCCGGTCGTGCCCGAGGTGTACATGAGGTACGCCGTGCCGTCGGGATCGACGGCGACGGCACGCGCCGCGAGCTCGGCGTCGCTGACCGCGTCACCGGCGGCGAGCAGCCGCTCCCACGCCAGCGTGCCTGGCGCCGCGTCGCCGAGCAGGATGACACGCCGCAGCGCCGGCGCGGTGTCGATCGCCAGCGCGCCAGGCTCCTGGGCGCGCAGGCCGGGCAGCAGCTCCTCGAGCATCGCGAGGTAGTCGACGCCGTGCGCGCGGTCGGCGGCGATCATCGTCGTCGCGTCCGACTGGGTGACGATGTACCCCATGTCGCGCGTCCGGAAGCGCGTGTTGATCGGCACCAGCACGGCGCCGATCTTCGCCACCGCGAAGAACAGGAACACGAACTCCGGCCGGTTGCCGAGCCAGAGACTGACGTGATCGCCGGGCGCCACGCCGGCGGCGATGAGCGCCCTGGCGGCGCGATCGACCTCGACGCGCTGCTCGGCGAACGTCCAGCGGCGGTCCTCGAACGTCAGCGCCTCGCGCGTCGGCCAGCGCGCCGCCGAGCGGTCAACCAGATCCCCGAACGTCGATTTCTCGATCCACGCCATGCGCCGCTCCGTAGCGGATCCGGCCGTCGAAACGCCAAGCCAGAGTTACCGCGGATTACGCGGATCATGGATTACGCGGAAGTGCATCTCCGCCGGCGCCGCGTCCGTGCAATCCGCCAATCCGCGTAATCCGCGGTAAATCCGCTCAGCGCGCCTGCAGCTCGCTGACCAGGCGTTCGCAGCGCTCGAGGACGAGCGCGAGGTTGCCGGCCATGAAGCGCGTCAGCAGCTCCGCCGCGTCGTCGCGGCGCCCGGCGCGGCGCAGCGCGATCGCCTTCGCCTCGACCTCGTCCGCTTCGGCATCGAGCGTCTGCTCGACCTCGTCCCAGAAGCCGCGGGCGTGCTGCGCGCGACGCGGCACGTCGCCCTCGATCAGCGCCAGCAGCTCCCTGAAGCGCCACCACGGCGCATCCGCTTCCGGTTCGGCACCGCCGCGGGCGAGCGCCGGCGGCAGCTCGCCGTCGAGGTACCAGGGCAGGAACACGCCGGCGCACGGCGAGCCGAGGCTGCCCCAGTAGCGCAGCAGGTCGTCGCCATCGGCGGGCAGGCGCGCGATCATGCTCGCCGTCGTCGTGCCGACCGGCTCGGCGTGCATGCAGACGGCGAAATAGCGCTCGTCGTCCGGCGCGGCGCCGGGCCGATGCGCGGTCTCGCCGTAGTGATCGCGCAGGGCGCGGCGCAGCCCGGCGGGCGTGTGCCGTCCCGCCCCGGCGCGCAGCAGCTCGCAGGTGCGCCGATGCCGGCCGCGCGACACGACCTCCGGCGCGAGCGTCGTGTCGCGGTACGCGGCGGCGAAATCGAAGCGGCCCTCCGCCTCCTCCGGCCACCAGCCGTTGGCGATCGCGTGCTCGATCGTGCCGTCGGCGAGCGCATCCCAGTCGTCGCCGATCGCGAGGTGGTTGCTGGCGCTGTCGACGTCGCGCACGCGCCGCACCGCCCAGCGCCGGTCGGACGTCTCGAGCAGATACGCCGCGTGCCGGTCGGCGATGAGGAACGAGTTGTGGTACGGCCAATCCTTGTCGGCGTATCCCGAACCGCCCTGCCCGTGGGCGGCGACCAGGCCGGTGATCACCTCGAGCGCCTGCGCCGCGTCGCGCGCGCGCTCGAGGCCGAGACGGACGAGATCCATGCCGATCAGCCCGTGCCCGGCGAGCGCATCGCGCGTGAACACCGTGTGGTTGCCGATCGCCACGCCGTGTTCGTTCAGCCCGTGCTCGAAGCCCCAGCACCAGTACGGCCGCGAGCCGATCAGCCGCGCCGTCTCGGCGACCTGCGGAATCTCGATGTACGTGCAGCGCACGCGCGCACCGGGCGCGTGCCGCGCCGCCGCGTGCTGCACGAGCGGCTGCGCCTCGGCCGCCGGCCGGTCGCTGTTCTTCGCGAACAACACCGCCCCGTCGGCGGTCGCCGAACCGAGGGCGACGAGCGAATCACACATCCTGATCGCGGTGTAGCACACCAGCCGACGGCACGGACCCCCGTGCCGGACGACGATTCACGCGGAGACGCGGAGGCGCCGAGCGCGCGGCGTCTGTGCTACGCAGGCGCATGACCTACGAGCAGATCACCTATGCCACCGGGGACGGCATCGCGACGATCACGCTGAACCGGCCGGCGAAGCTCAACGCGTGGACGCCGGTGATGGCGGCCGAGCTGCTCGACGCGTTTCGCGCCGCCGATCGCGACGCCGCGGTCCGCGCGGTGATCTTCACCGGCGCCGGCGAGCGCGCGTTCTGCGCCGGCGCCGACATGGACTTCTTCGCCGACCAGATCGCCGCCGGCGGCGGCACCGGCACGGCCGGCGGACGCGGCGGCGGGCCGGCGCGCGTCGAGGAGTTTCCGCAGCTCCTGCGCCGCCTGTCGAAGCCGACCATCGCGGCGCTGAACGGCTACGCACTCGGCATCGGCGCGACGATGCCGCTGCTCTGCGACATCCGCATCGCCTGCGAGGAGGCGCAGATCGGCTTCCTGTTCGGGCGCATGGGCGTGATGGCCGAGCTCGGCTCGACGTGGCTGCTGCCGCGTCTGGTCGGCACCGCCCGCGCCTGCGAGCTCATGCTCACCGGACGCCGCTTCCGCGCGCTCGAGTGCGAGCGCATGGGCCTCGTCAATCACGTCGTGCCGCGCGCCGCGCTGCTGCCGACGGCGCGCGAGCTCGCCGACGAGATCGCGCAGTGCGCGCCGCTCTCGGTCATGCTCACCCGCCAGGCGCTCTACCAGGGCCTGGAGAGCAGCTTCGAAGCCCAGCTGCGCTACGAGGCGTACACGCTCGACCATCTCTACCGCACCGCCGATCACGCCGAAGCGGTGGCCGCGTTCCGCGAAAAGCGCACACCGCAGTTTTCCGGCAAATGATTTTCACCACGGAGGCACGGAGACACGGAGTCTGGCACCCTGATTTCGCCTCACCCCGTCTGATCTCCGTGCCTCCGTGTCTTCCGTGGTGATTTTCTTCAGCCGCGGAAATCGAACAGCACTTTCACCGCGCCGGTCTCGCCCTGGTGATGCGTGGTGCGGAACGCTTCCTTGAATTCGTCGAGCGCGAAGCGGTGGGTGAGCAGCGGCGTGACGTCGATGGCGTGCGAGCGGATGAGATCGAAGTAGTGCGCCATCGCGTGCTGCCGCACCCCGTTCCACTCCTCGACGCCGAACGCGTTCGAGCCGACGAGATTGATCTCCTTGAAGTAGTGCGGCGACCACTCGAAGCGCGCCGGCGTGTCGACGCCGGACAGCACCACGGTGGCGCGCGGGCCGGCGATGCGCACCGACACCTCGAGGCTCTCCGCCGTGCCGACGGTATTGTAGACGACGCGCACGCCGTCGCGGCCGTAGAGCATCGGCAGCCCCGGCGCGCCCTCGCTCGGCCGGTAGAGCTCTGCGCCGGTCAGCGCCGCCAGGCGTTCGATGATGTCCTCGACCGGCCGCCACGGAATCGCCTCGACGGCGCCGAGCTGCGTCGCGAGCCGCGCCTGGTGGGCGAAGCGCGTGATCGCGTACACGCGGGCGTCGAACAGCCGCGTCAGGATCGCGATCGCGCACAGGCCGAGCGTGCCGCAGCCATAGACGACGACGAGATCGCCGCGCGCCGGCGGATGGTGCAGTACCGAATGCAGGCTGACCGAGAACGGATCGGCGAGCACCGCCTGCTCGTCGCTGATCTCGTCCGGGATCGGAATCGCCATGCTCTCATGCGCCGGCACGAACGGCGCGAAGCCGCCGCTTGCGTCGGTGCACGTGCCGGTGTGGATGCCCGGCGCGAGGCGGCCGCGGCGGAAGTTCGCGCACAGCGAGAACTGCCCGTCGCGGCACATCGGGCAGACGGGCGTGATGCCGCGCGGCGCGCACGACAGCCACGGGTTCAGCACGACGCGCTCGCCGACGCGCCGTGTGGTCACCGCGGGGCCGACGGCGGCGATCGTGCCGACCACCTCGTGCCCCATCACCTGCGGGAACGTCGCGCAGGCCGCCATCGGGCTGTCGATGTTCTCGAAGTCGATGAACACCTGCTTGTAGTCGCTGCCGCAGATGCCGGTGAGATGCGTGCGGATCACCAGCCAGTCGGGAAACTGCACGGTCGCATCCGGCACCTCGCGCAGACTGAGCGGCGAGTGCGCGCCGAGATACGCCTCCTTGCTCTGCGACACGTCCTGGATGAGGTGGATGATCTCCTCGACGTTGACGTCGAAGACGAGGGCTTTCATCAGCGCTCCGTGAGGGAAAACTGCGTGACCGGTGACCGGTGACCAGTGACCGGTGCCGGAGGTTTCGCCTCGCAGCACCGGCATCGTCGCAACACGTCCATTCGTTCCATCCGCACCACCCCGCTTTCAGCGGATCTCGTGGGAGTACGCCAACCCCCAGCACCGCCCCACCGGTCACCGGTTACCGGTCACCGGTCACCGGTCACGGTTTTATGGTTTCAGACACGAATGCACGCTCTCGCCGTTCGCGAGCGCCTGGATGGCGCGCTCGGCGTCCTCGAGGGGGAAATCGTGCGTGTGCATGCGCGCCAGCGGGACGGTGCGCGACTCGATCAGGCGGATCGCCTGCTCGTTGGCGGCGTAGGTGACGCCGAACGCGCCGATGATCGTGATCTCCTTGATCACCACGAGATCGCTGATGAAGTCCGGCACCGGCACGAAGCCCTTCACGCCGGCGAGCACGATGCGGCCGCCGGCGGCGACGTAGCGCAGCGATTCGGCGACCGGCTCGGTCGCGTTGGCCGACACCTCGACGACGATGTCGACACCGCGCCCCCCGGTGAGCGCGAAGACGCGGTCGCGCACGTCCTCCTGCTCGACGTCGATGACGTGGTCGGCGCCGAACTCGCGCGCCAGCGCCAGCTTCGGTGCGTCGCGCGTCAGCCCGGTGACGATGATCGGGCCGGCGCCAGCGGCCTTCGCGGCGATGACGCTGGTCAACCCGCGCTGGCCGGGGCCGAGAATCAGCACGCTCTCGCCCGGCCGCGTGTTCGGCAGCTCGACGGCCCAGCGGAAGCCGGCGCCGAGCGGGTTGAACATCACCGCTTCCTCGGCCGGCACGCCGGGGTCGATCTGGTGCACGACCGAGCACGGATCGAGCAGCATGTAGTCGGCGTACGCCCCCCACAGCCCCGGCCCCCGGCCGAGCGGCAGATAGCCGTGTCCCTGCATGCCGCCGCGGCCGCGACAACGCTGGTACTGCCCCATGCGGCAGTCGCGGCACACGCCGCACGGGATCAGCGCCTCGACGGCGACGCGGTCGCCGACGTCGACCCCCAGGCGCTTCGCGGCCCGGTCGCCGATGCGCTCGATGCGCCCGAGCGGCTCGTGTCCGGGGATCAGCGGGAAGCGCATCGGAATGACGCCCGCATACTGCTCGGCATCGCTGCCGCAGATCCCGCACGCCTCGATGCGCACCAGCGCCCCGTCGGCATCGATGTCCGGCACCGGCAGCTCGCGCAATTCCAGCTGCCGCGGCCCCGTCTGCACGATCGCCCGAGTCGTGAGTGCCATGCGGGCTTCAAACCACGAATTGGTGACCGGTGACCAGTGACCGGTGACCGGTGACCGGTGAAGCAACCGCTTGGTTGAAGCGTGAGTCTCGCCCACCAAAGGCCGCCCCAACCACCGCTTACGAGCTCTACAAAGGCACAGCTCGCAGCCCGCCCGCGCCCTCGGCGGCGGTCAGGTCGCCGGTCACGCCCTCTTCTAAGCCGACGTCCACGTCAGCACGTCAGCACATCAGCACGTCAGCACATCAG
>CBFGUK010000087.1:0-17942 GCA_965651925.1 uncultured bacterium | reverse complement strand
CAACAGTACCTCCGCGCCAAGCAGGAGGTCGGCGAGGCGTTGCTGCTGTTCCGGCTCGGGGACTTCTACGAGCTGTTCTTCGAGGATGCGGAGACCGCGGCGCGCGTGCTCGAGATCACGCTGACGACGCGCAGCCGCAAGGACGAAGTGCCGATCCCGATGTGCGGCGTGCCGCACCACTCGGTGCAGGGCTACGTCGCGCGCCTCCTCGCCGCCGGCTTCCGCGTCGCGCTCTGCGACCAGACCGAGGACGCGGCGCTGGCGAAGGGCCTCGTGCAGCGCGCCGTGGTGCGCATCATCACGCCCGGCACGGTGACCGAGGAGGAGTTCCTCGATCCAAAGCAGCCGAGCTGGCTCGCTGCCGTGGCGCGCGACGGCGGCGCGGCGGCGGTGGTCGTCGCCGCCGACCTGTCGACCGGCCTGACGCGCTGTGCGCCGCTCGCCGACGCGGCGGCGGTGCGCGAGTGGCTCGGCCGCTGCGCGCCGCGCGAGCTGCTGGTCAGTGCCGAGGACGAGTCGCTCGCGGCGCTGCTGCGTGCCGCGCAGCCGGGCGCGATGCTGACGCCGCTGCCGGCGGCGCGCTTCGATGCCGCCGCCGGCGCCGACTGGCTCGCGGCACAGGGCGAGAGCGGGGTAGTCCGCGACGCGCGCGCCGCGGCGCTCGGCGCGCTGCTCGGCTATCTTGGCGAGACGCACCGCGCCAGCCTCGCGCACCTGCGCCTGCCGGAGGCCGAGGGCGCCGGGGCGGTGCTGGTCATCGACGCGGCGAGCCGGCGCAACCTCGAGCTGCTCGCGACCTCGCGCGGCGAGCGGCGCGGCGCGCTGCTCGCCGTGCTCGACGAGACCTGCACGCCGATGGGCGGCCGCCTGCTGCGCGAATGGCTGCTCGCGCCGCTGACCGACGTCGCGGCGATCGGCGCGCGGCTCGACGCCGTCGAGCGGTTCGTCCGCCAGCCGAGCCGTCGCGAGCGCGTCCAGACGCTGCTCGGCGGCATCGGCGATCTCGAGCGCCTCGCCGCGCGCCTGCCGGCGGCGCGCGTCACGGCGCGCGACCTGCTGGCGCTCGGCGCGGCGCTCGGCGCCGTCGAGACGCTCGCCGGCGTGCTCGCCGACGTCGACGCCGCCGCGCTGCGCGACGCTGCCGCGGCGCTGGACCCATTGCCGGCGCTGCGCGCGCGCATCGCGCAGACGGTCGCCGACGACGCGCCGCTCAAGCCGCGCCCCGGCCAGCTCATCCGCCCCGGCTGGCATCCCGAAGTCGACGAGCTGCGCGAGCTGGCGCTGCACGGCAAGCGTTTCTTCCTCGAATACGAGGCGCGCGAGCGTGCCCGCACCGGCATCGCCTCGCTCAAGGTGCGCTACAACCAGGTGTTCGGCTACTACATCGACGTCACCAAACCGAACCTGCACCTCGTGCCGCCGGAGTACCGGCGCAAGCAGACCGTGGCGACCGGCGAACGCTTCGTGACGCCCGAGCTCGCCGAGTACGAGGCGAAGGTGCTCGGTGCCGAGGAACGGCTCGGCGCACTCGAGGCACAGCTCTTCGCCGAGCTCGTCGGCGCCGCCGCCGCCGAGCACGCGGCGCTGGCGCGCACCGCGGCGGCGCTGGCGCGGCTCGACGTGTTCGCGGCGTTGGCGCTGGTCGCCGAGCGCCGCCGCTACTGCCGGCCGCAGGTCGGCCGCGACCGGCGGCTCGTCATCCGCGACGGCCGCCATCCGGTGGTCGAGGCCGTCGCCGGTCGCGAGGGCTTCGTCGCCAACGACGTGCAGCTCGATCCCGACGAACGGCAGGTGCTGGTGCTCACCGGCCCGAACATGGCGGGCAAGTCGACCTATCTCCGCCAGGTCGCGCTCATCGTGCTGCTCGCGCAGATGGGCAGCTTCGTGCCGGCGACCGAGGCCGAGATCGGCATCGTCGACCGCCTGTTCACGCGCGTCGGCGCGTCGGACAACCTCGCCGGCGGCGAGTCGACGTTCATGGTCGAGATGAAGGAGACCGCCGACATCGTCACGCAGCTGACGCCGCGCAGCCTCGCGGTACTCGACGAGATCGGCCGCGGCACGAGCACGTTCGACGGCATCTCGATCGCCTGGGCGGTCGCCGAGCACCTGCACGACGCGCCGGCGCGCCCGTTGGTGCTGTTCGCGACGCACTACCACGAGCTCACCGATCTCGCGCGCAGCCACCCGCGCGTCCACAACCTGTCGGTCGCGGTCCGCGAGTGGCAGGGCGAGGTCGTCTTCCTGCGCCGCATCGTCGAGGGGCCGGCGAGTCAGAGCTACGGCATCCAGGTGGCGAAGCTTGCCGGGGTTCCCGAGCCGATCGTCGCCCGCGCGCGCCAGATCCTGCACAACCTCGAGCAGAACGAGCTCACCGAGGCCGGCGCCCCGCGCCTCGCCGCCGGCGACGGCACCGACACCGGCCAGCTCGCGCTCTTCGCCCCCGCCGACGACCGCCTGCGCCAGGAACTGGCGACGCTGGACGTCGAACAGCTGACGCCCGTCGAGGCGCTCAACCGCCTGCACGACCTCGTCCAGCGCGCGCGGCGCGGCTGAGGCGGGCGTGACCTGTCGGCGCACGACCGATCGCGTGCAGGGGTGGTGTGGTTCGGTTGATCCTCCAGAATCGATCAGTCGTGCGCGATGAGCAGCCGGCTCCCGCCCGGTTGGCGAAGCAGAGACGCGGGGACGTCATTCGGTGCGCGCGAGCACGCTCGGTAGCGCGCAGTCGTCAAGTGCGTTGCCGACTGCGGCGACGATCTCCGAGATCGACACCGGCTGGTCGCGGCCGTCGAGTGCCGGGCAGCTCGCGTCATCGCCGAGTGCCAGGGCAACGAGCGTCACGAGCTCGGATACCGCTACCAGGCCGTCGCCGTTGCAGTCGCCGACACAGGCGGCCGGCAGCGGCGTTGTCGTGGCGCTGGCCGGCGCCGTTGCCGTCGGCGTCGCGGCGACCACCGTCGGCGTGTCGCAGGCCTCCAGACATTGTCCCTCCGGCACCGCCACCGCGGCGATGCCCATCGGGGCACGGCCGACGCGTACGCTGCCGACCGCGCGGCGCAGCCCGGTGTCGATGACCGAGATGGTGTTGCTGCCGGTATTGGCGACGTAGAGTCGCCGCTCGTCCACGGACAGCGCCAGTGCCTGCGGTACGAGGCCGACCGGAACGGTGGTCAGGATCGTGTGGTCTTCCATCCTGACGATGGTGACGCTGCCGGCGCCGCTCTCCGGCAGGTGCCCGGCGATGTACGCGGTGGTACCTGCCGCATCGGTGACCACCGCTTCGAGCTGCTTGAGCTCGACGAACGGGATGCCGGTGCTCGGGAAGACGAACAGCTGGTCAGCGGCGAACTGGCGCGCGTATCTGCCGTACAGTGCGGCGACGTAGCCGGCGCCGGTTGCCGGCGCGACGGCGATCCCGAGCATGCCATCGCTGGCGGTGGCGAACGGCACGGAGATGATCGCTCGCCGCCGGCGGGCGTCGAAGTCGATGACGGTGACGGCGGCGCCGCTGAAGTTGGTGACGAAGGCGCGCCGGCCGCTGCCATCGACGGCCAGCCCCGAGGGTTGCACGCCGGCCGGCAGCGCGGCGAGCACTTCGAGCGAGTCAGCGGCGATGAGCACCACCTGGTCGGACTCGGTGTCGGTGACGGCGAGAAATGCGCCGTCCGGCGTTGCGGCGATGCCGTTCGGCGCCGTCGCGGCGGGCACACGTGCCACGATGCGGTTGTCGCCGGTGCGGATGACCGCGATCCGGCCGGCGCGAAAGCCGGCGACGTAGACGCGCGTGCCGTCCGGTGCGGCGGCGAGGCCGAGCGGGCCATCGTCGACCGCGACGGTGTCGATGACAACGCCGCTCACCGGGTCGATCACCGACACGGTCGCATCGTCGAAGTTGCTGACGTACAGCCGTTCCTGAACGGCGCGCGGCGTCACCGGCGTCGCGCTCGGTCGCGGCGGACGCGTGGCGGTCGGCGTGGCGGGCGCGCTGCGCGGTGTCCAGGTTGGTCCCGCGAGCTCCCAGCCCATGTCGGCGAGCGCCGGGAGCAGGGCCCCGAAGTCGTGCTGCGGGCCGGTGTACGACGGCGCCATCAGCTCCGCACCATCGGTGGCCCAGTGCGCGATGCTCGAGCCGCGCTCGAACGGATCGGGCGCATAGACGGCGCGCGGGCTGCCGTTGAAGGCTACCACCGCCGGGCCGGCGAAGAAGAGATCGCCCGACGAGACGATCGCCGCCAGGCGTTCCGGCGGCAGGAGATCGGCCAGTGCACCGATCTCGGGCCGCACCAGCAGGCGCTCGAGGATCGCCGGCGCATCGCCGAGGCCGAACCTGCCCGACGCCGGGTCCATGGTGTCGTTGAACCCCAGCCCGTGCCCGATCTCGTGCAGCGCGATGGTGAGAAAATCGATGTCCGCCCCAGGCTCCCCGTCGAGCCCGTAATACCAGCCCAGCGAGCCGAGCACGGCGGGGCCGTCGACATCACCATTGAACGCGATGTCGATCTCCGGCACCGCGGCGCCGTTCAGGTCGCGGCGCGCGAGCTGATTGCCCAGCGCCGCCGCATACCAGGTATCGGCATGTGGCGCGCCGAAGTTGCGATGCAGCGTCAGCGCGCCGGCCGAGGCGAGGACGGCGCTGGCGCCGGTGCCGCCGAGCGACGGCATCGCGGCGGAGATGACGACTGGCACGTCGCCGGCGAGGGCCGCCGCCCAGCGCTCGACGGCGACCTCGAACGCGGCGCGCCGTGCGGTGCCGAGCGTCGAGTCGAGAAATCCGTGGCCGTCGGCGTCGTTGTAGATCACCTGCAGCGGCAGGGCGCCGGCCACCGTCGCCGCGCTGGTAGCGAGCAGGAGCGCAGCAACGGCAACCGCACGCCTGCGGCGCGCGTCGGCGGCGGTCATTCCGACTCCGTCCCGCGCGTTCCGGTGGTACCCTCGTGCCGACACGTGCCCTCGACGGTGCCGAGCCGGTCCCGCCGGGCGCGAGTCACATAGCGCGAGGCCGGCGGCAGGATCACCATGTCGCCGCCGCCGGGCGCGGTGTGCACCGCCGGCGGGGTGCGCTCGCCGACCGCTGGCGTGCCCTGCGCCGGCGCATCGGCTTGCGCGCGTGCCGGCCCGGATGCGGCGATCACGAAGAGCGCCAGCAGTGTCATCAGTCCGCGTTGCATCTGTCCCTCTCCTCTGCGGCGTGCCGCGCTCCCGGTCAGTAGAATGCGCACACAGCGGCGGCCGCGCGCGCGTACATGACGGTACCGAACGCCGCCGCCGCGATATTGCTGCGCCCGCTGACTCGCACCGCACCGCTGAAGAGCAGCGCCGCAGCGAGCAGCACGACGGGCAGCGCCGACATGCGCGTGAACCACGCCGTCGCCAGGACGGCGGTGAGCGCGGCAAACAGCCAATCCACCGGCACGCCGGGCGCGACCTGCCCGTCGCGGAGGCACGCGGCGGCGGCCGAGAGGGCGGCGAAGGCGCCTCCGGCCGGCAGCAGAAACAGGACGAACAGCAGCAGCCGCGATCCCGTGACCGCCGGCGAGTAGACGGGAAGGAGCAGCACCTCGACCACGAGCTGGACTACCAGTCCTGCCAGCGCGCCGCGCCCGATCGCCGCAAAGCGACCGCTGCCCGCACTGCGCGGCTCGTCGGCCAGCCACCCGCGGCGCCGCCCCAGCCACTGTCCGATTGTCGCGCTGCCCATCACGATGCCGACGCACGCCGACAGGGCGATCACGATGTTGGCCTCCTGGACCGGGACCACGTCCGCCCACTGCGGTGCACTCCACGCTGCCGCCGCCAGTGCCGCGGTCCAGAGCACCGTCAGCATCGTCGCCGTGGCGATCCGCCGCGGCCACGAGCCTTGGTTCCGATTGCTGATAGGTACTCCGTTCCACGCCCAGACCAGCAGGAGCAGTGCGAGCAAGCCGGTGATCACCCAGGGCCAGCGCTGCGGCGAGAGGTGGACCGGGCGTTCGGTGTCAAGGGCAGACGCAACCCACTCCAGGGCGGTCCGGCGCGCCGCGCTGCTGAAGAGCACGTCGAGATGGCCAAAGCCGTCGACGCGGACCAGCCGGCGCGCCGAGCCGTCCGCCATCGTTCCCGCGGTGCCGGCGCCGTCGAGATAGCCGCGCGTCGCGGCACTGATCAGCAGGCGATCGGTCTCGTGCAGGATGAAACGGTCGGCGCCGCCGTAGACGAGCAGGAGGTTGCGCGGTGCGACGTGGTTCACGTACTCCCACGGCGCTGCCGACGCGCTCAGGGACACGGTGGCGGCGACATCCCAGTCGGCGCTCGCCGCCGTGATTGCGCCGGTGCCGCCGTCGCTGTGGCCGATCAGCGCGATGCGTGCGGCGTCGATACGTGGTGCGAGCCCGCGCAGGTACGTCACGGCGGCGCGGACGTCGGGCGCCAGCGCTTCGAGACGGACGCCGTCGGCGTGCCGCGGCACTGGCCACCACGCGCCGCCGCTCTCGCCATGCCCGCGCCGGTCGATCACCAGGGTCGCGATGCCCAGCGCGGTCAGGTCGGCCACCCACGGGACGGTGACGAATCCGCTGTTGCCGAGATAGCCGTGGACGACCACGACAGCGGGCAGGTGCGTGTCACCGCCCGCCGGCATGTAGAGCCGCGCTGCGATCGGTGTGCCGTCGGCGAGCGCCAGCGCGACGGGCTCGCTCACACAGTCGGGGCACGCCGGTCGTGCACCGGCAACAGCGCAGAGCGCGATGGCGATCAGCAGGCCGGCGCGCCACCACGCGATGCGGCGCAGCAAACCGGCGCGTCCGGCATCGACCTTTTCTCTTGACGCAGATGAGGAGGCGGCGTAGCGAATAACCTCGATGTTGCGAACGCTTGGTCCTCGCTTCCGCTGCACGCCGCTGCTCGGCGCGTTCGCGCTGTGCGTGATTCTCTCTTCGGGGGGGGGGGGGCATCACACCGGCCGCTGCGTCGCTAACATACGCCAATCCGTTTCATCCAGAGCAATGTGATCTCGCCATCGCCGCGGGCGAGCGCGCGCTCACCCGTGCCGCTGACGATGCGCGCGGACGCCAGCTTCTTGCAGAGGGCTGGCTGTGCCGCGGGCTGGAGCGCGATGATGCCTGGGCGCTGGCGCGGGCGCTCGACGCGTTCACCGCGCTGGCGACCGAGCGCCCGGAGGATTTCTTCGTCCGGCTGTATGCCGCCGCCGCGCTGCAGCGCCGCTTCCCGCTGAGCGACGCGGCGCTGTCGGCGCTCGATGCGCTGCGCGCCGCACTGCCCGCGGCCAATGTCGGAGCGGCGCGCGCGGCGCTCGCCGCGCACCTCGACGCCGCACGCGCTGCGCTCGTCGCGCACCGCGCCCAGTTCCTGCCGCTCCTGCACGCGCGCCAGGCGGCGCTGGCGGCGGGCGGGGTCTCGCGTGCCGAGCTGGTCGATCTGCTCGTGCTCCTTCCCCAGACCGGTCCCACAGGCGCCGAGCGCGCCATAGCAGTGCTCGATGCGCGCCTCGCCACCGAGCCGGACGTCGGCCTCGACACGTTCTATCGCGCCGAGATCCAGCGCGGCCGCGAAGCCCCGGCGGCGCTGGCCGCCCGCTATCACGCCGCGTCCGCCGCGCTCTGCGGCGCGCCGGACGCGGCCTCCGTCAATGAATGCCAACGCGCCCGCTGGCGCCTCCAGCAGATGGAAGGCGGCGCCGCGCGGGACGGACAGGGAGGGTGACAATGACGGTTCGTCGGTCGATGCTCCTGGCGTGTCTGTTGTGTGTCGTGACGGCACTTGGCGCCGCCCGAGCCGGAGCGGTATCGTGCCCCGGCAGCGGGGCCAAGGTGAAGATCGTCATCAACAATCCCACCACCAGCACGGGCCAGCAGGTGTTCATCAGCGGCACCGTGCTGGCCGGTTTGGCAACATGCGGCGGCGCGTCGGATACGTACGCGACTTCCGTCACCCTCACGTCGACCGGCGACAATACCTTCATCCTCCCGGTCGGGGGCGGGCTCAATACCGGCATATGGGTTCATCACATCTCAGTCGGTACCCAATTCCAGAGCCAGCGGGTCACCGTGCTCTACACCACTGACTCGGCGCAGTACGCGACCGTCCATTGGACATACTATCCGACCGTCGTGCAGGTGTTCACGCCGGGTGATGCCGGTACCGGCACCTGCACGTCCTCGTCGTGCACCCTGCGCCAGGCCCTCAACACCGCGAATGCCGCGACCAAGCCGGCGCTGGTACAGCCGATGCTCTCGCCAGGGGCCATGTCGCAGAGCAGCAACCTGGTGATCGCCGGTGGTGTCACGATTGACGGCACCGACCCGCTCGGCCATCCGTCGATTGTCGGTGACGCGTCCGCCACCGCGCAGGCGAACCAGAGTCCGTTCAATCGCGCTATCGATCTGAAGAACACCACCAGTCTGTTCATTCTCGGTGACGACGCCGCCGTGCGCGGGTTGGCGATCAACAACACGAACACCAGCGGTCAGCCGGGCAACAATCTCATTGAGGGCGTTGCCGACAACATCACCATCGAGAACGTGCGTCTCGACGGGGGCGGCAGCGGGACGTGTGACGAGTCGTGCATGCTCTCGACCGCTGCGCTGCTGAGCCTGCAAGGCGATAACACGCGGATCGCCAACGTGGAGGCGCGCGCCGGGTATGCGAGCGCCGCCCGCCTCAGCGGCGTGAGCACCGTGAGCGACAGTTGGTTCCACCACAACTACGTCAGCGGCGTCAGCGGCGACCAGGTGCTGCTGCAGCGCAATCTGGTCGATCTGACCGGACGGCGGCTGGGCGACAATGCCGTCCGCAATACCGCCGCCGTCGGCGTGCAGACCATCGCGTCCGGCGAGATCGCGACCGAACGAAACCTGATCCGCAACTCGGCATCGTACGGCATCGCGGCCGATCTGCTCGGCGGGCTCGACCTCGCGCACGACGCAGTGTGTGGCAACGGCGCCGATGGCGTGTCCGTCGCCGGCTTCAACACTGCCCAGACGGTCAGCGGCACCGGTCTCGCCACCGCGTACAACGACGGGCACGGCATGGACTTCTTCGACACATTCCAGAGCGGCACCATCCAGATCAACGACCACAACGCCTTCACCGCCAACAACGATTGCGGCTTCAGCAACCGCAGCAACATCACCGCCTCGGCGGACGGCAACCAGTGGCGCGGCGCCACCACCTCATGCACGGATTCCACCGGCGTCGACCTCTGCACCGGAAGCGGCTACAGCCCGGTGAGCTGTCCGAGCATCCAGAGCCCCCCGGATTCACCGGTGATGCTCAATTCATTCGTCCCCGGGTCCTCGGAGCCGGTGTATCCTATGAATGCGATCCTGAAGGGGCAGACGATCCGCGTCCAGGGGTGGGGGTTCAACGCCATCACCGGCAACCCGCTCGCCGGTACGACGTGCTCGCTCGGCAGCAGCGACGTGTCGAGCGCCAACTGCTGCCGCAAGACGAACAAGGCGAACGTCTGCGTCGGCGGCGGCAGCTCGCAGCCCACCGCTCCGAGCGACGGCAGCATGTGCGTGGCGATGGTTGACCAGGTCTCTTCCTGGTACCCGCTGGCGGTCACCTCCGTCACGCCAACCACGATGGTGAGCGAGATCCCGAGTGCCGCGATGCTCTGCATCGGCGACGCGGGCACGTCGTATCTCCAGTCCATCCGCGTCGTGAAACTCGATAGCTTGGGCAACCCGTCGTCCGCCCAGAGGGACTACTGCCGCAACTGACGGCAGCGGCCCACGAGCGCAGCCAAGGAGGCCAGGATGAAGCGGATATTCCGTTGGATCTCGTGTGTCGTGACCGCGGCATGCGTGCTGACGATTGCGGGAGCTGCCCGAGGCGATCTCGTGTCCGGCAGCGGCGAATGGGAGAGCAGTTCCGGTGTCGGCATGCGCGGCACCTGGACGGTTGTGCTCGAGCGCTCCGGAGCATCCGTGAAGGGAACGGTCACCTTGACCGGCTCGACGCTCTTCTCGGGCGCCGAGGTGAGCGGGACCATGCAGGGCGACCAGGTCCTGTTCGGCACGGTGGTCGACGGCAAGAGCCAGCTCTCCTTCAGCGGTACGATTACCGACGGCCAGGTGAGAGGCGAGTGGCAATCGGCGGTGATCAACGACTCCGGTGCGTGGAGCGGAACTTTGCGCACGCCTGTCACCAGGGAAGAGCCGGAAACGGGTGCCGAGTAGCACACCGGCTGCGTGCGCGGTTCGCGGCCACGGCAGCGGGTCATGGTAGCCGGCGGACTCGCGGCATGCGCGATCGTGGCGCTCGTGCACCTCGGCGCGGAGCCGACGCCCGCTCCGCTGCGCGCACAGATCACCAACCTGGCAGACGGGTTCAAGCTGCGGCCCGGTGAGCAGAGGGCCGTGGAGGTTCGCGTCGCGGGCGGCGGTCCCGCTCTCCGCTGGACGCTGTCATTGCGGGCTGCGGGCGGCGGCGAAGCGACAGCGATCGCCTCTGGAGCGGGCGTCGTCGCCGGCACGGCGGTGGCGGTGTTGTCAGGCGACGACCTCGCCGCCGGCACGGCATACTCACTCGAGCTCGTGGCCACCGACGGATACGCATCGAATGCCGCCACGGTCGAGTTCCTTGCGACAGATCCGGCATACGCCCTCATCCCGCTCGACGAAGGGAATCGGTGGCGGCAGGTGTCCGGCAGCATCTACGGGACCAGTGCATCCGGTGAGCGCATCCTGTATGCGGGCCCGGCAGCCGACCCGATGCAACTCTTGCTGCTTGATCGCCCCAGCGGAACACGGGAATTGCTTCGCGTCCCGGTCTGGGCGACGGAGGGGGCGCGCCTCACCAGCGATGGGTCAGCCTTCTGCTTCTATGGCTTGTTCTCGTCCTCCGGGCTCGGCTGCCTCGACCTCGCCACCCAGATCTCCACCCTCTTCGATCGCCAGGGCGACAACCTTTATTCGACCGACGCGAGCGGACAGCGGGCGGTCTATTGGGGGGCGGCGAGCACTGACCTCCAGTACTTTCTCTATGACCGCACAGTAGGGATGCGCCGTCAGCTGACGGACGATCCGGCGGCCGTGAAGACACACGTTGACTTGGCATACTGTCCACAGGTGCTCGGCACGCGTCCGCTCATCAGCGCCGATGGGTCAACAGTGGTAATCATCACCCACGCGACGCTCGGCCTGGTCGCGCCCGACGAGAACGTTGGCTGCCACGTGTTCACATACGATGTCGAACGCGACGAGTGGCGCCACGTAGCTGGACTGCCTCGGGCCATCGTCTTGGGCTCCGCGACCCTCACTGCAGATGGACGATGGCTGTCCTTTGCCGCTTTTGCGCGCCCGCCACGCAACTCGGCGGGAATCCTGCTCGATCTGCAGACGGGCGAGCTGCAGGACCCCGTGCTCGACAATGAGCCTTGGCCGACGTTCGACGCGGTCATCACCGGCGACAGCAGCGGCATCGTGTTCTCGACGATGGCGGATATCGACCCGCGGGTGGGCAATGCCGATCACAATATGGAGCTGTTCTATCTTGATCGCTCCACCGGCGACGTGCGGCAGATCACCGAGACCACCGGCGGCATCGTGTCGAGCTCGGGCGATTGCGAACCGTACCGGCCTGCGGTCAGCGGTGACGGCGGCGTGGTCGTGCTCGGCGGCTTCTATATCCTGTCGATCCCACCGTGTCGTCTCGGCGGCGTGCAGCGCAACGAGCGCGACGGCTTTGTCTACCGCTTCACCCGTGCGGTGCGGCGGCGGCCGGGGAATCAGGGGCCGGTGTTCGATCCGGTGCGCGACCGGCAGGTGCTGGCCGGCGACACTGTCACGCTGAGACTTGCGGCACGCGATCCTGATGGCGATCCGATCTCGTTCTTCGCGCAGGTGAAGGGCGGCCAGGATGTACCGCCGGGGTCGGTGATGACCGATCACCACGACGGCACGGCGACCTTCCGCTGGCCGACCCGCCCGGAGCACGCCGGCACCACGGTGCTGCGCGTCGCGGCGTATGACGAGGGCGGCGGCCAGGTGATCCAGGACGTGGTGATCGCCATCGCCGCCAGTGAGCGGTCGCCGACGCCCACCGCCACACCGCTGCTCAGCACTACACCGCTACCCACCAGCACTCCGCTGCCCACTGCTGCGCCACCCGTCTGCGCCGGCGACTGCGACGGCGACGGCCAGGTCACCATCACCGAGCTGATCACCGCCACCGGCATCGCCCTCGGCTCTACCCACCCTGACGCGTGCCGCCCCGCGGCCTGCGGCGCCCCTCCCGTGGTTACCGTCACGTGCCTGGTCCGCGCCGTCGCCACCGCGCTCACCGGCTGCCCTGCATGACGGCGAAGGGTTGAGAGCATAGGGAGGGCCGGAAGTTCTGGCCCTATGCCGTTCGCGCCGAGCGCGCGCAGCGCCGCTTGTCCGCCCGCCTTGCGTGGCGGGGCGGCGCGTGCGGAGTATGGCCCCCGGCATGAGGGCCCCGGTGATCGAGACGCCGCCGCTGGCGGATGCGGCTCCGAGCGAGCCGGTGCTCGCCGTGCTCGGGCCGGTCGCGCTCGACGGCGCCTGGGGACGGCGCGGCAAGGAGTTTCTCGCCCGTGCCCGCGAGCTGCTGTTCGCGCGCCATCTCGCCGGGGCGAGCGGCGAGGCGATCGTGCGCGAGTGGACGGCGGTCGTCGACCACCTCGTGCGCGCCTTCTATGCCGCGGCGCGCGCCGGCTATGCCGAGCGCTTCACGATCCTCGACCAGCGCGTCGTGCTGGTCGCCCAGGGCGGGTACGGACGCGGCGAGCTCAACCCGTGCTCGGACATCGACGTCCTGTTCCTCTATCCCAAGCGCGCCGACGCGTTCGTCGAGACGGTGACCGAGCAGGTGCTGCTCGCGCTCTGGGACACCGGGCTGAGCGTCGGCCACGCGGTGCGCAGCGTGCGCGACTGCGTGAAGCTCGCCGCCCAGGATCTCAAGGTGAAGACGGCGCTGCTCGATACGCGCGTGCTCGCCGGCGACAGCACGCTCTACGGCGAGTTCGCCACGGTGGTCGAGCGCGAGCTGCTCAAGCGCAACGCCGAGCGCTTCTTCCGCGAGAAGCTCGCCGAAAGCGAGGAGCGCCACCGCCGCTACGGCGACTCGGTCTACCTCGTCGAGCCGCACGTCAAGGAAGGCGAGGGCGGTCTGCGCGACCTGCACACCGCGCTGTGGCTCGCCAAGGTGAAGTTCGTCGTCCACGAGTTGCCGGAGCTGGTCGCCAAGGGCGTGCTCACCGAACGCGAGCTCGCCGAGATCGTCACCGCGCGCGACGTCCTCTGGCGGGTGCGCAACGCGCTGCACTTCTGCTCCGGGCAGCACCAGGACCAGCTGACGTTCGAGTATCAGGAGCGCATCGCCGCCGATCTCGGCTACCGTGACAGCGGCACGGCGCGCGGCGTCGAGCAGTTCATGCGCGCCTACTACCTGCAGGCGCGCGCCGTGCTCCGCTTCGCCGACAACATCATCTCGCGCTGCACGGCGAAGCCGGCGCCGTACCGCCTGTTCGGGCGGCTCGCGCGGCGCACGATCCGGCCCGGGGTGCGCATCGCGGGCGACGAGCTGGTGGTCGGCGACGCGGCGTTCCATGAGGAGCCGACGCTGCTGCTGCGCGTCTTCGCCGACGCCCAGCGGCACGAGGTGCGGCTCAGCGCCGCGACGCGGCGGCTGATCCGCGCCAACGCGCATCTCATCGACGACCGCCTGCGGCGCGATCCGGTCGCGGCGCGCGCCTTCCTCGACATTCTCACCTGGCGGCGCGGCGTCGCCGAGACGCTGCTGGCGATGCACGAGCTCGATGTGCTCGACGCGTTCCTGCCCGAGTTCGCGCACCTGCGCTGCCTCGCGCAGTACGACCGCTACCACATCTACACCGCCGACGAGCACACGCTGCGCGCCGTCGAGCGCCTCGAGCAGCTGCTGCACGGCACGTTCAAGGCGGCGGCGCCGCTGCCGACGCAGGTCATCCGCGAGGTCGACGCGATCGAGATCCTCTACCTCGCGATGCTCTACCACGACATCGGCAAGGGGCTCGGCGGCGACCATTCGAACAAGGGCGCGGTGCTGGTGCGCGAGATGGCCGGCCGCCTCGGCCTCGACGCCGACGACACCGCGCAGCTCGAGCTGCTCGTCCGCAACCACCTGCTGATGCATCACCTCGCCACGCGCCGCGACATCCACGACCCGAAGCTCGTCGCCGAGTTCGCGCGCACCGTCGGCACGGTGGCGACGCTGCAGAAGCTCTACGTGCTGACCTTCGCCGACCTCGGCGCGACGAACCCGAAGCTGTGGAACAGCTGGCAGGACATGCTGCTCGCGGAGCTCTACGGGCTGACCGTCGATGCGCTCGAGCGCGGCGAGACGCCCGAGCCGGCGCAGGCCGAGCGCGCCGATCGCATCCGCGCGCGCGTCAGCCAGGCCGTCGGCCCCGCCGGCGGCGCGGCGCTGGCGCGCTTCCTCGCCGACCTGCCCGACCGCTACTTTCTCAGCACGCCGGAAGACGACATCCCGCAGCACTTCGCGCTCGTGCGCCGCTTCGCGGAGGAGCCGCTGGTCACCCGCGTCGCGCACTTCCCGGAGCGCGAGTTCAGCGAGTTCACCGTCGTCACGCGCGATCAGCCCGGCCTGTTCGCCCGCCTCACCGGCGTGCTGCGCGCCTTCGGCATGAACATCGGGAAGGCGCGCATCACCACCGGCGGCAGCGGCATGGTCCTCGACGTCTTCCGCGTCACGCATCTCGCCGGCGCGGCGATCGCCACCGATCCCGAGCGCTGGGAACGCATCCAGTCCGCCATCGGTCCGGTGCTTGCCGGCGAGCTCGACGTCGAGGAGATGGTCGCGCGCGCGGCGCGGCCGTCGGCGGTGCTGCGCGAGAAGGTCGTGCCGCGCCTGCCGACGACGGTGGAGATCGACACCGAGGTGTCGGAGGATTTCACGGTGATCGACGTGTTCACCGCCGATCGCGTCGGCGTGCTGTTCGCGATCGCCAACACGCTCTTCCACCTCGGCCTGTCGATCCACCTCGCCAAGATCACCACCAGCGTCGACCGCGTGCTCGACGTCTTCTACGTCACTGATCGCCGCGGCCGGAAGATCGCCGATCCGGCGACGCTGGCGCACATCCGCGAGGCGATCCTCGCGGCGCTGACCCCGGTGGTCGAGCCGCCGCCGGCCGAGGGCGCGGCGTGAGCGCCGACGCGGACGCCGGCAAAGGCGGGGCCGCGACGGCGCGCGACGCCGCGATCGACCGCTATCTCGCCTGGCTCGCCGCCGAGCGCCGCGTCTCGCCGCACACGCTCGCCGCCTATGGGCGCGACTGCGCGGCGCTCGCCGCCCACCTCGCCGGCGCGGACGTGCACACCCCGGCCGCCGTGCTGCCCGGACATCTCGCCGGCTTTCTCGCCGCCGCCCAGGCGCGCGGGCTCGCGGCACGCAGCCGCGCGCGCGCGCTCGCCGCCGTGCGCGGCCTCTTCGCGTTCCTCGTCCGCGACGGCGAGCTGCGCGTCGACCCGACACGTACGCTGCGTCGCCCGCGGCTCGGCCGGCCGCTGCCGAAGAGCGTCGCGCAGGCGAGCCTCGCCGAGCTCCTCGCGCGCGGCAGCGACGATCCGCTCGAGCAGCGCGATCTCGCGATGATCGAGCTCGTCTATGCCTGCGGCCTGCGCGTCTCCGAGGTCATCGGCCTGACCGTCACGCAGGTGCGCCTCGAGGCCGGCTATCTCACCGTCATCGGCAAGGGGCGCAAGGAGCGCGCCGTGCCGATCGGCCGCGCCGCGCGCGACCGGCTGCTCGCGTATCTGCGCGACACGCGCCCGCAGCTCCTGCGCGGGCGGCTGAGCCCGCACCTGTTCGTCACCCGCGCCGGCCGGCCGATGGCGCGCCAGACGTTCGCGCGCCGCCTGCGCCGCTGCGCGCTGCGCGCCGGCCTGCGCGAGCACCTCAGCCCGCACACCCTGCGGCACGCGTTCGCGACGCACTTGGTCGAGGGCGGCGCCGATCTCCGCGCCGTGCAGCTCATGCTCGGCCACGCCGACATCGGCACCACCGAGATCTACACGCACGTGGCGCGCGACCGCCTGCGGGAAGTGCATCGGAAGTTTCATCCCCGCGGGTGAGGTGCGGGGTGGTGTTGGCGTGTGTGCTCGGCCGAGCGGGCGTGGAAGGGGGTTGGGGGTTAGGGGCCGGAGATTCTGCCGGCCGCACCGCGTCGATCCGGAACCGCGTCCTCCGTAACCCTAACCCCATAACCCCCAACCCCCAGCCGCCCTGCGTGGCTCCAGCGTGTCCTTTCTGATACCGACACAGCGTGCCCGACATCGCTGACGTCCTCTTCCGCCTGGCGCTGATCGCGCCGCCGCTGCTGATCGCGGTCATCCTGCACGAGATCGCGCACGGATGGGTGGCGTATCGCCTCGGCGACGACACCGCGGCGCGCGCCGGGCGCCTGACGCTCAACCCGCTGCCGCACATCGATCCGTTCGGCAGCGTGCTCCTGCCCGGCATGCTCGCGCTGGTCGGCTCGCCGTTCCTGTTCGGCTGGGCAAAGCCGGTACCGGTCAACTTCCGTCACCTGCGCAATCCGAAGCGCGACATGGTGGCCGTGGCGCTCGCCGGACCGGGCACGAACGTGCTGCTCGCCGTCCTCTGCGCGTTCGCCGTGCGCGCCTTTGCGGGTGCAGGACTCGAGCTCCTCGCCTATGGCGCGGCGATCGGCGTGCAGATCAACGTCGTGCTCGCCGTGTTCAACATGCTGCCGATCCTGCCGCTCGACGGCGGCCGCGTGCTGTTCGGGCTGCTGCCGCTGCAGCCGGCACTGGCGTTCGCGCGCCTCGAGCCGTACGGCATGCTGATCGTCATGGCGCTGCTGTTCACCGGCACGCTCGGCACCGTCATCGGGCCGGTGACCCGCTCGCTGATCCAGGTCCTGCTCTGACCGCTCGGCCGACCGCATGACCACCACCTCACCCCGACGCATCGTCAGCGGCTGCCGGCCGACCGGCCGCCTCCATCTCGGCCACCTGCGCGGCGCGCTGGTGAACTGGATCCGCCTGCAGGATGAGGCCGAGTGCTTCTTCTTCGTCGCCGACTGGCACGCGCTGACCACCGGCTGGCAGGACACCGGCGGCGTGCGCGCCAGCGCCCGCGAGATGGTGCTCGACTGGCTCGCCGCCGGCCTCGATCCGGCGCGCGTCGTGCTGTTCGTGCAGTCGGCGGTCAAGGAACACGCCGAGCTGCATCTGCTGCTGTCGATGATCGTTCCGACCCCGTGGCTTTTGCGCAATCCGACGATCAAGGAGCAGGCGCGCGAGCTCGGGCTGCTCGGCGGCGGCGACGATGACGCGGCGATGAGCCAGCTCAACTACGGGATGCTCGGCTATCCGGTGCTGCAGTCCGCCGACATTCTCGTCTACCGCGCCGGCGGCGTGCCGGTCGGCATCGATCAGGTGCCGCATCTCGAGATGACCCGCGAGGTGGCGCGCCGCTTCAACCATCTCTACGGCACGGTGTTCCCCGAGCCGCAGGCGCTGCTCACCGAGTCGCCGAAGATTCCCGGCACCGACGGCCGCAAGATGAGCAAGAGCTTCAACAACGCGGTGTTCCTCTCGGAGTCCGACGCCGAGATCACCGCCAAGCTGTCGCGCATGGCAACCGATCCGCGCCGCGTGCGACGCACCGATCCCGGCGAGCCCGACGACTGCCCGGCGTTCAACCTGCACCGCATCTACTGCACGCCGGAAGAGATCGACACGGTGTACACGAACTGCCGCAGCGCCGGCTTCGGCTGCCTCGACTGCAAGAAGCTGATGATCCCGCACGTGCTCGCCGAGATCGGCCCGATCCGCGCGCGCCGCGCCGCGCTCGAGCAGCAGCCCGGCGTCGTCGAGGACGTGCTCGCGACCGGCAATGCGCGCGCCCGCGCCGTCGCCGCGGAGACGATGGGCGACGTCCGCGAGGCG
>CBFGUK010000086.1:0-18183 GCA_965651925.1 uncultured bacterium | reverse complement strand
CCTGACCAACACCGCCACCGGCCACTTCATCGGCACCGCGCGCGCGGCGGTGCGCGTCGATGGCGAGGCGACCTGGAACCTCACGCTCGATGACGACCACGATCCCGCCGCACCGGCGGAGCAGTTGATCTGGCGGCTTTACGCGGCACCGCGACCCGACGCCGCGCAGGCCGTCGAGGGCGTGCTGACACTGGCGGTGCCCGACGGCGTCGAGGTGGTCGATGCCGGCGCCGACGCCGTCGTCGACGGTGGCTTCATCCAGTGGGCGCTCGGCGCCGTCGCGCCGGGCACGGTGGCGCGCCGTGAGGTGATCGTGGCGATCGATTCCGCCCTGCCGTCGCCGGGCCTGCTGTTCCCCGAGGCCGTGGTGTACACGGCCGGCACACCGACGGCCGCCACCCGCGTGCGCACCCTCACCCGTTCGCAGCTCACCCAGACGCTCGGTCTCTCGCTGGCGCTGGCGCGCGACCCCGTCCGCCCTGGCGAAGCACTGGAAACGCTGCTCACCCTCAGCAACCGCAGCGCGTCGGCGAACTTCGGCGGCCGCGTCTTCCTGCGCCTGCCGCAGCAGATCGACGCGTTCGGAGCCTCCCTGTCGGGCCACAATGGCGATCTCTCCGGCGGCCTGTCGTGCTCGAGCGGCCTGTCGTGCAGTCCGCATTCGCTCATCACCTGGCGGCCGTCCCCACCGGCCGGCGCGACGGCGAGCCTGCGCGTCCCGCCGGTGGTCAGCGCCGCGACGCCGGATGGCACGCTCCTCCGCCTGCATGCCGTCGCGTCTGAGCAGAACAGCGGCCGCACCGCGGTGCACCGCCGCACGGTGCCGGTCGACGCGGGGACGCCGTTCGACCTCGCCGTCAGCCCCTCGCAGCATCCGGTCGTGAACGGCGAGCCGTTCACGTACACGCTCGCGTTCGGCCGTCCGGCGGATACGCCGGCGACCGATGCGGTGCTGGCGATGACCATGCCGCCGGGCGTGTTCGTCATCGGCGCCAGCGACGGTGGCACGATCATCGACGACATCGCCGTCGAATGGGATCTCGGCGCGCTCGCCGCCGGGGCGACGGGCGTGCGCACGGTCGAGGTGATCACCGACTCGCTCACCGCCGGCACGCCGCTGCGCGCCCGCGCGGCGATCAGCGACAACGGCGATCCGACGTCGGCAAAGTACGCCGACGCGGCGGCCAGCGTCGGTACGCCGCAGCTCGATCTGCAGATCAGTGCCGCGCCGACCGCGCCGGGCGGCGTCGCGACGATCACCGTGTCGGTGACGAATCTGACCGCGTCGTCGATCCCGAACGTGCTGCTCGAGGCGAGCGTGCCGGAGGAAGGCATGCAGTTCCTCGCCAGCGCGGGCACGCCGAACAGCGGCAGCTCGCGCGCGCAGTGCGGTGGCTTCGGGCAGTGCAACCCGCGGGCGCGCGTCGCGTGGGTCGTCACCCTGATGCCGGGTGCGACGTTCACGGGGACGATTCCGCCGCAGCTGCGTGCCAACGTCGAGCCCGGCACGGTCATCCCGCTGATCGCGCGCGTGCAGCCGAGCTTCACCGGCTCCCCACCGGTCGTGCACGCGACCGGCGCGCTGCTGGTCACCCCGCCCTGAACACCGATGAACACGGAGGGCCACGGATGAACACGGATCGGTTCATCGGTGGTCCTCGGTGTTCATCCGTGTGGATCCGGCCGCGCCCGCCGCGCTAGAGACGCGCCATGAGCGAGGACGCCTGGCAGAGCTTCGGCGCGCAGGCGCTGCACTACTTCAACCGGCCGCACGAGGACGTGCGGCGCACGCCGCTCGAGGGCCCGGCGGCGTGGCGCGGCGCCGAGCTGCGCGGGCGCGACGACTGGATCGTGCGCCTCGCGCCGGCCGAGATCGACGAGATCGCCGCGGCGGTGCGCGCCGCGCGCGCCGCCGGCATCGCCATGTCGGCTCTGCGCCGCGGCGACTTCCCGCTGCCGACCGTCGCGTCGCGCCTCGCGGCGTGGGCGGCCGAGCTGCAGGACGGGCGCGGCTTCCTCCTCGTGCGCGGCCTGCCGGTCGGTGCGTGGAGCGACGACGACAGCGCGTTTGCGTACTGGGGCCTCGGCCAGCATCTCGGCCGGCCTGGCGCGCAGAACCCGCAGGGCGAGCTGCTCGGGCACGTCGTCGACACCGGCGAGGACGCCGCCAATCCGTTCGTGCGCCGCTACCGCACCGCCGGCGACATCGCCTATCACTGCGATCTCGCCGATGCCGTCGGCCTGCTCTGCCTGCGCGCCGCGCGGCGCGGCGGCGCGAGCCGGCTGGTGAGCTCGGTGTCGGTCTACAACGCGCTCCTGCGCCGCCGGCCGGACCTCGTCGACCGCCTGTACGAGCCGTTCCTGCTCGACACGCGCGACGAGCAGCGCGGCGACCAGCCGCCGTACATCCCGGTGCCGCCCTGCCGCCACGCCGGCGGCCGACTGCGCACGTTCTGGCACAGCGACTACTTCCGCTCGGTCGAACGCCACCCCGAGGCGCCGCGCTTCACCGCCGTCGAACGCGGGCTCCTCGACCTCTACGAAGCGATCGCCGCCGACCCGGACCTCTACCTCGACATGGACCTCGAACCCGGCGACATCCAGCTCGTCTCCAACCACACCGTGCTGCACGCCCGCACCGCATACGAGGACGCCCCGGGCGAGCAGCGCCACCTGTTGCGCCTCTGGTTGTCACTTGGGGAACACAGATGAACACAGAGGACCACAGATGAACACGGATCTGCGTTCATCTGTGGTCCTCTGTGTTCATCTGTGTTCCATCAGCCTTTCAGTGAACCGCCGAGCAGGCCGGCGATGTAGTAGCGCTGCAGGGCGAGGAAGAGGATGACGACCGGCAGGATCGTCACCACCGCGCCGGCCATCATCAGCTCGGTGTCCTGGACGTGCTCGCCGAGCAGGCCGGCGAGCGCCACCGGCAGCGTGTAGCGCTCGGCATCGCTCAGCACGACGAGCGGCCAGAGGAAGTCGTTCCACGCGCCCATGAACGTGAACAGCGCCAGCGTGACGAGAATCGGGCGCGCCGCCGGCAGGACGATCGACCAGTAGATGCGCCACTCGCTGGCGCCGTCGACGCGCGCCGCGTCGAGCAGCGCATCCGGAATGCCGCGCACGTACTGGCGCACGAGGAAGATGCCGAAGATGCTCGCGAGGCTCGGCAGGATCACGCCCCAGTACGTGTTCACGAGGCCGAGCTGCTTGAGCATGAGAAAGAGCGGCAGCATGCCGATCTGGCCGGGGATGATCAGCGCCGCGACGAGCGCGCGGAAGAGGCGCTCGCGGCCGCGGAACTCGAGCTTGGCGAACGCGTAGCCGGCCATCGAGTTGATCAGCACCGCGCCGCTGGCGGCGAGCGTCGCGATCAGCAGGCTGTTCCACGCCGCGCGGGCGAGCTGCAGCCGCTGCCACAGCGTCTCGTACTGGATGAGCGTCGGCGCGCGCGGCCACAGGCGCGGCGGCACCTGCGTCGCCTCGCCGGCCGGCATCAGCGAGGCGGCGAGCATCCACCAGAGCGGCGCCGCGGTGAGCAGCGCGGCGACGACCAGCGCCGCGTGCACCGCGACCGTGCGCAGGCGGCCGCTCATGCCGCCTCCGCGCCGCGCGTCAGGCCGCGGCCGAGCAGCGAGGCGACGAGGATGAGGAAGAACAGCACGAACGCGATCGCCGCCGCCTGGCCGAGGTTCCACCAGCGGAAGCCCTGCTCGTACATGTACAGGACGACGCTCAGGGTCGCGTGTGCCGGCCCGCCGCGGGTCATCACGTACGGCTCGGCGAACAGCTGCGCGTTGCCGATCAGCGTCAGGACGACGACGAACAGCAGCGTCGGACGCAGCATCGGCAGCGTCACGCGGCGGAACTGCGCCCAGCGGCCGGCGCCGTCGATGCTCGCCGCCTCGTAGAGCGTCGCCGGGATGCTCTGCAGCGCCGCCATGAAGATCACCATGTTGAAGCCGAAGCCCTTCCACACCGCGAGCAGCACCAGCGCCGGCAGCGCGAGCTGCGGGTCACCGAGCCAGTCGCGCGGGGCGAGCCCGACGGCGGCGAGCCCCTGGTTCAGCAGGCCGAAGCGCGGGTGGTAGAGGTAGCGCCACACGACCGCAACGGCGACGAGGCTGGTGACCACCGGCAGGAAGAGCAGCGTGCGGAAGAGCGCCGCGAGGCGCACGGCGGCGGCGGTGACGAGCAGCGCCGCGCCGAGCGCGACGGCGATGCCGAGCGGCGTCGCGAGCGCGATGAACAGCGCCGTGTTGCGCAGCGCGATCCAGAACAGCGGATCGTCCCACAGCGCGCGGTAGTTCGCCGCGCCGACGACGCGCAGCACGCCGATGTCGGCGATGGCGTAGATGTCGTAATCGGTCAGGCTGAGCAGGAACGCCGCCGCCACCGGCAGCGCGAAGAACGCCGTGATCAGGAGCAATGCCGGGGCGGCGAAGAGCAGGCCGGCACGGGCGCGGCGGGACTCGATGTCAGAATGGCCGCGAAGGCGCGGAGTACGCGAAGGCCGGAGGGGAGAATGATCGCCGCCGGGCATCACTCCTCTCCTTTCTCCGCGGCCGTCGCGGCGTCGCGGCCCAGCAGCCACCGGCGCTTGGCGAGGATCGCGTCGACGTCGCGGTCGAGCGCGGTGAGCACCGCATCGACGTCGCCGCCGCGCACGGCCGCCTCGGCGGCGCGGCTGATCGCCGCGGCGATGCGCTCCCATTCCGGGATGCGCGGCGGCGGCTCGGCGTGCTGCAGCTGCTGCCAGAACGCGGCGATGCGCGGCATCTCGGCGAGGCCGCCGGCCTGCCAGGCCGAGGGCCGCGCCGGCAGATCGCCGCTCAGCCGGTAGAACGCGAGCTGCTGCTCGGCGGCGGTGAGAAACGCGATCAGCTGCCAGGCGGCGTCGCGCTCGCGCGCGCCGGCGGCGAGCGCCAGGCTCGCGCCGCCGGCGATCGACAGGCCGGGCGCGCCCGGGTGCAGCGCCGGCATCGGCGCCGTCGCCCAGTCGTCGCGCTGCGCTGCCGGCATCCGCGTGGCGAGCGCGCCGACGTTCCACGGGCCGGAGATGAAGGCGTGGAAGAAGCCGGCGGCGAAGTCCTGGTAGAGGTTCGCGAGCTGGCCCTCGGCATCGACCGGCGCGAGGCCCTGGCGGAAGAAGTCGAGATAGAACGTGAACCCGGCGCGGAACGCCGGCGAGCGGAAGTTGCCCCATTCGGCGTCGCCGCGCAGCAGCGTCGCACCGTGCTGCAGCGCGAAGATCACCGGCGGCTGCCACTCGCTGACCGGCAGCAGCAGCGCATAGCTGCCCGGCCGGGCGCGCGCCTGCACGGCGGCCAGCGCCGCGCGCCAGCCGGCCCAGTCGCTGGGCGCCGCCGCCCAGCCGGCGGCGCGCAGCGTATCGCTGCGGTAGAACAGCACGCGCGTGTCGACGTACCACGGCACCGCCCAGCTGCGGCCGTCGATGCGGTTCGCCGCCGCGATGCCGGGGAACGCGTCGGCGCGCGGATCGTCGGGCAGCGCCGCGAGGTCGGCGTCGAGCGGCTGCACGGCGCCGAGCGCGACGAGCTCGGGCATCCACGTGCTGCCCGCCTGGAAGACGTCGGGCATCGCGCCGCCGACGAACGCGGTCAGCAGCTTCTCGTGCGCCGCGCTCCAGGGAATCTGCTGGACGCGCACGCGGATGCCGGGATGGGCGCGCTCGAACGCCGGCAGCAGCGCGCGCACCAGCTCCCCTTCGCGGCCGAGGGCCCAGAAGCGCACCTCGCGCACGCCCGTCTCCGGCGCCGCGCAGCCGGCGAGCACGGCGAGCGCAACGGCGGCGAGGGAGTAGACGGCGCGCGCCGTACCTGTCATGGTTCCCCGCATTCCCGCGATGCCGTGTCGCGTCGAGCCCACGACTGCCCCCGTGCTGCCACCGTCGCCGTGTTCGCCTGCGTGAGCCCGCGTCGCGCGCCGTCCGACGCCCCTCGGACCTCCCCCTGCCCGTCCGCCGCCGTGGCGCCGCGCCGCGAAGAGAGAGCCCTGCGTATGCCGTGCGTCACCGCCGCGCCCGCCCCTAGCCGCCGCCCCGGCGCCGCGCAAGCGCTGCGCCTCGCGCTGGTCGTCGCGGCGGTGCTCGTCGCGCCCGTCGCGCCGGCGCTCGGCTTCGGCTTCGACGACGTCACCGCGCGCGCCCAGGCGCTCGCCAAGGAGTCGTTCCAGGCGCCGGCGCTGGTGCCCGAGTGGCTGCGCGAGATCACCTACGACCAGTGGCGCAACATCCGCTACCGCCGCGAACGCGCGCTCTGGCGCGACAAGAAGCTGCCGTTTCAGGTGCAGTTCTTCCACCCCGGCCTGTATTACGATCGGGCCGTGACGATCAACGTCGTATCCGGCACCGGCGTCGAGGCGTTCGGCTTCTCGCCGAACCAGTTCGACTACGGCCCGAACCCCTTCGCCAGCCGCGTGCCGCAGAATCTCGGCTTCGCCGGCTTCCGCGTGCACGCGCCGATCAAGAAGCGCGACTACTACGACGAGGTGATCGTCTTCCTCGGCGCGACGTACTTCCGCGCCGTCGGCCGCAACGAGGTGTTCGGCCTCTCGGCGCGCGGCCTCGCCATCGATACGGCGCTGCCCTCCGGCGAGGAGTTTCCCTGGTTCCGCGAGTTCTGGCTGGTGACGCCGAAGAAGGGCGACAAGAAGCTGACGATCTACGCGCTGCTCGACAGCGAGAGCATCACCGGCGCCTACCAGTTCCTCGTCGAGCCCGGGGAGCAGACGATCGTCGAGGTCGCCGCCCGGCTGTTCGCGCGCCGCCCGATCGCCAAGCTCGGCATCGCGGCGCTGACCAGCATGTTCTACGTCGGCGAGAACAGCATGCGCGACGTCGTCGACTTCCGCCCCGAGGTGCACGATTCCGACGGGCTGCTGATCAACTTCAACAGCGGCGAGTGGCTCTGGCGGCCGCTCGACAACCCGCGCGCGCTGCGCGTCAGCGCCTTCCGCACCGCCGACCCGCGCGGCTTCGGCCTCATCCAGCGCGACCGCGATTTCGACCACTACCAGGATCTCGAGACGCGCCCCGAGCTGCGCCCGAGCGCCTGGGTGGCGCCGCAGGGGGCGTGGGGCGAGGGCCGTATCGAGCTCGTCGAGATTCCGACCAAGTCCGACACGAACGACAACATCGTCGCCTTCTGGGTGCCGAGCACGCTGCCCGAGCCGGGCGCGATGGCGGCGTTCGCGTACACCGTCTACTGGCACGGCGTGAACGCGGCGCTGTCGCCGACCGGCCGCGTCGTCGCGACGCGGCGCGACCGCGGCACCGCCGACAACGCGTACCGCTACGTCATCGATTTCGCCGGCAAGAAGCTGGAATCGCTGCCCGCAGACACGGTGCTGCGCGGCGTGGTCACCATCGCCTCGGGCGAGGAGACCGCGGCGCTGCTCGACCAGCAGGTGGTGAAGAATCCGGTGACCGGCGGCTGGCGGCTGACGTTCCAGATCCGGCCGCTGAAGAACGACCCCGTCGAGCTGCGCGCCTTCCTCGACCAGGGCGGCAACTCGCTCACCGAGACCTGGTCGGACGTCATCCTGCCATGACCGAACGCGCCGCCTCGCCCGCGCTGCCCGGCGACGCGGCGGCGCCCGCCGCCTCGGTGCCGCCCGAGCGCCTGGTCCAGGACTGGAAGCTGGCGCGCGCCCGCGCCCTCGCCTATCTCGCCGCGCTCGACGTCCCGGCCGGCGAGCGCGCCGCGTGCGCGGCCGAAGCGGTCGAGCGCGCGCTGCGCCGGCCGGACTGGCAGCCGGACGGCGATGCGATCAGCGAGACGCTGCGCGCGCTGCGCGAGCTCGTCGTCGCCCGCGACGGCGTCCCCGCCGGAGCCGACGCGGCGCACCTCGACGACTTCCTCGCCTGGCGTCTCGCGCGCCTGACCGGCCGCCCGGCGGCCGCTTTGCCGCTGTGCAGCGGCCGGCTGTGGACCGGCCCGCGCCTGACGCGCCGGCGCATGGTGCCGGAGTGGATCGAGCGCCGCTTCGTCCGCCGGCAGCTCAACCGCCTGCGCCGCCGCCCGCGGCCGGCGCCGCAGCGCGCCGCGCACACCCACGGCGAGCTGCGCGAGCGGCGCCGCGTGCTGCCGTGGATCGGCGAGTCGCGCCGCCGCCGCCTCCTGCTCCTCGTTCTGGTGCTGATTCCGACCATCGTCGCCAGCGGCTTCATGACCAGCGTCCTGCCGCACCAGGGCCGCATTCCCATCGAGGTGGCGATCGTCGTCTTCTTCGGCGCGCTGTTCGGCTGGATTTCGATCGGCTTCTGGACCGCGGTGTTCGGCTTCTTCACGCTCGTGCGCCGGCGGCGCCGCTTCGCGATCACGAACCTGCCGGAGCTGCCCGCCGACTACGTGCCCGGCGGCCGCACCGCGGTGGTGATGCCGATCTGCGAGGAGCCGGTCGACCGCGTCTTCGCCGGCCTGCGCGCCATCCGCCAGTCACTCGAGCGCACCGGCGCGCTGACGCACTTCGACTTCTTCATCCTCAGCGACAGCCAGGCGCCCGATCGCGTCGTCGCCGAGGAGGCCGCCTGGGCGGCGTGGTGCCGCGAGGTGAACGGCTTCGGCTCGATCTTCTACCGCCGCCGCAAGGTGCGCGTGCGGCGCAAGAGCGGCAACGTCGCCGACTTCTGCCGCCGCTGGGGCGCGCAGTACCGCTACATGATCATGCTCGACGCCGACAGCATCATGGCCGGCGCGACGCTCGTGCGCCTCGTCCACCTGATGGAGCAGAAGCCCGACGCCGGCATGATCCAGACCGCGCCGTCGGCGGTGAACCGCCGCTCGCTGTTCGCCCGCGTGCAGCAGTTCTCGAGCCGCGTCTACGGCCCGATGTTCGCCGCCGGCCTGCACTTCTGGCAACTCGGCGACGGCCAGTACTGGGGCCACAACACGATCATTCGCGTCGCGCCGTTCATGGAGCACTGCGCGCTGCCGAAGCTCCCGGGCAAGCCGCCGCTCGGCGGCGAGATCCTCAGCCACGACTTCGTCGAGGCGGCGCTGATGGGCCGTGCCGGCTGGACGCTGTGGCTCGCCTACGACCTCGGCGGCAGCTACGAGGAAGTGCCGTCGACGCTGCTCGAGGAGATGAAGCGCGACCGCCGCTGGTGCCAGGGCAACCTCCAGCATCTGCGCCTGCTGTTCACCGAGGGGCTGTTCGGCGCGCATCGCGCGCTGTTCGTCAACGGGGTCCTGTCCTACGTCTCGGCGCTGCTCTGGTTCACGTTCCTGCTGCTCAGCACCGCGGCGGCGATCCTCGACGTGGTGCGCGAGGTCGACTACTTCCCGCACGGCCCGAGTCTCTTCCCCGAATGGCCGATCTGGCGGCCGGACTGGGCGCTGGCGCTGCTCGCGGTCACCGGCCTGATCCTCTTCCTGCCCAAGGTGCTGAGCATCCTGCTGCTCGTGCTGCGCGACCGCACCTCGCGCGCCTACGGCGGCGCCGCCCGCCTGACGCTCAGCGTGCTGCTCGAGATCCTGCTGTCGAGCCTGCTCGCGCCGATCCGCATGACGTTCCACAGCCGCTTCGTCGTCCAGAACCTGCTCGGCCGCACGGTGAGCTGGCGCTCCCAGGAGCGCGACGATGCCGAGACCGGCTGGGGCGAGGCGATCCGCCACCACGGCTTCGACACGCTCTTCGCCACCGCCTGGGCGGTGGCGCTCTACTGGCTCAACCCCGACTACTTCTGGTGGGTCACCCCGATCATCGGCGCGCTGATCCTGTCGATTCCGACCTCGGTGCTCGCCAGCCGCATCAGGCCCGGCGACCGCGCCCGCGCGCTCGGGCTGTTCCTCATCCCCGAGGAGAGCCACCCGCCCGCCGAGCTGCGTGACCTGCGCGACCACCTCGCCCGCGAGGAGGCCGCAGCGGCCACACGGCCGGCCCTCGAGACCGACGGGCTGGTGCGCGTCGCCGCCGATCCGCTGAGCAACGCGCTGCACCGCGCGCTGCTCGGTCCGCCGCGGACGCTCGCCGAACCGATCGCCGCGGCGCGCGCGGCGCTGCTCGAGCGCGCGCTCACCCTCGGGCCGGCCGCACTCGGCGCGCGCGACCGCCGCATCCTGCTGGCCGATCCCGTCCTGGTCGACCGCCTGCACGAACGCGTGTGGGTCCTGCCCGACCGTGAACAGGCGGCGCGCTGGGGGCGCCCTGCCGGCACGGTCTGATCCCCGGGTGCGCGGCGGTTCGTGAGCGTGCCCACCCCCGAGCAGACGCGCCGACGCCGGCAGCACGCCGAGCAGCGGGCGCGCGACCGCCGCGTGCTCCTCGCCGTCGCGCTGTTCGGCCTCGTCGCCGGCACGCTCGCCTTCGCCCTGCTCGCCGGCATCGTGCGCGCCATGCTCGCCGCCCTGCCCGGCCGCAGCGAGGCGGCGCTGGCGCCGATCGAGCGCGGCTGCGGGCCGGGCGAGATCGTGTCGCTCGATTCCTGGCTGCTGGCGCGCATCAACCGCGAGCCGGTGGCGACACCGAAGAAGAGTCTCTGGGAGCACGCGATCGGCAGCGGCGAGGCGCTGCAGGAGGCGCTGCGCAGCCAGCTGCAGGGCTGGCCGTCGACGCTGCTGATCGATCCGGCGACGCTGCCGAGCCACGAGCACCTGTTCGCCGCCCGCCTCGCGTACGACACCTGGCGCGGCCTCGACGCGCTGACCGACCGCACCAACGGCCTGCCGCTCGACACCGTGACCTTCGCGCCCGGCGGCAAGGGCCCGCCCGCGGCGGCGCGCATCGGCGACTACACGAACATCACCAACATCGGCCTGCAGCTCGTCAACATCGTCGGCGCGATGGAGCTCGGCCTGATCGACGCCGACGGCGCGCGCGAACGGCTGACGCGCCTGCTCGACACCCTCGACACGCTGGAGACCGACGAGGGCTTCTTCTTCAACTACTACGACACCACCTCGCTCGAGCGCACCAGCCACTTCGTGTCGTTCGTCGATTCCGCCTGGCTCGCCACCGGGCTGATGATCGTGCGCATGACGTTCCCCGAGCTGCACGAGCGCTGCACCGCGCTCCTCGACCGGCAGCACTACGGGTCGATGTACGACCGCGGCGCGGGCATGATCCACCACGGCTACTACATCGAGCCGCGCGCCCCGTCGCGCTTCCACTACAGCGTGCTCTACACCGAGGCGCGGCTCGGGGCGCTCATCGCCATCGGCAAGCGCGACATTCCCGAGGAGGCGTGGTTCCGCATGGTCCGCACGTTCCCCTCCGAGTGCCGCTGGCAGACGCAGGAACCGGTGGGCGTGCGCACCGTCGAGATCCGCGGCCATCGCGTCACCGCCGGCCACTACCGCTGGGGATCGCTGCGCTACGTGCCGTCGTGGGGCGGCAGCATGTTCGAGGCGCTGATGCCGATGCTGGTGCTCGACGAGCTCGAGTACGCGCCGCGCAGCCTCGGCGCAAACGGGCTCGCGCACGCTGTCGCCCAGGCGCGCTTCGCGCGCCGCCGGCTCGGTCTGTCGGTGTGGGGCATGTCGCCGAGCGCCCGGCCGGGCACCGACGCGTACGGCGAGTACGGCACCCGCCTGCTCGGCTCGTTCGGCTATCCGATCGGTCCGGTGACGCCGCACGCCGGCGCGCTGGCGCTCAGCGTCATTCCCAAGGCGGCGATCGCGAACCTGCAGGAGCTCGCGCGGCGCTACCGCCTGTACGGCGACTTCGGCCTCTACGACGCCGTCGACGCCACCACCGGGGCCGTCGCCTACAAGTACCTCGCGCTCGATCAGTCGATGCTGTTCATCGCGCTCGTCAACCACCTCACCGACGGCGTCATCCAGCGCCGCTTCGCCGCCGACCCGATCATGCAGAACGTGCTGCCGATGATCGGCGAAGAGCGGTTCTTCGACTGACAGCCGGGCGACATACAGCGGAACACCCGTCAGAACGTCAGCACGTCAGCACTTCCGCCGTGTGCATCGGGGCGGGGTTGGGGGTTCTGCGTTCATCTGTGTAAATCCGCCCCAATGGCGAGCGTCGCATTCGAGCACCTGACGAAGCGCTACCCGAACGGCGTCGTCGGCGTGGACGACGTGTCGCTCGACGTCGCCGACGGCGAGCTGCTGGTGCTCGTCGGTCCGTCGGGATGCGGCAAGAGCACGCTGCTGCGCCTCCTCGCCGGCCTCGAATCGCCGACCGCCGGGCACGTGCGCATCGACGGCCGCATCGTCGACGACCTCGCGCCGCAGGCGCGCAACATCGCGATGGTGTTCCAGGATTACGCGCTCTACCCGTTCATGACCGTGCGCCGGAATCTCGCGTTTCCGCTCGCCATGCGGCGCCTGCCGCGCGCGACGATCGCCGAGCGCGTCGCCTGGGTCGCCGGGCTGCTCGACCTCGACGCCCTCCTCGACCGCTATCCGCGCCAGCTGTCCGGCGGCCAGCGCCAGCGCGTCGCCATGGGGCGCGCGCTGGTGCGCGAGCCGAGCGTCTCGCTGCTCGACGAGCCGCTCTCGAATCTCGACGCGCGCCTGCGCGTCGAGGTGCGCGCCCAGATCGCCGCCCTCCAGCAGCGCACGCACACGACGATGGTCTACGTCACGCACGATCAGACCGAGGCGATGACGCTCGGGCAGCGCATCGCCGTGCTCGAGCGCGGCCGCCTGCAGCAGGTCGCACCACCGCGCGTCCTCTACGACACGCCCGCCAACCGCTTCGTCGCCGGCTTCATCGGCTCGCCGCCGATGAACCTGCTGCCGGCTCGCCTCGTCCGCGACGGCGCGCAGCTGCAGCTCGCGCTCGCCGGCACGACGCTGCAGCTGCCCGCTGGCGGCGCGGCGGCGGCGGTCGATCCGGCACGCGTGCGCCACGCCGGCCTGCGTCCCGAAGCGCTGCGACTCGCCGCCGCGGACGCCGGCACGGCCGCCCTGCCGGCGCGCCTCGAGCACGTCGAGTACCTCGGCCACGAGACGCTGCTGCACGCCGTCGCCGACGACTCGCCGATCACCGCGCGCGTCCCCGGCATGCAGCGCCTCGCACCCGGCGACACGCTGCATCTCGCGTTCGACCCCGCGGCGCTGCACCTCTTCGACGAGGGCGGCGCGGCACTGCGCTAGGCTGACGCGGCGCCGCGCAGGCGCTCGACACGGCGTCGGGGGCCGGCTACGCGGTCCGCGCAGGAGGTGCCGAAGATGTTCGCCAGACTGGCCGTCCGCGACGCCCTGTTCATCGCCGCCACGCTCGCCGGCTGGCATTACGCGGCGCACTGGTCGGCCGAGAGCAGCATGCGTGGCGACATCGCCGGCGTCGTGCTCGGCGTCGCCGTCGCGACCTGCTTCCTGCTGCTGCACGAATGGGGGCACCTGCTCGGCGCGCTGGCGACCGCGAGCCGCGTGCACGCCCCGCGCCGCCTGACCTCGCGCTTCCTGTTCAGCTTCGACACGCAGGCGAACACGCGCCGCCAGTTCGCGATCATGTCCCTCAGCGGCTTCGTCATCACCGCGATCGCCGTCGCCGTCGTCTACACCCAGCTGCCGCCCGCGCTGCTCGCCACCCGCGTCGCGCGCGGTCTCGTCATGGTGCTCGCCGCCCTGACCGTTTTCCTCGAGGTGCCGCTGCTGCTCTACGGCCTGTTCGCGCGCAGCCTGCCCCCGATCGAGGTGTTCAAGCCCGCCCCGCAAGGACGATCGTTGTAGCCGCGGCCCCTGTGGCCGCCCGGCGGTGCATCAGCACCGCCGGGCGGGGCGGCGTGGCACATGGGCGACGCGGCGCGCGAACGTGTTGCCGCACGCCGCCACGGGCGACGCTGCGCGTCGCCGTGCGGCCACACAGGCCGCAGCCAACGAGACGCTGAAAGCGCCGAACGTCCGCTGCCGTGCTGCGCGCCGTCGCCTCAGCGCGGGTAGTGGAAGCCCATGTCGACCGGCGGGCGGTCGGGGGCGTTGTCGGGACTGGTGCTGCGCGCGAGGAGCTCGGCGCGCAGCGCGGGATCGATGTCGCCCGTGCCGGCGTCGATCGCCGGGCTGTCGGGTTCGAGGCGGACGTCGCCGACGCCGACGTTGATGAACAACGCGTCGACGTTGCGGTCCTCTTCGCTGCGGATCTCGGGCGGTGCATAGGCGACCGCCTGGTCCTCCTCGAACGGCTGGAAGACGAGATTGTGATGGCCGTCGTACCCGTCGCTCGCGCCGGCGGCATCGACCGCGGCCCGCGCACCGGCTTCCTGCACGATGGTGTTGACGACGCGCGTGTCGGTCGGCGCGACGCCGCCGTTGGCGCGCAGCGAGATGCCGGCGCGCGCGCTGAGCACGACGGTGTTGTTGACGATCTGCGTGCCGTGCGCGTCGCCGGTGACGACGATGCCGCGATCGGGGCCGAAGACGAGGTTGTTGAACACCGTCACATCGCTCGAGCTGTCGATGCGGATGCCGTCGGCCAGCGCCGCGTTGGCGATGATGCAGTTGTGCACGGCGGAATGATCCGAACCGCCGCGCAGCCGGATGCTCACCGGCACGCCGCCGCCCTCGGGCGGTGCCGTGCCGCCGACGATGAAGCCGTCGATCGTCACCCAGGTCGCGCGCGTCAGGATGATCGCCACGGCGTTGTCGGCGGCGTCGAGCACCACGTCGCCGTCGGGATCCCCGGTGTGCGCGCCCTCGCGATCGGCGATGATGCGCACCGGCAGCTCGGCCGTGCCGGCGATGTCGGTCAACGTCAGGCGCTCCTCGTACACGCCGCGGCCGACGTAGATCGTGCTGCCGGGATTCAGGCGCCGCACGGCCGCGCCGATCGAGCGCAGCGCCTGGTCGGGCGCGGTGCCCGCGTTCATGTCGTCGCCGACGGTCTGGCGGACGTACAGCGTCTCCGGCGGCCCGGGCGTGCGCGTCGGCCGTGGCGTGTTCGTCGGCCCGCCGGGCGTGTTGGTCGGGCGCGGCGTCCGCGTCGGCCCGCCGGGCGTGCGGGTCGCCGCCGGCCGCCGCGTCGGCGCCGGGTCGTCGCTGCTGGAGCTGCTGCCACAGGCCGCGAACACGAAGACGAGCAGGACGAGGGGAAGCGACTGGCGACGGCGCATGTCGTTCGTCACGCTAGACAACCGATCAGCGGTATTGCCAGCGCGAAGTGTCGCCATGCCCGGGAGACGAGGACCGATCAGCCACAGAGGCGCGGCGGACACCGAGTCGAGGAGATTCCATCCGCCTGTACACGGACTCCTCCCCTCGGTGGCCGCCCGGCTGAGCGGCGTCCTCAGCCGAGCGTGACGTGCACGCGATGGGCGGCGCCATCGCGCGGCAGCGCGACGCGGCCGACCCCGGCGTCGATCCGCCCCGGGATGCCGTCGAGCGCCACGGCGCGCACGGCGGCGGCGTGGCCGCCGGGATTCTCGACCGCGACCGTGCAGCGGGTGGCGCCGTCGTGCAGCGTCAGCTCGACCGTGAACCCCGGCCAGTCGTCGGGGATGCACGGGGCGACGACGAGCGTATCGCCGGCCTCGATGCGCACGCCGAGCACGCGCTCGAGGGCGACGCGGTACATCCACGCCGCCGAGCCGGTGTACCAGGTCCAGCCGCCGCGCCCGAGATGCGGCGCGACGCCGTAGACGTCGGCGGCGACGACGTACGGTTCGACCTGATACACCGCGACGCGTTCCGCCGTCGCCGCATGCGACACCGGGCTGAGCATCGTGAGACAGGCGGCGGCCTGGTCGCGCCGGCCGAGCATCGCCAGCGCCTGCACGACCCAGAGCGCGGCGTGCGTGTACTGGCCGCCGTTCTCGCGGATGCCCGGCACGTAGCCCTTGATGTAGCCCGGGTCGTGCGCCCCGCGGTCGAACGGCGGCGCGAGCAGCCGGATGAGGCCGGCGTCGCAATCGACGAGGTGCGTCGCGACCGCGTCCATCGCCTGCGCGGCGCGCTCCGGACGGGCGGCGCCGGAGATCACCGCCCACGCCTGTGCGATCGCATCGATGCGGCATTCGTCGCCGCTCGCCGAGCCGAGCGGGGTGCCGTCGTCGTAGTACGCGCGCCGGTACCACGCGCCGTCCCAGCCGCCGCGGTCGAGCGCCTGGCGCAGCGCGTCGCGGTGCGCGGCGTAGCGCGTCGCGCGTGCCGTATCGCCGCGGCTGCCGGCATACGCGATGAACGGGCCGAGGAGATCGTAGAGGAAGAAGCCGACCCAGACGCTCTCGCCGCGCCCCTCGCGGCCGACGCGGTTCATGCCGTCGTTCCAGTCGCCAGTGCCCATCAGCGGCAGCCCGTGCGCGCCGGTGGCGAGCGAGCGGTCGATGGCGCGGCAGCAGTGCTCGTAGAGATCGGTGCGCTCGGCGGCCGGCGACGGCAGGAAGTACGCCTCGTCCTCGCCGGGCGCGAGCAGCCGTCCCTGCACGTAGCCCGCCTGCTCCTTGAGGATCGCGTGATCGCCGGTCACCGACACGTAGAAGGCGGTGAGGTACGGCAGCCAGAGCAGATCGTCGGAGAAGCGCGTGCGCAGGCCGCGCCCGAGCGGCGGGTGCCACCAGTGCAGCACGTCGCCGGCGACGAACTGGTGCGCGGCGTGCAACAGCAACTGGGCGCGCGTGCGCTCCGGCCGCGCGTACACCAGCGCCGCCGCGTCCTGCAGCTGGTCGCGGAAGCCGTACGCACCGCCGGACTGGTAGAGCGCCGAGCGGCCGAGGATGCGACACGAGAGCGCCTGGTAGAGGAGCCAGCCGTTGAGCAGCAGATCGATCGCCGGTTCCGGTGTCCGCACCTGCACCGCCCCGGTCAGCGCCCGCCACTCGGCGCGGACGGCCGCGAGCGCCGCCTCGACCGCGGACGCGTCGCGGTAGCGCGCCACGAGGTCGGCGACGAAGTCGCGGTCGTCGACCTCGCCGAGCAGCGCGACGCAGTCGACCGTCTGCCCCGGCGCGATCGCGAACGTCGCCTGCCACGCGAAGCACGGATCGCCGACACAGCCGACGCGCCCGTCGAGCGCCGGGCGCGGCGCGCACAGCGCCAGCGGCACCGCGGCGCTGCCGTTGCGGCCGATGAACGCCGCGCGATCGGTGCTGGCGCTGTACACCGCGTCAGGGGGCGCCTGCAGCGCCGCGAACGCCTCACCCCCGCCGAACTCGTCGGCGAGGCGGTTGTGCGCGAGCAGCGCGCCGCTCGCCGCGTCGCGATCGGTGACGATCAGCCGCGCGCTGTCGCGCGGCGTGCCGCCGAGCACGAGGCGCGCGTAGGTGAAGAGCGACAGCCGTCGCGCCGTCGCGCCGGTGTTCGTCAGGCGCAGGCGCGTCACCTTGACGCCGTCCTCGCGCGGCACGAACTGCACGACCTCGTGCCGGAGGCCGTTGGCGGCGTGCGTCCACGACGTCCGGCCGAACCCGTGCCGCACCTCGAACGCCGCCGCCTCCGCCGGCGCCGGGCCCGGCAGCGGCGACCAGAACGCCGCGGGCTCGGCCTCGTCGCGCAGGTAGAACGCCTCGCCGAACGGATCGCCGAGCGGATCGTTGGCCCACGGCGTCAAGCGGTGCTCGCGGCTGTTGCGGCTCCACGTGTAGCCGGCGCCGCACTCGCTGGTGAGAAAGCCGGCCGCCGCGTTGGCGACGACGTTGATCCAGGCGAGTGGCGGCCGCGTCTGCGCGCCGAGCGGGATGACGTATTCGTCGCCGCCGGCGCTGAAGCCGCCGACGCCGTTGTCGCACTGCAGCACGGGTCGCGGCGGCGCGGGATCGGCGGCGACCGCGCGCCGGGCCACGACGACCGGCGCGGGGCTGCCCCACACGAGCTCCGGCAGCGCGCCGCCGACCACCAGCCACGCCCAGGCGAGCGCGACGTCGAGGTCCTGCGCGGCCAGCGTGTCGCGCGTGCGGATCACGACGCCGGCGCGCGCGCCGGCCGCCCGCGCCGCCGCCTCCGCCGCGGCGGCATCGGCGGCGACGACGAGCACGTCGACCTCGAGCCCGAGCGCGCGCCAGTACGCCTGGGCGCGCAGCACGTCGGCGAGGTGCGCGCCGGCGCCGCCGTCGCGCGCCACCACCAGCGGGCGGCCGCCGAGCCCGAGCGCCGAGAGCTGCGTGAGCGCCCCGGCGGCGCGGCGCCGCGCCACCTCGGGGCCGGCGAGCGCCGGATGCTGGTAGAGGAGCGCGACGCCGCGGTCCTGCACGCGTGCCGCCTGCGCGGGGTCGTTGCCGCCCGCGCCGCGGCGCGCCTGCTGGGCGGCCGCCGCCGCCTGCCA
>CBFGUK010000085.1:0-18245 GCA_965651925.1 uncultured bacterium | reverse complement strand
TTCCGATCCCGATGCACCTGCACACCTGGAGGGGGACCTCATGCACCGCACTCGCATCATCGTCGCACTCATCGCCGCCTCGGCCGGCACGGCCCGCGGCGTCGTCACGCCGCCGCCCGGCTACATCTATTCGACCCAGACGCTCGCCAACCTGACGCAGGGCTGCATCGCCGACGCGCCCGGCGGCACGTTCGTCGGCATCGGCCCGGCGTTCACCGCCAACGCGCAGGCGATCGTGCTGGCGCGTGAATCCGGCGACCTGCGGCTCGTCGCGATGGGCTTCAACTCGATCGCCGACTGCGCCTACGACGCCGTCACCGACACGCTCTACGTCAGCGACAACGCCGACAACGCCGACCTCGGCATCACCACCTCGGGGGCCGGCAACACCGCCGCGCAGAGCGGCGACACGATCTTCGCGATCCCGACCGTCTCGACGGCCAACGGCCTGAGCGCCGCCGGCCTCGAGCTGCTGCCGACGGGCAGTGTCGAGTTCCCCGCCGGGATCGCGGTGACGGCGTCCGGCACGGTGCTGCTCGGCGACGCCGTCGGCGGCAGCGCCGGTGCCGTGCTCGAGATCACCCCCGGCCCGGTCTCGGTGCCGCTCGTCGACAGCCTCGCCTTCGTCGGCGGGATCGCCGTGCAGCCGGGCAGCGGCGATGTGTTCATCGCCGAGAATCTCGGCCTGCCGAACTTCGACAACCAGATCCGCCGCTACGCCGACGACGGCACACCGGTCGCGCCGCTGCCGTTCGCCGGACCGAGCTTCGCGTTCGGGTCGACCGATCTCCAGTTCGACGACACCGGCCGCCTGCTCGCCTCGGGCAACTTCGGCGCCGACGTCGTTGCATTCGATGTGAGCGACGGCAGCCAGACGCCGTTCGTCTCCGGGCTGACGTTCGCCACCAACATGTCCGCCGATCCGTTCACCGGCCGCATCCAGATCCTCTCCGCGACGTTCACCGGCATCGAGGAGGACCGCTCGCTGCACCGCTTCACGCCGATTGCTCGCCTGCACGCCGGCACCGGCGCGGCCGCGAGCGAGTGCGTGCACGAGCTCTACGGCGTCGCCGCCGTCGGCAAGGAGGCGACCTGCACCGACGGCGCGCCCTGCGACGCCGACGGCACGGTGAACGATGTGTGCGTGTTCCCGGTCGGCTTCTGTCTCAACGTCCAGGATCCGGCGCTGCCGGCGTGCGCGCTCGGCGGCGTGACCGACGTGATCGTCACGGCAAAGCCGGCGAGCGCGGCGGTGGCGGATGCGGCGGCGCGCCTGACCGCGGCGCTCCCGCACAGCGACTCGAGCTGCACGTTCAGCGACGGCTACGCCGTGCCGGTGCGCGTCACGAAGAGTGGCGCAAAGCCTGGCAAGGCGACGCTCAAGGTGCGCGCTACGACCGACGACGGCCGCAAGGACACCGACGTGTTCAAGCTCGTCTGCACGCCCGCGCCGTGAAGACCGTGCGTGCATCGCTCATCCGGGGCCGCATCGCGCGGCCCCGGCGCCGGCGCGCGGCGCGCACGATGTGCGCCGCGCTGCTGGCGCTGCTCGCCGGTGCGGCGCGGGCCGCAGCGCAGGATCCGTTCGCCGATGCGGTCGTCGAGTACCAGGTCGGCGAGTTCGGCGGCTTCGGCAGCGAGTTCCTGCCCGACGTCGTGCTCGGCCCCCCGGTCGGCGGCGGCGCCATGCAGCAGTCGCTCGACGTCGTCTCCCTCGGTAACGGCGGCGTGATCACGCTGCGCTTCGATCTCCCGGTGATCTGCGACGGCCCGGGACCGGATCTCGTGGTGTTCGAGAACACCTTCCTCGCCCAGACGCCGATGGGACCGCTGCCGTTCGAGGAGTTCGGCATCGTCAGCGTCAGCCAGGACGGCGAGACGTTCATCGACTTCCCCTGGACCGCCGACCCGCCGTCGGGCTTTGCCGGCCGCACGCCGGTGTTCAGCACGCCGGAGAACGGCATCGACCCGCTCGATCCCGAGGCCGCCGGCGGCGACGTGTTCGACCTCGCCGACGTCGGCCTCGGCTGGGCGGCATACGTGCGCATCACCGATCCCGGGCTCGCGGTCGTCGACCCCGGCAACAACTTCCGCGGCGATCAGGCGGGCTTCGATCTCGACGCGATCGCGGCGCTGCACGCCTGCGACCCGGGTGGCGGCGCGACACCGACCGCGTCGCCGACGCCGACCGCGACCCCGCCGGTCAGCGCCGGGACCCCGACGGCCACGACGACACCCGGCGACGCCGGTGATCTCGACGGCGATGGCGACGTCGACGAGGCAGATCGCCGGCTGCTGGTCGCCGAGCTCTTCGACGGTGACGGTGACGCGGTCGCCGCTGCGGGCGGCGGCGTGATCGCCTCCGGCGCCGAGGCCGACGTGAACGGCGACGGCCGCATCACGGCCGCCGACGTCGCGGCGTTGGGAGCACAGGCGCGTTGATGCGCTGCCGGCGCATGCTGATGCGGGCGATGGTCGGAACCGGAGTCGGGCTGCTCACCGCCACCGCGCTCCACGCCACGGACAAGGCGCCGCCGCTCGCCGAGATCGAAGTGACCGGCGAGCGCATCAGCGAGGCCGAGCGACGCGCCCCGACCGCGTTCGTCACCGACGTCGACGTCAGTGCACGCGAGCAGCCGCTCGACACCGCGGTCGACGTCCTCGCCGAAACCGCCGGCGTGCAGGTCCAGCGCTTCGGCGGCCTCGGCGCATTCTCCACCGTCTCGATCCGCGGCTCGAGCGCCAACCAGGTGCCGGTCTATCTCGACGGCGTGCCGCTCGCGGCGGCGCAGGACCAAACCGTCAACCTCTCGAACCTGCCGCTCGACAGCCTCGAGCGCATCGAAGTGTACCGCGGCACCATCCCCGTCGGCTTTGGCGGCGGCGGCATCGGCGGCGTCGTCAACCTCGTCACCCGCGCACCGTCGGACACGCCGCGGACCGAGCTCGAGGCCGGCTACGGATCGTTCGATACGCGCCAGGTCGTCGGCACCGACACGCGCCGGCTCGGTGCGTTCAGCGTCCTCGGCCACATCAACTATCTCGGCAGCGAGGGCGACTTCACCTACTTCGACGACAACGGCACGCCCGAGAATCCGACCGACGACAGCGACGTGACGCGCATCAACAACGCGTTCAACGCCGTCGGCGCGCTGCTGCGCGCCTCGCACACGTTCGCCAACGGGCTGGTCGCCGACGGCACGCAGGAAGTCTTCTACAAGCAGCAGGGCGTGCCAGGACCGGCGTCGACGCAGTTCAGCGCGCCGTCACTCGAGGAGCTGCGCTCCCTGTCCTACCTGCGCCTGTCGGCGACCGCGCTCGCCGGCGGTGCGGTCGACACGTCGGGCACGCTTTACGGCGTCTACGGCTTCCAGCGCTTCGACAGTCCGCCGCAGGATTTCGGCCCGTTCGACACGAACAACCAGACCGCGACGATCGGCGCGAGCAACACCGGCACCTGGTTCGCCCCGTGGCGGCAGGCGCTGTCGTGGTTCGACGAGCTCGCCTACGAGCAGTTCTTCCCGTTCAATGCGGCGCCGACCGACGTGCCCGCCGACGGCCCCGATCAGACCCGTCTGCGCTTCACGCTCGCCGTGCAGGACGAGGCGCCGTTCTTCGACGACCGCCTCGTGCTCGTGCCGAGCCTGCGCTACGAGCACCTGCACGACGACTTCAGCGGCGTCGACCTCGCGAACCAGCCGGACAGCCCGCCGACGACGACGGATCGCGATCTCTTCTCGCCGGCGTTCGGTGCCCTCTTCCGACTGACGTCGTGGGCGACGCTGCGCGGCAACGTCGGCTTCTTCCAGCGCGCGCCGAACTTCTCCGAGCTGTTCGGCAACACCGGCAGCGTGCTCGGCAACGCGAACCTGGAATCCGAGTCGGGCCTCAACGGCGATCTCGGCGTCACGGCGAGCTGGGGTGAGTGGCGCTGGCTCGACCGCGCGCTGCTCGAGACCGCCTTCTTCTCGACCGACTACGACGACCTGATCGTCTTCGAGGCGGTGAACCCCGAACAGTTCCGGCCGATGAACATCGGCAGCGCCGTCGTGCGCGGCGTCGAGCTGTCGGCCAGCGCCGCCGCCCTGGGACACGTCGGTCTGCAGCTCAACTACACGCACCAGGAGTCGAAGGACACGAGCGGCGGCTTCACCGACGGCAACCAGTTGCCGCTGCGGCCCGCAGACGAGCTGTTCGTGCGCGCCGACGCGTTCGCCGATCTCGGCACGCTCTATTACGAGTACACGTTCATCAGCTCCGACCCGACCTCGGTGGCGAATTTCCAGGTCGTCCCGAGCCGCTCGATCCACACCGTCGGCGCCGTGCTCCGTCCGCGCGACTGGCTGGCGATCAGCTTCGAAGCGGCGAACATCGCCGATGCCGACGTGCGCGATCTCGGCGACTTCCCCCTGCCCGGCCTGACGCTCTTCGGCAGCGTGAAGGTGACCCTATGAATCCCGACACGCATCCTCGAGGGCGCCGTTCCGTCGGCGCCTGTTGGAAAGATCTTTCCCTCCACAATTCAACCGGCGCCGACGGAGCGGCGCCCTCCAGAGCATTCATGAACGCACCCTGTCGTCTTCTGGCGCGCGGCGGCAGACGCCGTACGGCTGTCGTCATCGCGATGCTCGTACTGTTCGCGTCGGCGCGCGCCCAGGGCGCCATGTGTCCCGGCGATTGTGACGCCGACCGCAGCGTGACGATCGCCGAGCTGCTGCGCGGAGTCGGCATCTCGCTCGGGGCGCCGGTCGAGACCTGCGAGCGCTTCGATGCCGACGGCGACGGCGCGGTGGCGATCGACGAGCTCGTGCGCGGCGTCGGCGCCGCCCTCGGCGGCTGCCCGGCGCAGACGCAGGCGTTCGTCGCCACGTCGAGCTTCCAGGAAGGATCGTACGCGCTCGTCGGCCTCGAGGCGCCGCGGCCGGTCGTGCCGTCGAGCCCGCAGCGGCGCATCTTCCGCGATGCGTCGGTGCGCACGTTCGACGACCTGATCTACGTCGCCAACCGCCTCTATGCCGACAACATCCAGGTGCTCGACCCTGCCGACGGCTTCCGCACCCGCCTGCAGTGCTCGACCGGCAACGGCACGAACCCGCACGACATCGCCGTCGTGTCGCGCCGCAAGGCGTACGTCACGCTCTTCGAACGCTCCGAGCTGCTGATCGTCAACCCGTCGGCCCAGCGCGACTGCGGCGACTTCATCACCGGGCGGATCGATCTCGCGGCAGCCGCCGATGCCGACGGCATCCCCGACATGGATCTGCTCGCCGTCGCCGGCGACCGGCTCTACGTCTCGCTGCAGCGCCTCGACATCAACACCATCCTGCGCCTGCCCGCCGACAACGGCGCGCTCGCGGTGATCGACGTGCACACCGACACGCTCGTCGACGTCATCGAGCTCAGCGGCACCAACCCGTTCGGCGCCACCAAGGGGCTCACCATGCACGATGGCGCGATCTGGATCGCGCTCGCCGGCCGCTTCAACGAGCTCGACGGCGGCATCGAGCAGGTCGACCTCGCCACCGGCACGCCGAGCGGCTTCCTGATCACCGAGGCCGAGCTCGGCGGTGACGTCACCGACTTCGTCATCGTCTCGGACCGGCTGGTCTACGCGCTCGTCAACCGGCCCGGGTTCACGAACGCGCTCATCTCCTTCGACCCCGTCGAGCGTCGCGTCCTCGGCACGCACCACGAGAGCGGCGGCTACATGCTGTTCGATCTCGAGCTGAACGATCGCGGCGAGCTGTGGCTCGCCGACCGGGTCCGCCGCCAGCCGGGCATCCGCATATTCCGCGCCGCCGACGGCGCCGCGCTGACGGAGAAGCCGATCGATGTCGCACTGCCGCCGTTCGAGATCGTATTCTACTGAGCGTTCGGACGCGCTCCGGGATGACGAGCCTCCGAACCTGCCGATGCGTTCGCCAACGCCGCCTCGGGCAGTGACCATCCGCGACCGCTGTCGGCCACAGAGGAAGTAAGGACACCGAGTCGAGTCCTTCAGGCACTTCCGCCGAGTCTCGCTCGACGGACCGGTCGACGCGGTGTCCTCGATCACGCTACGGACCCGTCCCCCTCGGTGTCCTCAGTCACTCGGCGGCCAACCGTCCGAGGATGGGCGCTCCCCTGCTACGCGCCGGCTAGGAACTTTCTGGTTCGCCTTTGCGGTCGGAACCCGCTAACGAGGCCTCACCATGGCGAACCGCCCTCTGCACGCTGCGTCCGAGCCGCCGGCAGAGATGTCACCCGCCGCACCCGACGAGGCCCTGCTCGCGGCGATGCAGGCCCGCATGCCGGGCGTGCTGTGGTCGGTCGACTCCGAGCTGCGCTGCCACTTCGCCTCGCACGGCGCCGCAACGCGCCTCGGGCTGCGTGTCGGCGAGCGGCTCGCGTCCGGCGACGACGCCGGCGCCGTGGCCATCGAACCGGCGCTGCTCGCCGCGCATCGCCGCGCGCTCGCCGGCGAGCGCGTGCGGCACGAGGTGGTCGCCGGCGGTACGCGTCTCAGCGTGCTGCTCGAGCCGCTGCACGATGCCGCCGGTCGTCTGCTCGGCGTGCTCGGCAGCGGCACGGAGGCCGGCGAAGCCGCCGAAGCGGCGCCGGCCGTACTCGCCGAGCCCCAGATCGTGATGACCGCGCTCGAGCAGGCATCGGGCGGCATTGCCGTCTGGGATGCGCGCGGCGAGGTCGTCTACCTCAATGCGATGGCACGCATCTACACCGAGCAGGAGGCGGTCGGCGCCCCGCGCACCGACGGCGAGCGGGTCTGGGGCGTGTGGCACGACGAGCACGGCCCGATTCCGCTCGAACGCTGGCCGGTGATGCGCGTGCTGCGCGGCGAGCAGGTGTCGCCGAAGTACATGTACAAGTACGCGCGCGACGGCACGCGGCAGCACATCTACTTCTCCGTCACGCCGGTCTGCGACGCGGACGGCGGCGTGATCGCCGTGGTCGGCACGGCGGCGGACATCACCGAGCTCAAGCGCATCGAGGATGCCGTCCGCGCGCTCAACGAGGCGCTCGAGGAACGCGTCCGCCTGCGCACGGCGGCGCTCGAGCAGGCGACGCGCGATCTCGAACGCGAGGTGGCGGAGCGCCAGCGCGCGCTCGAGCGGCTGGCGCGAGGCGAACGGCTGCTGAACGACATCGTCAACCATTCGCCGATCCCGATCTTCCTCAAGGATCGCGACGGCCGCTATCTGATGGTCAATCGCTGCTACGAGGCACTCTTCCGCACGACCAACGCCGCCATCGTGGGAGCGACGGACGAGTCGCTGTTCCCGGCGCCGATCGTCGCCATGCTGCACGCCAACGATCAGCGCGTGCTCGACACCGGCCGCGCCGAGCTGTTCGAGGAGGTCGTGCCGAGCGACGGGCGCGACCGGACGTATGTGTCCGTCAAGTTTCCCCTGTATGACGAGCATGGCGCGGTGTACGGCGTGTGCGGCATCGCGACCGACATCACCGAGCGCAAGGAGATGGAGGCGGCGCTGCAGAGCTCCCGCGCGACGCTCGTCTCGGTGATCGAGAGCAGCCCGGATCCGATCTGGGCGGTCGATCGCCGCTATCGCCTGCTGGCGTTCAACACCCCGACGGCGCAGTCCATCGCGGCGCTGCTCGGCGAAGCGGCGCACGCCGGCGCGCGCTACGACGAGCAGGTGCCGGTCGAGTACCGCACGCGCTGGGCGGAGTCCGTGACCCGCGCCATGAGCGGCGAACGGCTCTCGTTCACCGATTCGGCGCGTCTCGACGGCACGATGCGCCACTTCCTCGTGTCGATGAACCCGACGCGCCAGGATGGCGTGGTCACCGGCGTCGCGGTGTTCAGCAAGGACATCACCGACGTCGTGCGCGCCGAGGAGCAGGTGCGCCAGCACCAGGCCGAGCTCGCGCACGTGCTGCGCCGCCACACCATGGGCGAGATGGCCGCCAGTCTCGCGCACGAGGTCAACCAGCCGCTCGGCGCGATCGCGAACTACGCGCAGGGCTGCCGGCGCCGCATCCTGACCGGATCGATCTCGCACGAGGATCTGCTCGCCGCGGTGGAGGCGATCTCCGCCGAGGCGCTGCGCGCCGGCGAGATCACGCGCCGCGTGCGGACGCTGCTGCGCAAGGAGCACACGCGCCGCGACGTCGCCGATGCCAACGAGATCGCGCGCACCGCGACCCGCCTGATCGAGGCGGCGGCGCGGCGGGCCGAGGTGGCGCTGTCGCTGCGGCTGGCCGGCGATCCGCTGCCGGTGTTCGTCGACACGATTCAGCTCGAGCAGGTGGTGGTCAACCTGCTGCTCAATGCGATCGAGGCGCTCACCCCGTGGCCGGGCGTGCGCGCCGTCGAGGTGACGACGGCGCAGCGCGCCGGGATGATCGAGCTGACGGTCAGCGACACCGGGCCGGGCGTCGAGGCTGCCATTGGCGAGCGCATCTTCGAGCCGTTCCTCACCACCAAGCCCGAGGGGCTCGGCATGGGCCTGGCGATCAGCCGCTCGATCGTCGCGGCGCACGAGGGCACGCTGTCGTTCGTCCCCAACCCCGGCGGCGGCACGGTCTTCCGCGTCACGCTCGCACCGGCAGCGGCCGCGGAGCAGTGATCGCGGCGCGGCGCGCGCCGGCGCGTTGCGGACGACAGAACGTCTCCGCCGCAACACGGCCGGTGATCGCGACCGGTGGAGGGCCGTGCTCCTGCACGGCCGCGGACGCGCGTCGCCTCATGCGCTCGGCACGTCCGTCTGCGGCGCGGCGGTACGACGGACCGAGTACGAGTACGGCGTCCTTCTGTTCGGTGTTGTACTCGTACACGTACTCGTACCCGTACACGCCTTCCCTCAACCCGCCCGCGACCCCGCGTGCCTTGCGTTGTGCGGCGGTGCGTAGGAGACGCAGGCATGACCTCGATCCACGATCTCGACACCCCGGCGCTGATCGTCGACGCCGACGCCCTGGAGGCGAACCTGCGCATCATGGCCACCGCGCTGCCCGGGGCGCGGCTGCGCCCGCACGTCAAGGCACACAAGTGCACCGAGCTGGCGCGCCGGCAGGCGGCGCACGGCCATCGCACGTTCTGCTGCGCGACCGTGCGCGAGATGATCGGCATGGCCGGCGCGGGTCTCGGCGACGATCTGATGCTCGCCAACGAGACCCTGCGGCCGGAACGCCTCGCCGGGCTCGAGGCGCGGATCACCGTCGCCGTCGATTCGGACGCCACCGTCGCCGCCGCGGCGGCCGCCGGCGGCGCGGTGCGCGAGGTGGTGATCGACGTCAACGTCGGCCTGCCGCGCTGCGGCTGCGACCCGGCCGACGCCGGCCGACTCGCCGACCTCGCGCGCCGCCGCGGCCTCACCGTCCGCGGCGTGATGGGCTACGAGGGGCACGTCGTCGGGCTCGACGACCGCGCGCTGCGCACCGAGCTCTGCGGCCAGGCGATGGAGCTCCTGCTCGCCGCGCATCGCGACGTCGGCGGCGACATCGTCTCGGCCGGCGGCACCGGCACCTTCGACCTCAACACCTGGGCGAACGAGATCCAGGCGGGATCATACGCGCTGATGGACACGACCTACGCGAAGCTCGGCCTGCCGTTCGTGCAGGCGCTGTGGGTGTGGTCGACGGTGATCTCGGTCTCGCCGGCGTTTGCGGTCGCGGATTGCGGCCTCAAATCGTTCGGCATGGATCACGGCAACCCGTCGCTCGACGGCGGCGCGGTATGGTTCTGCTCCGACGAGCACACGACGTTCGGCCCCGAGCGCCCGGTGCAGGTCGGCGACCGGGTGCGCTTCGCGCCGGCGCACATCGACCCGACGGTCGCCTACCACGAGCGCATCCATGTCGTGTCCGGCGACCGCGTGATCGAGACCTGGCCGGTCGACCTGCGCGGCTGGTAGCCGCCAGGCCCCCTGCGGCCACCCGCACCCAGCCGTCCGCGCGGATGGCTGCAGATCGCGGCCAGCGAGCTAGCCGCGCTTGCGCGCCGTGCGCTCGACGAAGCGCGCGGCGTCCACCAGCACGCGTTCGTGACGGCCGGTGCAGATCGTGTCCACGCCGTCATGTGCCGACACCTCGAACGTCAGGCGACGGCCGTCGATCGCTACCAGACGTCCTGTGACGGTGACCGTCAGCCCCGGCGGCGTCGCCGCGGCGTGGCTGAGATCCACGTGCGTGCCGAGCGTCATCTCCGCCGGCCAGTCGAGATGCGGCTTGATGGCGTCGATGCAGGCCCATTCGACGAGGCCGACCAGGTAGCCGGTCGCGAATACGTCCGGCATGGCGCGGAACAGCTCGGACTCCGGGTAGAGGTGCGGCACGGTTCGCGTCGGCGGAACGGTGTAACGGAAGGTGAACGTCAGGCCCGGCTGCAGCGTCGGCTTCATGGATCGACAACTGATCACAGTTGGCCACCGCTGCACCATCGCGGCCCCCGGCGGCCGCCGCGGTCCTCGGTGGCTTGAGTTTGCGGACCGCCCTGCATAGCAACGCCGTCATGGGTGCGCTCACGGGAATACGCGTCGTCGAGATGGCCGGCCTGGCGCCGGCGCCGTTCTGCGGGATGATCCTGGCCGACTTCGGCGCCGACGTCGTGCGCGTCGACCGCGTCGGCGCCGGCTCGATGGATCAGCTCGCACGCGGCAAGCGCTCGCTCGCCGCCAATCTCAAGAGCCCCGAGGGCGTCGAGACCGTGCTGCGCCTGATCGAGCATGCCGACGTGCTGCTCGAGCCGTATCGCCCCGGCGTCATGGAGCGCCTCGGGCTCGGCCCCGAGGTGGCGACGGCGCGCAACCCGCGCCTCGTTTACGCACGGCTGACCGGCTTCGGTCAGGACGGCCCGTACGCGCCGATGGCCGGGCACGACATCAACTACATCGCGATTTCCGGCGCGCTGTCGCTCATCGGCCGCAAGGGCGAGAAGCCGATCTTCCCGGTCAACCTGCTCGGCGACTTCGCCGGCGGCGGCATGCTGTGCGCGCTCGGCATCTGCCTCGCGCTGCTCGAGCGCATGGGGTCGGGAACGGGCCAGGTCGTCGACGCGGCGATGGTCGACGGCTCGGCGTATCTCAGCACGTTCGTCTACAAGTTCCGCAATGCCGGCATGTGGCGCGACGAGCGCGGCACGAACATGCTCGACACCGGCGCGCCGTTCTACGACACCTACCGCACGCGCGACGGCGAGTTCCTGTCCGTCGGCGCCATCGAGCCGCAGTTCTACGCGGCGCTGCTGCAGGGTCTCGGTCTCGATCCCGCCACCATGCCGCAGCAGATGGACCAGTCGACGTGGCGCGAGACCGCGGCGCGCTTCACCGAGATCTTCGCCAGCAGGACGCGCGCGGAGTGGTGCGCGATCTTCGACGGCACCGACGCCTGCGTCGCCCCGGTGATGAAGCTCGGCGAGGTTGCCGAGCATCCGCACAATGCCGCGCGCGGGCTGCTGATCCCCGACCAGCAGGGCAAGCTCGAGCCCGCCCCGGCACCGCGCCTCTCGCGCACGCCGGGCGACGGCTCGCGCCCGCTGCCGCAGGTCGGCGAGCACACGCGCGCCGTGCTGGCCGAGTACGGCTTTGCCGCCGACGAGATCGAGCGCCTGTTCGCCGCCGGCGCCGTCGGCTGAATCTCCGCAACGCGACGGCGCGGAGGACCCTCCGCGGCGTCGCCCGAGATCCGGGCCGCCGTTGAGGTAGGCGGCGCTGCTCAGTAGACTCCCGGGTTCATGAGTGACACGAACGTTCCCCTGTCCCGTGCGCTGATCCGGCTGAAGGAGCTGATCGATTCCGGCCGGCCGCTGATCTACATCCACTCCCCCGAGGAGAATCGCGTCGAGCAGGTGGCCGCCGAGGCCGGCCAGCGGCTGTTCGCGCAGCCCGTGCCGGTGTTCACCTGGACGGTGACCGACGGCCTGCGTGGTCCCGATGGCGCCGTCATTCCCGACACCACCGACCCGCGCACGGCGCTCGACCGCGTGCTGGCGCACGACGGCCCGGGGCTGTTCGTGCTGCGCGATTTCCACGACGCCATGCAGCAGCCGGCCATCCGCCGGCGCCTGCGCGACCTGTACGCCGCGTGCCTCGACAAGGGGAAGTTCATCATCGTCAGCTCGCCGGTGGCGTTCATCCCCGACGAGCTGGCGCGCGACATCGTCCTCATCGAGCTGCCGCTGCCCGATCTCGCCGAGCTGCAGCGCTTCCTCCACGACGAAACGCGCGTGCTGCAGGCGCAGAACATCGCGGTCGACGAGGATCCCGGCACGATCGCGCAGCTCAGCGCCGCGCTGCAGGGCCTGACGCTCAACGAGGCGCGTCACGCGCTGCGCCGCGCCGTGGCCGCCGAGCCGCGCCTCGACGGCACCTCGGTCCCGTACCTGCTCGAGGAGAAGCACCTGCTGGTCAAGAAAAAGACCGGCGTCATCGAATACATCTCGCGTCCCGGCGGGCTGGAGAACGTCGGCGGCGCGCCGATCCTCAAGAAGTGGCTGAACGAACGGCGCCGGCTGTTCGAGATGCGCGACGAGGTGAGCCGCGACATCGTCCCGAAGGGCCTGCTGCTGATGGGGATTTCCGGCTGCGGCAAGAGCCTCGCGGTGAAGGCGATCGCGGAGTCGTTCAACCTGCCGCTCTACCGCATCGACATGATCGAGGTGTTCTCCGGACGGCACGGCAATCCGGAGGGCGTCTTCGTCAGCGCCTGCCGCACGATGGAGGAGATGGCGCCCGCGGTCATGTGGTTCGACGAGATCGAGATGGGCGTCAACTCGCAGAGCGACAGTGCCGCCGCCGGCCGCATCTTCGCGTTCTTCCTCACCTGGATGCAGGAGAAGACGCGCGGCCTGTTCGTCGCCGCGACCGCCAACCGCATCGACCTCCTGCCCGCCGAGATGATCCGCAAGGGCCGCTTCGACGAGGTGTTCTTCGTCGACCTGCCGAACGACGAGGAGCGGCTCGACATCTGCCGCATCCATCTGCAGAAGCGCGGCATCGATCCGGAACCGCTCGGCATCGAGCGCATGAAGCAGTTCACCAGGGGCTGGACCGGCGCCGAGCTCGAGCAGTGCGTCGTCTCGGCGATCACCCGCGTCAAGCTCGAGGACCGCGAGCTCACCGGCGACGACCTGCTCGATCAGACGGCGAAGATCGTGCCGCTCTCGAAGACGATGAAGGAGCAGGTCGAGCACATCCGATCGTGGGCGCTCGATCGAGCGATCCGTACGGCACCGCGTACGCCGGGGCAGTGAGGGCGCGGATTGGCTTCGTACCGCAGCGGACGTTCTCGGCCGGTAGGCTGTTAGGCTGCTACGCTGTTAGGCTGTTAGGGGAAGAACAGACCCCTGACAGCGTAACAGCCTAACAGCGTAACAGCCTTTTCTCAGCCCGGCCGTAGCCACTCGCGCAGCGTCCCGGCGAATTCACGTCCCAGCGCCGAGGTCTTGCCGACGTAGTGCGCGGCGCCGAGCGCCAGGGCGCGGCGGCGGTTGTCCTCGTCGTCGTACTGCGTGATCACCACCACCGGTGGGGCCGCCGGCGCCTCGTCGCGCAGCTCGGCGAGCACGTCGAAGCCGTCGACCTCGGGCATCACGAGATCGAGCAGCACGAGATCCCAGTGCGCCGACCGCAGGGCGTCGAGCCCTTCGCGCCCGTTGGCGGCGTCGCGCACCTCGAACCCGGCGAGCCCGAGCCGCAGCGCCAGAATCCGGCGGACATCCTCGTTGTCGTCGACGATCAGGACCCGCGCGCTCACCCGACCTGCCCCTTCCCGTTCGGCTGCCTCCGCATCCCCAGCCGGAGGCTGCCCACGCCAACAGCAAAGCCGATGCCCGCCGGGCCCCGAACGGCACTACCGGCCGCTCGGCCGCGGTGGCGTTCGCGACGGGACGGCGCATCTGCCCAGAGACGTGCAGAACTGTCCACCGACGTGGCGGCGCAGGCTTGGGTTGTCTTATGACGGCGGGCTCCGGTAAGTGTGACGCTTTCACTCTCGAGGGGAGGAACCGCATCACCATGAGCACGCCGAAGTCGCGCAACATCACCTGGCACGCCGGGATGGTCACCAAGAACGACCGCGAGACGATCTCCGGCCACAAGGGCTGCACGATCTGGCTGACCGGCCTGTCGGGATCGGGGAAGTCGACGCTCGCCGTGGCGCTGGAGAAGAAGCTGTGGGACCGCGGTGTGCGCGCCTACGTGCTCGACGGCGACAACATCCGCCACGGTCTCAACAAGGACCTCGGCTTCTCGCCGCAGGACCGCACCGAGAACATCCGCCGCATCGGCGAGGTGGCGAAGCTGTTCACCGATGCCGGCGTGGTGAACATCACCGCGTTCATCTCGCCCTACCGCGCCGACCGCGATGCGGTCCGCGCCCTGATGGCGCCGGGCGACTTCCTCGAGGTGCACGTCGACTGCCCGGTGGAAGTCTGCGAACGCCGCGACGTGAAGGGCCTCTACAAGAAGGCCCGCGCCGGCGAGATCCCCGAGTTTACCGGTATCTCGGCCCCGTACGAGGAGCCGGTCAAGGCGGAGCTCACCGTCCACACCGATCGCGCCAGCGAGGAGGAATGCCTCAACCAGCTCCTCGCCTTCCTCGAGTCTGGCAAGTACATCCCGGCTGCCTGACCGAACTGCAACACTGGTTGCACGAGCGCTAGGAAACAGCACACGAACGGGCGCTCCGGGGAGCCGCAAGGAACGCGGCTCCGGAGCGCCCCAAGTTGGCCCGCCCGTTGCTTGGACACTGAGACATGTCAGCGAAGGCACTGACCCCTTCGTTGTCCTCCAGTGGAATGGGCGGGAAGGAAACTTCCGGGAGCGCCTCCTCCCCCCGCGCGCCCCTCGCCCCCCCCGAGCGCCCATTCCACACCCCCCTCTCTGCCTGAGTAGGCGGTCGTTCTCCGCGGCGCGGTCTGGCGCGGTGCGGTGGGGTTAGGGGTTAGGCTGCTAGGGGTATGGCGGCTTCGCCTGACGTGTCGGCGCTCCGTATCCCCTGTCGGCGTTCCGCAGCCCGTTGGAGGGCGCCGCTCCGTCGGCGCCTGTTGGATTGAGCGACACGCTCCTGAGCAGGCACCGCGCCCCGGGGTCAGGTTGGGTGGCGCGGCGCGGCACCCTCTCCCATCCCCCGCCCCGCCTCGCCTCGTCGCCGGCGCGCTGCGCGCGCGGCCCGTTGCTCGCGCTGGAGTTGTCGGACGCCCCATCGGACGCCCCTCACCCTGACCCTCTCCCCTGGCGGGGAGAGGGGACCCAGATAAGAGATGCGCGTGTCGAATTGCCGGCGCTCCGGAATTTGTTCACACGCCCGCCGCCCTGTCGGCGCTCGTTGGATTGAGCGGGGCGCTCCTGAGCAGGCGCCGCGCCCGGGGGTCAGGGTCAAGCCCCTAACCCCCAACCCCTTGCCCCCCACCGCGCCCCGCCGATCAGCGCCGCGGAGGGCGGACGCCACCTCTACCAGGCGATCGTCGCCGCGACCGGCGTCGCCTTGCGGCCGAGCCACTGGATGAGGCGGGCGGTCCAGTACTTGCGCCGGATGCGGTCGAGGACGCGGCGGATTTCGGCGGGGTCGGTGATCGGCTCGCCGCGGGCGGCGATCGGGCCGTCGCCGAAATCGACGGTGACGGCGGGGTCGGCGAGCAGGTTGCGGTACCACTGCGCCGGCTTGGCGGCGACGTGCTGCACCTCGATGCGGCGCGGCCCGGCGGTGACGAACCAGATGGTCACCGTGCGCGGCTGACCGCTCTTGCGGCCGCGCGTCGTCAGGCGGACCGTCCGGCGGCGATCGAGGTCGCCGCTCATTCGGCGCCGAGGATGCGCTTCGAACGGATGGTCAGATCGGGGGCGACGTCGTAGACGATCGGCACCCCGGTCGGGATGTTGAGCTCGAGCACCTGCTCCCTGGTGAGCCGGTCGAGCTGCATGACGATCGAGCGCAGCGAGTTGCCGTGTGCGACGACCAGCACGTTGCGGCCGGCGACGAGCTCGGGGGCGATGACGCGGTCGTAGTACGGCAGCGTGCGCGCCGCGGTGTCCTTGAGGCTCTCGCCCCCCGGCGGCGGCACGTCGTAGCTGCGCCGCCAGATGTGCACCTGCTCGGCGCCGAACTTCTCCGCCGTCTCGGCCTTGTTGAGCCCCTGCAGGTCGCCGTAGTGGCGTTCGTTCAGGGCCTGGTCCTTGATCACCGGCAGCGCGGTCTGACCGAGCTTGCGCAGGATGATGTCGAGCGTCTCGTTGGCGCGCTGCAGCACCGACGAGTACGCGACGTCGAAGCGGGTGCCGGCGAGCAGCTCACCGGCGCGCTCGGCCTCGCGCCGGCCGGTGTCGGTGAGCGGCACGTCGACCCACCCGGTGAAGCGGTTTTCGAGGTTCCACTGCGACTCACCATGTCGCACGAGGACCAGCAGCGCCATCGTCTCTCCCTCTCTGCACGGACGCACGCCCGGCCGCGGGCGGCGCGCTCATTCGAAGCCCGGGTCGTCGTCGTCGCGGATGAACGGCGCCCACTCGTGCGTGACGTACGGCTGCCACTGATGGGTCAGGTACGGCTCCCACTCGGCGCTCGAATCCGGATCGATGCCGCGCGCCCGGTCGCGATCCTTGTAGTTGTCGGGATCGCCCTGGACGTAGTTCTCCTCCATGTCGCGCTCCTCGCGCGCCACTTCCTCGTACTCGCGGAACTCGCGCCGCGCGGTCAGGTCGGCGTCGCCCTCCGTGTGCCGGCGGTCGCGCGGCTTGACGCGGCGCCCGTACGACACGGCACAGCGCTCGACCCACGCGCTGTCGGTCTTGAGCTTGCGCGCGATGACGTCCGCATCCGCCTTGCCGCCGCCGTTGTGCCCGGTGGTGCGATGGATCTGGCGCACCACGCTCGCGCACGGCGGCCGGCCCTGGGCAGCGGCCGGCGGGGGCAGCGCCCCCGCACCGGCCAGGCCGAGGAGGAGCGCGAACAGGAGAGCGCGTACCAGCACCGCCGCCAGCTGTAACAGCCGCGTCGCGGAAACCCAATCCCTATGTGGGTGTGCGCCGCACGCTTCCCCGCGGAGCGATCGCCACGGCTGTCTTGGAGGGGCGGAACCGGGCTGCTAGACAGCCACGGTTGTCCATCACGACGGGAGCGTCCATGGCGATCATCCGCAAGAAGACCGGCAACTTCCTCGAGGATTTCCGCATCGGCAGCGTGCTGCGCCACAAGGTCGGCAAGACGGTGACCGAGGGGCTCGTGAACGCGTTCACCGAGTTCTCGATGACCACCAACCCGCTGCACAAGAACCGCCGCTACGCGCAGCTCTACGGCTACCGCGACATGATCCTGCCGCCGGGCCTGGTGATGGCGGTGGTGTTCAGCCAGAGCGTCGAGGACATCTCGGAGAACGCGCGCGCCAACCTCGAATACGTCGACATGCGCTTCGGCGCGCCGGTGTACATCGGCGACACGATCGAGAGCACCTCGATCGTGCTCGGGGTGACGCCGTCGTCGAGGGACAAGTCGCTCGGCGTCGTGCACGTGCAGACCACCGGGCGCAACCAGCACGACGAGGTCGTGCTGACCTACGAGCGCAAGGTGCAGGTGTGGAAGCACGACGTCGAGGCGGTGGTCGAGAAGGACGCCACCGACGCGCCGCCGGTCGCCTGCGAGCTCGTCCTGCCGCGCCACGACGCCGCCCTCCCGTACCGCTCGCTCGCCCACCTGAGCAACGCCGACACGTACTTCGAGGACTTCACCGCCGGCGACATCATCGAGCACTCGCGCGGCCGCACGATGACCAGCGAGCACATCGCGCTCACCGCGATGCTCGACAACACCTCACAGGTGCACTGCAACCAGCACATGATCGATCAGAACCCCGAGCGCTTCGTCGGCGGCCAGCTGATCATCTTCGGCGGCATCCCGTTCCAGCTCTGCCTCGGGCTCTCCTGCCCCGACGTCGCCGACAACTCGCTCGGCGACATCGCCTACCGCACCGGTCGCCACTCGGCGCCGCTGTTCGCCGGCGATACGGTGTTCGCCAGCACCGAGATCGTCGCCACGCGCGACTACCCCGGCCGCCCCGATCTCGGCGTGCTCGACACCATCCTGCGCGGCCACAAGTTCGTCACGAAGGACGGCGCGGCGCAGAAGGTCGAGATCTTCTACCTGGAGCGTTCGATCGCGGTGAAGCGCCGCGCGTTCTATGCGTGACGCGCCGCCGCGTCACGCGCAGTGCCCTCTCCCCGGCAGGGAGAGGGCACCGGCGTCACCGGCGCGAGCGCCGGTAGGCCTGGTAGTGGCTCGCGCAATAGCCGCGC
>CBFGUK010000084.1:0-18297 GCA_965651925.1 uncultured bacterium | reverse complement strand
CGCCGGCTGTGCGCCGCTCTCGCCCGGCGCGTACAGTTGCTCGACGTATTCGTTGAGCATGCGGTGCGCGCTGAAGCGCGGAATCAGTCCGCGCATCGAGGCGCGCATGCGCTCGATCCAGCCGTGCGGAATACCGTCCTCGCCGCGCATGTAGAAGAGCGGCACGACCTCCTGCTGGACGATCTGGAGCAACGCCAGCGCATCGTGTTCATCCTGCATGAACGCGTCGCCGGCGGGCGTGGTGATCGACCAGCCGTTCGTGCCGTCGTACGCCTCCTCCCACCAGCCGTCGGCGACGCTCAGATTGAGACCGCCGTTGAGCACGACCTTCATGCCACTCGTGCCGCTCGCCTCGAGCGGCGGCCGCGGCAGGTTGAGCCACAGGTCGACGCCCGCGACCAGCGGCGGCGCGATCTGCAGGTCGTAGTCCTCGAGGAAGACGCCGCGGCCGCTCACCTGGCCGCCGCGGGTCTGGAACAGCCGGTGCAGAGTCTGCTTGCCCTCCTGGTCCTGCGGGTGCGCCTTGCCGGCGATGACGAGCTGCACCGGGCGCGCCTCGTCGCCGAGCAACGCATCGCCGCGTTCGGGGAAGCGCACCAGCAGATACAGCCGCTTGTAGGCGGCGACGCGACGCGCGAAGCCGATCGTCAGCACGTCGGGATCGAAATGGCGCTCGGCGCCTTCGACGTATGCGGGCGCTTCGCCGCGCGACAAGCGGTCGATCACCGACCGGTCGCGCACGAGGTCGACCAGTGCGCGCCGCAACTCGGCGCGCACCGCCCACAGCTCCGCGGCCGGAATCGCATCGATGGCCTGCCACATCGCCGCGTCGGCCACCCGTGTGCGCCAGTCGGCGGGCAGGTAGCGGTCGAGGAGGCGCTGCATCGGTGGCGCCATCCACGTCGTCGTGTGCACGCCGTTGGTGACGTGGGTGATCGGCACCTCGGACACCGGCCGGTCCGGCCACAGCGGCCGCCACATGTTGCGCGCGACCTCGCCGTGGCGCTGCGACACCCCGTTCGCCATCCGGCTGGTGCGCAGCGCCAGCGGCGTGATGCTCACCGCGTCGCCATGCTGGCCGGGCGTGACGCGCCCGTAGTCGTGGAACGCGGGACGCCCGATCCCGAGCGAGTCGGCAAACGCCCCGAGCACCGGGTCGATCTCCTCGACGCTGTACCCCTCGTTCCCCGCCGGCACCGGCGTGTGCGTCGTGAACACCGTGTGCTGGCGGACGGTCTCGAGCCCCGCCTCGAACGACGTGCCGTCGCCCGCGAGCTGGCGCGCGCGCTCGAAGCCGCTGAGGGCCGCGTGCCCTTCGTTGAGATGCACGAGCAGCGGATCGATGCCGAGGGCGCGCAGCGCGCGCACGCCGCCGACGCCGAGCACCGCGTACTGCGCGAGCCGCACGTGGCGGTCACCGATGTACAGGCGCGCGGTGATCCAGCGATCGATGCGGCTGTTCTCCGGCCGGTCGGTGTTGAGGAGAAACAGCGGCACGCGGCCGAAGTCGATGCGCCAGATGTCGCAGTGCACCGTACGGCCGCTCACCTCGACCGTGACGACCAACGGCCGGCTGTTCGCGTCGGTGACACGCACCGCCGGCAGCCGTTCGAAGTCGGTGTTGGTCCAGTACTCGCGCTGCCAGCCGTCGATGTCGAGGCGCTGGTGGAAGTAGCCCTGGCGGTAGAACAGGCCGACGCCGACCATCGGCACGCCGAGATCGGCCGCCGCCTTGAGCGTGTCGCCGGCGAGCACGCCGAGTCCGCCGCCGTAGAGCGGCAGCGAGCAGTGGCTGCCGAACTCCGAGCAGAAGTACGCCACCGGCCGTTCGGTCTGCCCGTGCACCGGCCGGCGCGGGCGCTGCAGCTCGGCGGCCACCGCGGCCGCCATCGCGTGCACGCGCTCGACGTAGGCGGCATCGCGCGTCAGCTCCTGCAGCCGGCGCGGCGACGCGACCTCGATCACCGCACGGGGGTTGCCATGGCTGCGCTCCCAGATGTGCGGATCGACGGCGCGGAACAGCTCGGGTCCGTCGAGCATCCACGACCAGCGGTAATTGAAGGCCAGCCAGGCGAGCGGCTGGATGCGCTCCGGCAGGCGGTCGGTCAGCTCGGCAATCGCCCGTTCGAGATCGGCACGGCCATCATGGGGGCTGTACGGCACGGGCAAGGGTAGCGCGATCGGCATGCAGACTCCTCCGAATCGAAACGTACCCCAGACGACCTATGCCCTGCGGGACGCCCCCGCAACCCGTGTCAGCGCCGCGTCGCGCGCGCGGCGGGCCGCGGCGTGGCGCTCGCCGGCGCCGCGTCGACATCGTTCGTTTCGGGGACCTCGCGCAGGCGGATGCGCACCTGCTCGGGCTCGACGTCCTCGATCGACAGCTCCGGCGGATGGCTGATCTGCTGCTCGGAAATGGCGAACGTACGCCGCCCGTAGCGCGCCAGCGTGGCGTCGACGGTGACGTCGATGCGCTCGGGATCGAAGAGGTAGAAATTGCGCCGCTGCCCGGTGACGATCGCCATCACCTCGGCCGGCTCGACGCCCTCGAGCGCGTAGCCGGGCGGTACGTTCACGACCTTCACCGGAATCGGGAAGATCTGCGTCACCGGTCGCGACCCGGGCACGTAGAGGTACCAGAGGCCGACGACCAGCAGCAGCGCCGCAATTTTTTCCGCCCAGTTCTCGCGCACCAGCGACCACACCACGCCGCGCCCGCCACGACCGGCCGGCGCCAGATCGGCGAGGAAGCCGCGCACGGCCGCCTCGAGCTCGGGCGCGCCGCGCAGGTGATGCAGCTGCCCACCCTGGGCGACGGCCAGCGCGCCGCGCTCCTCGGACACGACGATGCACAGCGCGTCGGTGCGTTCCGACAGCCCGAGCGCGGCACTGTGCCTGGTGCCGACACCGGCGAGCTGGCGGATATCGGTCGACAGCGGCAGCTGCGTCGCGAAGCGCTCGACGAGGTCGCCGCGCACGATCACCGCGCCGTCATGGCCGGGCGAGTGCGGATCGAAGATGCTGCGCAGCAGCGGCTCGGACATCCGCCCGCCGAGCTCGAGCCCGCCATGCAGGTGCCGCTCGAGCGGCTGCCGGCCGGCGAGCACGATCAGCGCGCCGACGCGCGAGCGGGCGAGATCGACGGCGCTGCTCACGACGATCTCCGCCGTCCCGTAGGACGGCAGGTGTGCGTTGCGGCGCAGGCCCCAGAGCGCCAGCCGCTCGAACATCTGGCGCAGCTCTTCCTGGAAGATCACCACCAGCATGACGACGAAGACGGCGAAGAAGCCCTGCAGCAGCCAGGTGGTGAGCCGCAGGTCGAGCGCCCGCGCGACGATGAACAGCGTGATCAGCAGCAGGATGCCGCGTGCGACCAGGCGTGCCTGCGTGCGGCGCACGAGCACGATGAGCGAGTAGAACAGCGTCGTGACCAGCGCGATGTCGAGCAGGTCGGCGAGCTGCACGTCGCGCATCTGGCCGAGGATCAGCTCGCTCATCGCCGCAGGCTTCTAGCGCGACGCCGGCGCAAAGACGATGCGGGGCGCCGGGCCGCGCCGCTCACCCGTCGCTGCCGGAGCAGCCGAGCAGCGCGCGCGTCACGGCGGCGATGAGCTCGTGGATCGCCACCGTGCCGTCGCCGTCGCCGTCGGCCGCCGCGCACGGCTCGGGCGACGGCTCACCCAGCGCGATCGCCACGGCGCGCACCAGCTCGGCGATCACCACCGCACCGTCGCCGTCGCAGTCGCCGGTGCAGGGTGGAGGGTCGACCGTCGCGGTCGGCGTCGGCACGATCGCGGTCGGCGTCGCGGCGGGCGGGGTGGGCGTGATCACGTCGCGACCCGCCGCGCGGCTGACCTCGACCGCATCGAGCACGTACGCATCGCCGGCGGTGTCGAGCAGATCGAGATACCCGTCGGCGCCCATCGCGTTGAGCACCAGGTCGCGCAGGCCGTCGCCGTTCACGTCGCCGAGCGACATGCTGTAGGCGAGCTGGTCGCCGCCGCTCACCGCCTCGATGATGAGGTGCGGCACCGTCTCGGGAATCGCCAGCAGGTCGATCGCCGGGGGCAATGTCGGGCTGCCGAAGAGCACGTACACGCGACCGCCCGGCGTGCGCCCGGGCGCGGCATCGGTCGGCGCGGCGACGACGAGCTCGTCGCGGCCGTCGCCGTCGAGGTCGAGCAGCAGCGCGGTGTCGCCGGCGATCGCCCCGGCGCGCGCGCCGAACACCATCGTCACGCCGGCCGGCGGCGCGGCGAGGTCGATCGTCTGGCCGCGCAGCCCCGCGGGACCGCCGCGGATCAGCGCCAGCTCGCCGGCGTTGCTGCGCGTATGGTCCGGGCCGTCGGCGGTGAGTGCGCCGATCGCGAGATCGCCCTGCCCGTCGCCGTCGAAGTCGCCGGCGAAGAGCTCCTCGCCCCAGGCATCCCCGGCATCGATACCGTAGACGATCGTCGTGTCCGCCGGCGGCGTGCGCAGGTCGATTGCCGGCGGCCGGGCACTGCGCACGCCGTAGACGACGTACGCCTCGCCGGTGATGCAGCCGAGGCTCACCGGGTCGCACTGGTTGTCGGGGCCGTCGCCGCCCGCCGAGCCGTGCCCGTTGAAGCGGCCGACCGGATCGCTGCTCGCCGACAGCCGGTTCAGGCCGGCACCGATGAGGAGATCGCCGACGCCATCGCGATCGAGATCGGCACCGCGGACGGTCGCGCCGCTGTGATCCTCCGGGTCGATGCCGTGCACGACGGTGACCGGCACCGGCGGCGCGGCGAGATCGATCGTCGCCCGGCGCAGTGCCGGTCCGCCGTACACGACGTAGGTCGCGCCGGCGTGCGGGCGATCGCCGGCCGGCCCGTCGACCTGATCGGCGCCGAGGATCGCGTCCTGCACGCCGTCGCCGTCGATGTCGCCGGCACTCACCCACACCCCGAGCCGATCGCCCGGGTTGGCCCCGACGATCACCGTCGCCACATCGGGTGGCGGCGCGGCGAGATCGATGATCCGCCCGCCGGGCTGCGCCGGGCCCCAGATGATGACCACCTCGCCGGCGTCGGCCCGGGCGTTGTCGACACCGTCACCGTACTGCGCCCCGATCAGCGCGTCGCCGTAGCCGTCGCCGTCGACGTCGGCGACGACCACCTCGGTGCCGAGATTGTCGTGCGCATCCGCGCCGTAGACGAGGATGACGTCGGCCGGCAACGCCGCAGGATCGAGCAGCGCGAGATCGCGGATGCCGCCGATCGTCCCGTCGCTGAACAGCAGCACCGCCTCGCCGGCACTCTCGCGGGCGACCGGCGCCGGCCCGCCGGTGAAGTCCGGCGGCGTCGCGTGCATCGGGGTGAGCACGAGATCGTCACGCCCGTCGCCGTTGAGATCGCCGGCCGCGAGCGGAAATCCGAGGTCGGCACCGCGCGCGGTGCGGTTGTAAATCGTGAGCTGTCCCGGCCGGCCGACGTCCGAGATTTCCCAGACCGCCGCCGCCGGTGCGGCGAGCAGCATGACCGCGAACGCGGCGTTCACAGCGGCGCGACGCGGCGCACGCACCCGCCTCCCCGACGATCGACGCATGTCGTCTGCTTACCATCGGGTGGTGAGTGGTGCACGCCGCCATCGCCGCGGCGGCGCGTGGACCTGCTCACCTCGGATCCCGTGGGCGTCTGCTCACCTCAGGCACCTGCGCACCGCAATGAATGACTCCACTCGGTGTCCTCTGATCTCTCGGTGGCCGATGTCACGGCGCCCGCGTCAGAGCGTCTCGATACTGATGTTGCGGAACGCGACCCGTGAGCCGGGGGAGAGTTGCAGCCCGATGTAGCGCGCGTCGCCCGACTCGCTCGGCCGGCCACGGCGCGGATCGGGGTTCTCGAACGACGTCGTCTGCTGGCCGTTCAGGCGAACGATGTAGAGCTGGCCGCGGACGACGATCTCGAACTGGTTCCACTGCGCCGGGGGATGTGGCGTCCGCGGCGTGAGCAGCTGCGCGGGCTCGTTGTAGATCGCGCCGGTGCGATGCATCGCGGTCGCGCCCGGCGGCCCGACCTCATCGATCCGCACCTCGAAACCGTCGCAACCCGCCGCGGCGGCCGGGTTGTCATCCGCTCTCTCCCCGGGCGCCCGGAAGCGGACGAGAACGCCCGAGGCATCGGCGTGCCGCCAGCGCAGCCATTCGAGCCGCAGGATGAAGTCCGGCGGCGTCGGGTGCGTGCACCAGTACAGGCCGGCATCGGCCCCGGGCACCGATTCCAGCCGGCCGTCGACCGCCACGAACGTGCCGCTGCCGGCGCTGCGCCAGTCAGCGGCCTTGGAGGCGCCGAACAGCAGGTGCGGCATGGAGGGCACGTCGCTCGTGACGATCGCCGCCGGCCCGGTCGCCGGGCCCGCGGCGCGAGGATCAGGCGCCGGACAGGCCTGCCACGGCGCCAGCCTGGCGCTCACGTCCGCGCGAGCCAGGCTTCGGCCGCCGGCAGCTGCGCGGCGAACCGCTCCGGACGGGCGCTCGCCATCACATCGAGCCGCACGAGGTCGGCGAGGGACGTCGCGCCGAGCTTCTGCATGACCCGTGCGCGATGCGCCTCGACGGTCTTCTCGCTGATGCCGAGCTCGATCGCCATCACCTTGTTCGCCTTGCCGTGCACCACTTCCTGGAACACCACCCGCTCGCGGGTGGTCAGGCAGGCGAGGCGGGCGTTCAACGCCTCGCGCACGCGCCGCTCGTGGCGCAGCCGCCGGTCGAGCGCCACCGCCTGCTCGACGCGCTCGAGCAGCTGCTCGGGCGCATACGGCTTCGCGAAGAAGTCGAGCGCCCCGCGCTTGAGCATCGCCACCGCCGTTCCGACGTCCGGGAAGCCGGTGGTCACGATCACCGGCAGGCGCACGCCGCGCTCCTGCAGCACTTCCTGCAGCGCCAGGCCGCTCATGCCCGGCAGGCGCACATCGAGGACGAGACAGCCGGGCTGCTCGTTCTCATACGCGTCGAGAAAGTCCTCGGCGCACGCGAACTCCTGACATCGCAGACGGCTCGACTCGAGCATCCAGCGCAGGGCACGACGCTGCGCGGCATCGTTGTCGATCACGAAGACGGACGGCTGATCGGACGGCATGGCGTGGCGGCTCCTTTCCGAGATGGCTGCCGGGTGCAGATCACAGTCCGTGCCAGCGCCTCGGCCCGCGATATGCCCTGCTCCTGTCCAGCACGCTGTACAGCGCACTGCACACCCGCCGCGCCGCGCCTGTCCGGATGGCTGGACAAGCGGCCGGCGCATGTAGTCTAACGGCGCGGTGGAGATGGCGTCGACGTCGCACAGTGACGACACCACCGACGTACGCCAGCTCCGGCGCGACTACGAGCTCGCGCTGCGCGTCCTCGAGCTCGTGCAGCAGCAGCACCTCGAGCCGTTTCTGCGCGAAGCGCTCGCGCTGGTCGTCGAGGCGGTCGATGCCCGGCAGGGATACCTCGAGCTCCATGCCGGCGAGGACGGCGACACGGAGGACTGGTGCATCTCGCACGGGTTCTCGGACGCCGAGCTCCCGGCGGTACGGCAGGCGGTTTCCCGCGGCATCATCGCCGAGGCGCTCGCCACGCGCCGCACGATCGTGACGCCCTCGGCGGTGCTCGATCCCCGCTTCGGCATGCGCGAGAGCGTGCGGCGCGGGCAGATCGAGGCGGTCCTGTGTACGCCGGTCGGCGACGATCCGCCGCGCGGCGTGCTCTATCTCCAGGGCCGCGCGATGCCGGGCATGTTCTCCGATGACGAGCGCCGCCGCGTCGAGACGTTCACGCGTCACCTCGCCCCGCTCGCCGACCGGCTGCTGCACGAGCACCAGCGCCTGCGTCGCGAGGACCCGACCCGGCCGCTGCGCGCCACGCTGCGGCTCGACGACATCGTCGGCCGGTCGCCGGCGCTGGCGGGCGCACTCAAGCAGGCGGCGCTGGTTGCGCCGCTCGATATCGACGTGCTGATCACCGGCGAGACCGGCACCGGCAAGAGCCAGCTCGCGCGGGTCATTCACGACAACGGCCCGCGCGCCGCGCGGCCGTTCATCGAGGTGAACTGCGCCGCCCTGCCCGAGACCCTGCTCGAAAGCGAGCTGTTCGGCGCGGTGAAGGGGGCGTACACCGGCGCGGACGCGCCCCGCGAGGGCCGGGTGGCCGCCGCGCAGGGTGGCACGCTGATGCTCGACGAGATCGACGCGCTGACGCCGGCGGCGCAGGCGAAGCTGCTGCAGCTGCTGCACGCCAAGATCTACTATCCGCTCGGCGCGAGCACGCCGGTGACCGCCGATGTGCGCGTCATCGCAGCGACGAACGCGGATCTCGAGGACGCGGTGCGCGCCAAGCGGTTCCGCGAGGACCTCTTCTTCCGGCTCCAGGTGCTGCCGATCCGCATGCCGGCGCTCAGCGAGCGCCGCGAGGACATCGCCGATCTCGCGGCGCATTTCTGCCGCGCGTCCTGCGATCAGCACCATCTGCCACGGCTCGAGCTGTCGCCGCGGGCGCTGCGCGCGCTCGAAGCCGCCGAGTGGCGCGGCAACGTGCGCCAGCTCGCGCACGCGGTGCAGGCCGCCGCGATCCGCGCCGCCGGCGAGGGCCGCTCACAGGTCGAGATCGCCGATCTCTTCCCCGAGCAGGCGCTGCCCGATCCGGCGCCGCAGGCGCCGACGTTCCAGGAGGCGACGCGGCGCTTCCAGCGCGACCTGCTCTGCTCGGTGCTCGAGGAGACGCAGTGGAACGTCGTCGAGACCGCCCGCCGCCTCGATCTCGCGCGCTCGCACGTCTACAACCTCATTCGCGCCTTCGGCCTCGAGCGCGGCCGCTGACCGGCGCCGCTCCCCAGAGGCGCTCGCGCAGCCCGGAGTGGCGCGCGACCGGCGTCGCCACGGCGTGGTCGACGACGGCGCGCGGCCCGACGATCCACGCCGCGCGGCGCGCCCGCGTGATGGCGGTGTAGAGCAGCTCGCGCGACACCACCGGCGAGGGCTGCGGCGGCAGCACGACGGCGACGGCGTCGAACTCCGAGCCCTGGCTCTTGTGAACGCTCATCGCGAACACGGTCTCGTGCGGTGGCAGGCGCGCCGGCGAGAGCCGGCGCTCGCTGCCGTCCGGCGCGAGGAACAGCGCCTGGCGCCGGTCCGGCTCGTCCGGGTGCGCGGCGATGATGCCGACGTCGCCGTTGAACAGCCGCAGGGCGTAATCGTTCTGCGTGATGAGAATCGGGCGGCCGAGATACCACTCGCCGTCGAGCTGCAGCACGCCGCGCGCCGCGAGCAGCGTCTCGATCTGCGCGTTGAGCGTGTCGACGCCACCGGGACCGCGCCGGTGTGCGCACAGCACGCGGAAGGCGTCGAGCGCGGCGAGCTGCGCCCGCGGCGTCGGCGCCTCGGCGTAGCGCACCAGGCCGGCGGCGATCACGTCACGCACCGCGTCCGGCAGCTCGTCCTCGACGACGGTGTCGATGCCCTGCACGTCGGGATCGGCCTCGTCCTGCAGCGCCGCGCGCACCGCCGCCGCATCGCCGGCATTGATGGCGCGCGCCAGGCGGCCGATGCCGCCGTCGGGGCGGTAGCGATAGCTGTGCGTCAGCGTGACGATGCCGTCCCAGATGCCCTCGCGTGCCGGCGGCGCGGGACCGGTGGCCACCGCCTCGCCGCTCAGCGCCGCGAGCCGGGCGGCGAAGGCGACCGACGGGCTGCGCGGCGCACCGCTGTTGCAGACATCGCCGAGCACGGCGCCCGCCTCGACCGACGCGAGCTGGTCCTGGTCGCCGAGGAGGATCACCCGCGCCGTGGCCGGCAGCGCGTCAAACAGCCGCGCCATCAGCGCGAGATCGACCATCGACGCTTCGTCGACGAGCACGACGTCGACGCGCAGCGGGTTGTCGCGATGATGCCGGAACCCGCGGCCGCCGAGGCGGGCGCCGAGCGCACGATGGATGGTCGCGGCCGTCTCGGGGATCGCGTCGCGTACCGCGGGATCGCAGTCGAGCGCCGGCGTGCCGTCCTCGGCGGCGGCGTACTTGCCGGCGCGGATCGACTCCTGCAGGCGCGCCGCCGCCTTGCCGGTCGGCGCGAGCAGCGCGACGCGCGGCACGGCGCGCCCGCGCGCCCGCGTCTGCTCGATGAGCAGGGCGAGGATGCGCACCACCGTATGCGTCTTGCCGGTGCCCGGCCCGCCGGAGATGACGCAGAAGCGGCGCACGACCGCGATGCACGCCGCGAGACGCTGCGGGTTCGGCGACGGCACGTCCGGGCGGCGCGGAAAGAGCCGCTCGAGCCCGTCGGCGAGCACCGCTTCGTCGAGGTCGTCGAGCGTCGCCGTCGCACGCGCCGCGATCGCCACCGCGAGCGCGGTCTCATACAGCCAGTAGCGCCGCAGATAGAGCCGCCCGCCGTCGCTCACCAGCGGCGCCGGCGTGCTGTCGGCGCTCGCGCCGCCGACCAGCGGGCTGGCGCGCAGCGCCGCCCACCACGCGGCTTCGTCGGGCCACGGCGCGGGCTCGATCGCCGCACCGCTCTCGTCGCGCAGCGGACCGGCGCCGATCAGGCGGCCGAGATGCAGGCAGACGTGCCCTTGTGCCACCGCGCGGCTCGCCAGCGCCGCGCCGAGCAGCACCGGCGGGGCGGACTCGCCGGCGAGACGGCCGAGCGTGCGGGCGAACGCGACGTCGAGCGCCGACAGCACGCCGCGCTCGTGCAGGCGGTCGAGGAGCGCGCTCATGCAGCCGCTCCGGCGAAGAGCGCCGACAGCGCCTCGATCAGCGCCAGCGATGGACGCGCCGCGACGACGCCGGTCGCCGGGCCGCGTGCCGGCGCCATGCCACGCACGAACAGGTAGAGCGCGCCGCCGACGTGCCGCTCGTACGCGTACGCCGGCAGACGGCGCGCGAGGTAGCGGTGCAGCGCGACGAGGTAGAGATGCGCCTGGAGGACATAGTCGTGGCGCACCATCTCCCCGGCGAGCCGCGCCGGCGCATAGTCGTGCGGGGCATCGCCGAGGTCGTTGGTCTTGTAGTCGATGACGTACCAGCGCCCGTCGTGCTCGAGGACGCAGTCGATGAAACCGGTGAGATAGCCGCTCCACGCCGGCATGGGCAGCCGGCGCAGGCGCGCGGCGTAGGGCGCGAGCGCCGCATCGCCGTGGCGCGCGAACACGTCGGCCAGCGCGGCGCTGGTCAGCGCCCGCGGCGCCCGCGCGGCAGCGGGCGCGTCGAGCGCGACCGGCAACGCGAACTCGAGCTCGTTCAGGCGGCGCGTGCGCGCCACCTCGCACAGGCGCAGCGGCCGCGGATCGTTCGTGAGCGGCGTGTCGAGCACGTCGCGGATCGCGGTGCACAGCGGCGCGACCCACTCGCGGCCGATGCGTGACGCGCCGATCTGACGCTCGACGACGGCGCGCAGGGCCTCGGGATCGGGATCAATGAAGTCGAGATGTTCGAAGATGCTGTGGACGAACGTGCCGGGACCGCGGCCGCGGGGAAAGCCGCGCAGCGCACCGGGCGCGGACGGTGCGGCGTCGTCGCGCTGCGCGAGCTCGTCGCGATCGACGCCGTCTTGCGCGCGGATGCCGGCCGGCTCGGCGCCGGCGGTGATCGCCGTGAAGCTGCTCAGCCGCCAGCGCTGCGGCACGGGCGCGAGCGCCAGCGGCGCGACGAGCGCCGGCGTCGTGTCGGCTTCCGGCGCGTAGCGCAGCCGGCGCCCGAGGCGGAGCGGCTCGATGGCAATCGCGCCCGGCGCACGCGCGGCGAGCGCCGCAAGATCGGCACGCAGCGCGTCGTCGCTCAGCGCACCGATTGCGGCGGCGTCGCGCGGACCGGCGTCGCCCGAGCCGTGCAGCAGCCGGGCGGCGGCCGAATCCTCGAAGTACGTGAACGCGCCCCACGGGACGAGACAGAGCTGCCGGGCGCGCGTCAGCGCGACGTAGAGAAGCCGCGCTGCTTCCGCCGCGTTCTCGTGCGCCGCCTGGGCGAGGCTGTCCGGCCCGGGCGGCACGCTGACGTCGATGCACAAACGCTCGTCGTCGTCCGTGTGGAACGGCGGCGAGATCGGACCGGTCTGCGGGCGGTACGCATCCCACGTGAACGGGCAGACGACGACCGGGTACTCGAGCCCCTTGCTCTTGTGCACGGTGGTCAGGGTCACCGCGTTCACGTCGCTCTCCAGCCGCAGCTGTGTCGCCTCGTCGCCGGCCCGCTCGCGTTCGCCCGGATCGCAGCGCATCCGGTGCAGCCACTCGAGCAGCGCATGCGGCCCGCGCCGCCCCTCGCTCGCCGCCTGCTGCAGCAGCTCGCCGAGATGCAGGACGTTCGTCAGGCAGCGCTCGCCGCCGTCGCGCGCCAGCACGCGCGCCGGCGCATCGAGCTCGTCGAGAATGCCGCGGAACGCGGCGGTGAAACCGGTGGTCCGCCAGCGCTCCGCCCAGCGGTGGAAGCGCTCGATCCACGTCTCCCAGGCTGCCTCATCGTCGGCGAGCTGGCGGAGATCGTCGCCGGTCAGCCCGACCAGCGGCGTGACGAGCGCCGCGCGCAGCGCCGCCGCGTTGCCGGGATCGACGAGCGCGGCGAGCAGGCGCTCGAGGATGGCCGCCTCCGACGTGTCGAACACGCTGGTGTCGCCGAGGATGACGCTCGGCACGGCGGCGTGCTGCAGCGCCTCCTGGATCAGCGACAGCTGGCGGTTGGTGCGGGTCAGCACGGCGACGTCGCCGGGGCGGATGCGCGCGCCGGCGATCGTACTGCGGCCGTCGAGCAGCTCGGCGATCGCGTCGGCGACCGCGGCGCAGTACCAGTCGAGCTCCGACTTGTTGAAGCGATTGCGGCGATTGACCAGCGCCGGACTGCGCGCCGCGAAGAGCACGCGCAGCGGCGCCTGGCCGGCGAGCGCGCCGCCGAGCGCGTCGACATTCGGCGGTGCCGGCTCGGCGGGCGTGAACCCGATGTCGCGCAGCACGAACGGGTCGGCCGCACCGCCGAAGACCGCATTGACCGCCTGCACGAGGCGCGGACTCGAGCGCCAGTTCGTGCGCAGCGAATGGGCGGCGGTCGCGTCACGGCGGGCGCGCAGGTACGCGAACACGTCCGCGCCGCGGAACGCATAGATCGCCTGCTTCGGATCGCCGATGAGGAAGAGCCCCCCGCCGTCGGTCGCGCCGCCGTACACCCGACGGAAGATCCGGTACTGCACGGGATCGGTGTCCTGGCACTCGTCGACCAGCGCCAGGGGATAGCGCCGGCGGACGGCCTGACACAGCGCGTCGCCGCGCACGCCGTGCACCGCCTGCTCGACGCGGTGCAGGAGGTCGTTGAAATCCTGCACGCCGGCGACCGCCTTGCGTCGGTCGAGCGCGGCGAGAATCTCGGGACCGGCGGCGCGCAGCCGCGCGCGCAGCTCCTCGCCGACCGGATCGGCCGCGGCATCTGGCGGCGGCGTGCAGCGCACCCGCAGATCGCGGTGGGTGGCGAACGTCGCGGCCAGCGCGGCGACAGTCGCGAGGGTGATCTTCTCCGTCGTGAGCCGCTCCACGAGCGGCATGCCGGCGGCGCTCAGCGTGCGCGTCCAGTAGTCGCGTACCGCGTCGGCAAGCGGCAGGCGCGGATCGGCGATCAGGTCGACATCGAAGGGCGAGCCGCACTCGAACGCGAACTCGTGCAGCACGCGCTGACAGAAGCCGTGGATGGTGAAGATCGGCGCCTCGTCGAACTCGTTGAGCGCCGCCTGGACGCGCGCGCGGTCGGCGCGCGGGTCCGCAATACGTTGGCGGCGCTCGACCAGGGCGCGCAGGTCGGCGTCGTCGCCGGCCGCCGCTGGATCGGCGAGCGCCGCGGCGGCGCGCCGGAGGCGGTCGCGGACGCGACTGCGCAGCTCGGCGGTCGCGGCGACGGTGAACGTGACGACGAGAATCTCGCCGATCCGGCGCTCGGCTTCGAGCACCGCGCGCAGCACGAGGGTCGTGATCGCGAACGTCTTGCCCGTGCCGGCGCTCGCCTCGATGAGCTGCACGCCCTCGAGCGGTACCTCCAGCGGCTGCAGCGGCCTCACGACGTCTCCCGCTGCAGGTGGTCGAGACAGGGCTGAAACACGGCCTCTGCCACCGATGCGAACGTCAGACCGTCGCCGCCGCTGGCGTCTGTGTCGTCGCCCGGGAAGTGCGGGAACAGCAGCTGCACGGCCGGATCGGCGCCGTCGCCCGGCGCCCCGTGATCGCTCGGCTCGAACGCGCGGCGCGCCGACTTCAGCGCCGAGGCCGGCGTCGCGCGCGGGCGGTTGAGCGCCCGGATGAACTCCCACGATGCCGCGGGGAAGAACGGCAGGGGGCGGCGCTGCCCGGCGCGGAAGAGCGCGATGAGGGTGCCGAGGCGGGTGGTCGCGTCCGCCACCGGCCTGAAGCGCTGGACGTCCGGACCACCGCCCTGCGCCCGTCCGACGAGCAGCGACGCGCCCGGGCCGCGCGCCGCGCAGTACGCGAGGTGGCGGATCCAGACGTCGAGCGTGCGCTTGCCGCCGAGCCGGCCGTACTGGGCATGCACGACGCCCTCGGCGCCGACCTGGCGCAGCACGCCGCTCAGCAGTGTGTCGCCGAGCGGAATCGCGATCTCCACCGGTTCGCGCACGCCGGCGAGCGCGCCACGCGCGCGCTCGCCGATCGCCACCGCCGCCGGCGCGACGGCGCGCACGACGGCGTCGCCGAGCGTGCCGTGCGGCAGCAGCCCGCCGGCGCGCAGCGTCGCCGGGGCGGTGTCGAGCGGCAGGTCACGCACGGTGCGCTCGAGGAGCCGAGTACCGACCTGCCACCGCTCGAGGTTGTCGAGCTCGATCGGCTCGCGGTCGCCGGCGAACTCGCTGTCGCGCGGCAGGGCGAGCTGCAGCTGGCGGCGGAGGAACCACTTTGCCGGATTGGCGAAGAACTCGAGCAGCGCGTCGAGCTCGACGACATCGAGCGGTTCGTCGGGCAGCACGATGGTGAGAAACGGTGGCGGCGGCGTCCGCTCCGCGCGGCAGAGCGCCTGCGCGCCGGCGAACTGGCTGCGCGCCGCGCTGCGCCGCAGCGGCTCGGCGGTGAACGCCTGCGGGCTGAACGGCTGCAGCGGGTGATGGTGCACGAGGTGCGCGCTGGCGCACGTGCCCGGGGCGGCGTCCGGCGGCGGGCCGGCGGTCGCGTCGATTGCGTCGAGCAGCTCGGCGACCACGACCGACGGTGGCAGCGCGGCGTTGTCGACGATGCTGCGGCCGACGTAGGTGATCAGCAGGCGCTCGCGCGCCGAGAGCAGTGCCTCGAGGAAGAGGTAGCGGTCGTCGTCGCGCGCCGTGCGGTCGCCGCGCTGCGGCGCCTGCGCCATGAGGTCGAAACCGAGCGGACGCTGCGTACGCGGAAACTCGCCATCGTTCAGTCCGATGAGGCAGACGACGCGGAACGGAATGGCGCGCATCGGCACGAGCGCGCAGATGGTCACCGCCCCGGTGAGAAAGCGCTGCGGCGCGGCGGCGCGCCCGAGCTCGTCATCGAGCAGGCGGCGCACCGTGTCGCGCCCCACCGGCGCGTCGAAGCCGGCGCGCGCGGCGCGCGCCGCGAGTGCGGCGACGGCGGCGAGCACGGCATCGTGCTGCTCGGCGGTGGCCGGCGTGTGCACGGCGAGCGCGTCGAGCAGCGCGCCGAGCACCGGGCGCCAGGCGTCGAGCGGTCGCGGCGCGGCGAGCTCGGCGCGGAAGCGCGCCAGCATCGCGACGAACGCGGCGCACTGGCCGAGCAGGACGGCGTCGTCGCCTTCGAGATCGCCACACGGCAGCGCACCGCCCCAGAGCGTGTCGCCGTCGGCGGGCAGCGCGGTGCCGAGCAGCAGGCGATCGAGACCGAACTGCCAGGTGTGCTCGTAGCTGTCGCGGAAGCCGTCCTCGGCGCGGTGCGCGGCATCGGCACCCCAGCGCACGCCGGCGTCGGTGCACCACGCGCGCAGCGCCTCGAGGCGTTCGGCGGGGATCTCGTAGCGGGCGCGCACCGGCGCCAGGCTGAGCAGGTCGAAGACCTCGGATGCCGGCAGGCGGCCACCGAGCAGATCGAGCGCGCGCAGGAACGCGTCGATGACGTCCTGGGTGGCGCGCGCCCGCCGGTCGGCGAGATGGAACGGGATGCGCGGCCGGTCCGGACTGGTGAACACCGCCTCGACGAGCGGCGCGTACGCATCGATCGCCGGCAGCATGACGATCACCTCGTCCGGGCGCAGCGACGGATCGGCGGCAAAGAGCTGGACGAGGCGGTCGTGCAGCACCTCGATCTCGCGCATCGGACTGTGGCAGGCGTGCACGCTGATCGACGTGTCGTCGCACCGCAGCACGAGGTGCGGCGCGCCACCCGGGCCGCGTTCGCGCATGGCGAGGCAGTCGGCCTGCAGCGCCGCGAGCAGCGTCGCCTCGCCGGGATCGACGAAGTCCGGCGCGTCCGCGTAGCCGGAACGCTCGAAATGCTCCTCGAGAAGGGTCTGGAAATCGCTGCCGATGCGCCCGAGCGAGGTGAGCAGCGGCGGGCCGCCGATGTGCAGCGCCGCCTCGCGGCCGGCGGCGCGGGCGTGCCGCTGCGCGCGCGCGCCGGCGAGATCGCCCCAGTACTCGGGCGTCGGGCTGAGGGTGAACAGGTGCAGCTCGCAGTGTGGGGCCGCCGCGGCGAGGACCTCGAGGTAGAGCGGCGGCAGCGTGGCGAGGCCGAAGAGACTGGCGCGCGCCGGCAGCGCGCCTGCCGGCGGAGTCGTGCGACGCAGCGCGGCGATCAGGTCGCGGGCGCGCGCGGCGGGGTGGCCGGGACCGAGGCGCCCGACCACGGCGCGCCACAGCTCGGCCTGCCAGTGATCGCCCTCGCCCGCCTCCCAGCCGAGCACCAGCGCCGGACGGAACACGGCGTAGCGGTCGAACAGCGCCGCGAGCCGCATGGCCAGCGGCACGAGGCGGCTGCCCGCGACGTCGTCGCCGAGATAGCCGCGCACGGCGGCGAAGCGCGGCGCGCGCAGGCGCGCCGGTTCGAGCTCGGCGGCGATCGCCCAGGTGAGCGTCTCCGGCGCGTACGGCTGCGGCGACTCGAGGGGGCCGAGCACTGCGGCGGCGAGGTCGTCGACGAACGCGCGCGGGAACGGAAATGCGGGGTTCGCCCAGACGCCGAAGCGGCGCGCGAGCTCGAGCGACAGCCAGCGCGCCATGCCGCGGCCGGGCACGACGATCGTCTCGGCCGCGAACGGATCGGCGGGCGGCTCGCGGACGACGGCGGCGAGGGCGTCGACCAGCCGTTCGACGCGGTTGCTGCGGTGGACGACGAGCGTCATGCCCGGGGCACGCGGCGGCGCGCGCGCGCCGCGTTCAGGCGCGCGCGGCGCGACACGCCGGGCGGCTCGTGCAGCGCGTGAGCCAGGCGGCGAGCTGCGGCCAGCGATCGAGTGCCAGGCCGGCGCGCGGCGCCCAGCTCAGCACCGCGGCGACGTTGAGGTCGGCGACGGTAAACGGCTCGCCGAGCAGGTGGGAGCGGCCGCGCAGCGCGCCGTCGAGGACCGCAAACGGGCGCTCGAGGCGCGCCGCCGCGTCGTCGGCGAGCGCGGCATCGCGCCGCTCCGCCGGCAGGATCTCGCGATGCAGGAGCGAGGTGAGCAGCGGCGTCTCGACCGCGGTCACCGCCCAGAAGCTCCACTGGAACGCGCGCCCCTCGTCCTCGACCGTCGCCGGCCACAGCGTGCCGGCGCCGTAGCGGCGGGCGAGATAGAGCGTGATCGCCATCGACTCCCAGAGCACCGTCGTGCCGTCGACCAGTACCGGGATGTGGCCGTTCGGGTTGAGCTTGCGGAACTCCGCGGTCCGCGTCTGGCCGGTGGCGAAATCCGTCGGCACGTGCGTGAACGCGAGCCCGAGCTCGCGCAGCATCCACAACGGGCGGAACGCCCGCGACGCGGACACGCCGTAGAGAGTGATCATCGACGCTCACCGGACCGACAGTGGCGTCGAGCTAGTGCAGCGCCGCCCTCCCCGTCAAGGCACGCCGCCTGCTCAGTACTCGCCGACGTGGTCGCGCACGATCATGCGCACCAGCGTATCGTACTGCATCTTGCGCTTCGCCGCGCGCTCGCGCAGCGCCTCCATCACTTCCGTCTCGAACAGCAGGAACGCCGGCTCCAGCCCGCTCGTGAACGCCACCGGCCGCGGCCCGGAAAAGATCGTCGTCGGCGCGTTCCACGCCCAGCGCCGTCCAGCCAGATCCTCCCCCGGCGGCTCCGCCGCCACCGGCGGCCGCGGAAACCCCACCCGCGGCCCCGCCGCCGCAGCAGGCGGGGGGGT
>CBFGUK010000083.1:0-18490 GCA_965651925.1 uncultured bacterium | reverse complement strand
TCGGATTGTGATCCGAGTGGATCGACCCGACGTCGCGTCCGCTGCGCCGCGGTGGCTGATGTCCGAATTGCCAGGACGCCAGGGGGTGCCAGAACGGAATCAGGGCCGCTGTCGATCATTGCGCGCCTCACGACCTCGCTCCCTGGCGCCGCGGGGAGCGCGGGCTATCTGTCCGAACGCCCCGCCGGAGCGCTATGAAGGCCGCATGGCGGAACGTGACGAGGATTTCGCGGCGCTGCTCGCCGAGAGCGAGGCGGGCGCGCGGCAGCAGTTGATGGTCGGCGAGACGGTGCGCGGGCGCGTGATCGCGCTCGGCGGCGGCAGCGCGTTCATCGAGATCGGCGGCAAGGGCGAGGCGGTGATCGACCTCGGCGAGTTCGTCGATCCGACCACCGGCGAGCCGGCGGTGGCGGTCGGCGACCAGATCGAGGCGACGGTCGTCGATGACGGCCGCCGCTCGGGGACGGTGCTGCTCAAGCGCACCGTCGGCCGCGGCGGACACGTCCCGGGCGAGCTCGAGCAGGCGCTGGCGCACGGCATCGCCGTCGAGGGCGTGGTGACGGCCGAGGTGAAGGGCGGCTTCCAGGTGCAGATCGGCGCCGTGCGCGCGTTCTGCCCCGGCTCGCAGATCGACCGGCGGCGCGGCACGCCGGCGGAGTACGTCGGCCAGCGGCTGCGCTTTCGCGTCACGAAGATCGAGGGCGGCGGACGCAACGTCGTCGTGTCGCGCCGCCTGCTGCTCGACGAGGAAGCCGCCGAGCAGGCCGCGGCGACCTGGGAGCGCCTGCAGGAGGGCAGCGTCCTGCAGGGGCGGGTGAGCTCGGTGCGCGATTTCGGCGCCTTCGTCGACCTCGGCGGCGTCGAGGGCCTGATCCACATCAGCGAGCTCGCCCACGGGCACGTCAGCCACCCGTCCGAAGTCCTCGCGCCCGAACAGGTCGTCGAGGTCAAGGTGCTGAAAGTCGAGCCCGCCGAGGCCGGCGGCCGCGCCCGCATCGCGCTGTCGCTGCGCGCGCTCGCGCCCGATCCGTGGACGACGGTCCGCGAGCGCTTCCCGATCGGCGCCGCCGTGCCCGGCACGGTGCGCCGCCTCGAGAACTTCGGCGCCTTCGTCGAGATCGCGCCGGGCATCGAGGGGCTGGTGCACGTCTCGCAGATGGCGCTCGACCGCCGCGTCGCACATCCGCGCCAGGTGGTCAGCGTCGGCGACGCGGTGTCGGTCACCGTGCGCGCCATCGACGAGGCGCAGCGACGCATCAGCCTGTCGATGACCGATGCGGCGCGACGCGAGCGCGATGTGCAGGAGTCGCACGCACGCCGCGAAACCGAAGCGGCGATGGGCCAGATGAACGAGCGGCGCAGCCTCGGCACGTTCGCCGACCTGCTGGCGCAGAGCCAGAAGCGCCGCGACCGCTAGCCGGCGTTCCCCGCCACGGGGCGCGCGCCCGGCGCGCCCGTCCGCCCGCGCGCCGCCCTGCGCGCCGGCGCCGATGGTCGCCCGCACGCCGGGCGGCGACGCGCGCAGCGACGCGTCCGCGACTCGACCGTTCCGAGTTTGTCCATTGACGGAATACACAACTTTTGTGTATTCGGGACACACCTTCTGAGTCGGCGGAACCCGTGAACAGGCGCGACGTGACACCCGAGACAGGCGAGACCGCAGCGAGCCCGGCGGACCGGCCGGCGGCGGCGCCGCTGGTGCGCAAGGGCATCCGCGACGTCTTCTACGAGACGCGCGTGCTGATGGGACGCGAATACACCGTGCGCCGCTTCGCCAGCGAGGTGCTCGGCAACGCCGTCAGCCCGCTCCTGCTCGGCTACATCGAAAAGGGCACGCGCATGCCGAGCGAGGTGCTGGTGCGCCGGCTGGCGGCGGTGCGCGGCCAGGATCCGCAGGAGCTGCTCGCCCTGCTGTGGCGCGACCGCATGCTGCACGCGTTCGGCCGCGAGCTGCGCCGCGTGCTGCGCGCGCCGGAGCGCATCGGCCGCATCGAGGATGCCGATCTCGCCGTGCTCGTCAGCCACGCCATCGCGGCGCTGCCCGACGACGGCTCGTGGCTGCCGGTGGCGCGCTGGCGCGCCGCGTTCAAGTCCGTGCCGCGCGCGCGGCGCACCGACGCCCCCGCCCCGGCGGCGCTGCTGCGACGCGTCGAGGCGGCGCTCAGCGAGCGCGAGCTCGTCGAGCTGCGCGCCGGCAAGGTGCGCCGGCGCGGCTACCATTTCCAGGCCCGCACCACCGAGGAGCGGCGCGGCCTCGCGCTCGAGTTCTGCGCGCTCTTCGTCAAGGCGATGCTCGACAAGCTCGTGCTGGCGCACCTCGAGACCGGCACCTACCTGCGCAACCACTACCTCTACGTCGATCCGGAGGATCTGCCGGCGATCCAGCAGCGTCTCGACGCGGCCGTGGCCGCCATTGCCGACGAGTTCGCGCGCGGCCCGGCACCGCACCGCCGCTTTCTCAACATGCTGATCGCGTCGACGCCGCTCTGAGCGGAGTTGGGAGGACTCATGCGTGCGACTGGATTCCGGCGCCTCTGTGGTCTGCTGCTCGCGCTGCCGCTGGCCGGCTGCGTCGGCGACGGCGGCGGCCGCGGTTCGAGCGGCTTCGACATCACCGAGAATCTGCTCATCACCCGCATGCTCGAGATGCAGGCGTGCCTGAGCCAGGGCGACGTGACGTTCTGCCCCGCCGACCAGACGGGCGCTGCGACGACGCCGACGCCGACACCGGTCGAGCCGACCGTCGCGGTGACGGCGACGCCCACGCCCACCGCCCTGCCCGCGCCGCGCGTCGACACCGGCCTCGCCCACGGCATCTCGGTGGCCTGCACGCGCGAGCACCTGAACGCACCGTGCGAGCTGACCTTCAGCTTCCTGCCCACCGGCTTCGCGCCCGAGACGGCGTACTCCGTCGCCGCGCGCCTGCGCAGCCCGGACGGCGACTGGATCCTCACCGCACCGCAGGCGCTCGACGCCGGCGACGGCGCGACGCTGCACACGGCGCTCATCCGCCTGCCGCTGCCGGCCAGCCCGCATCCGCCGCGGGTGCAGTTCGCCGTGCTCGCGTTCATCACCCCGCCGGGCGCGCTGCCGACGCGCGTGCCGGTCGTCGCGCAGACCCGCACCGACTTCGCGTTCATCACCCAGGAATTCGCCCTCGAGGTGATCACCACCGGCCCGCCGCCGGTCACGGCCACCGCAACCGCCACGCGGTCGCCGTCCGTCACGCCGTCGATCCCGGAGACACCGGCGACCGCGACGCCGACCGCGACCGCCACGCCGCCGCGCGTCGGCCCCGAGATCACCTACTTCGGCGTCGCGCGTGCCGACAGCGCGCCACTCGCCCCGAGCGGCGTCGACGGCGCCGGCCGGCCGATCTACATCCGGCCGTTCGGGTCGGGATTCTCACTCGTCGTCGAGGCCCGCGCCGGAGGCAGCGGCCGGCCGCCGGGTCGCGCCGCCTTCGTGAACACGGGCGACCTGCCCGACCTGCAGCTGATCCTCTCGCGACCGCTCGGCGACGGCAGCCCGGTCGTCTGCGACGGCGGCGCGCCCCAGCCCGGCGGCGTGCCGGGCGTCGTGCCGTTCGCGTTCGCCGACGCGCCCGAGGTCCGCGCCGCGATCAACGATCTCGGCTGCCGGGTCGATGACGGCAGAGGCAACCCCGCGGGGCGCCTCAGCGCCGAAGCGTGCACCATGGACCGCGGCGGCGAGTTCGCGTTCGTCCAGCCCAACAGCGCGATCCAGTTCTGCCTGCCGATCGCCGCTGCCTGGAGCTTCCCTGCCGGCGACACGATCGTCGCCGCGCGCGTGCGCGACACTGGTGGCATGCTCGGACCCGAACGCGAGATCGTGGTGCGCAGTCTCGTCAGCCCATTCAGCCCGCCGACGCACACGCCGCGGCCGCGGTCGACGGCGACCCGCACCGGCACCGTCACCGCCTGCCCCACCAGCACACCGATTCCGATGTCGCCGAGCGCGTCGCCGACGGCGACCCTGACGCGAACGCCCACGCCGACGCTGATCCCCGGCGAGGGGCCGGAAATCACGCACCTCGGGCTCGCTCGTGCCGACGACCGGCCGCTGATGCCGTCGGACACCGACGCGCTCGGGCGTCCGGTGTATGCGGTGCGCGTGACCCAGGCCGTGGTGCTGCTCGTCGAGGCGCGTCCGGGGACGTCGCAGCGTTCCGTCGGCAGGAGCGGCTACGAACCCGACGGCCTGCCGGATCTGCAGGTGATCGTCTCGCGACCGCTCGGCGACGGCAGTCCCGTCGTGTGCGACGCCGAGCCCCCGCTGTTCGGTGGCGTGCCGGCCACGGTGCCGCTCGTCTTCAGCGGTGATCCGGGCGTTATGGATGCGATCAACGATCTCGGCTGCCGCGCCGACGATGGCACCGGCCTGCCCTTCGCCCGCGCATCGTCACAGCTCGCGTGCACGCGAGACGACAGCACCGCCACCGGCTTCGGGTTCGTCAATGCCGAGTCCACGGTGCAGTTCTGCATTCCGATAGCGCAGCCCTGGCGTTTCAACGTCGGCGACACGGTGATCGTCGCGCGGGCGCGCGACGTCGCCGGCAATTTCGGCGCCGCGCGCACCATCGTCGTCCGCGCCCGCCGCTGAAAACACCGCCCCTGTCGTCAACGAATCGAGTCGCCGACGACCCCTGCTGCATCCATCACGGATGCAGCAGGGACGAAGGGGTCGGAACGGCCGGTGCGGCCGTTCCAACTCCCCGCCGGTCCTCAGCGGTTCATGCCTTCGCCGGCACCGCCCGGCAGCTCGCTCGCACCCGGGATGTCGCGCACGCCCGGCAGATCGCCGAGGCCGCGGCCACCTCGCTGCTCGCTGCCCTGTTCCGCCGGCGCATCACCGGCGGCAGTGCCCATCAGCTCCTGCCCGCCGCTCGTGCGGATCGAGTCGGCGATGATCACCGGCTGATCGCTATAGCGGCTCAACACTTCGGGCTGGATCCGCTGCGAGTCGAACCACTGGTAATCACGCTGCAGCTCGGAGACCTTCAGCGGCCGCAGCGTGCCCTTGACCGTCACCTCCTGATCGCTGCGCAGCTGGGTGATCGCCTGCGGCGTCATCACCAGCAGTTCCTTCTGGCCGGCGGTCGCGCCGGTGCCGGAGCCCGTGGCTCCCGTGCCCTTCTGCTCGCCGAGCGAGAAGAGCTGCTGGCCGTGCAGATCCTCGATCGATGAGCTCACCTGCACCGACTTGCCGTAGTACTGCTGCGGGTTCGAGGCGATCTGGTCGGGCGTGACGTTCATCGCCGACCCACTGCTGCCCTGCATGCCGGCGCTGCCCTCCATGCCGGAGCCAGTGCCACCGCTGCCCTGCATGCCGGCGGCGCCGCTGCCGGTGCCACCCATGCCACTGCCGGTGCCGCCCATGCCGCTGCCGCTGCCGGACGCCTGACCGAACGCGGCGACCGCGAAAGCGAGCGCCACGCCCACACCGCCGATCACAATCCTGTTACGCATCTCGTGCTCCTTTCCGAGCCGGCCGTCCGCGACGCGAGCCCATCCCACGCCCGGCGTTCCGACACGGCCAAATGGAGCGACGCGCATGCCATGGTGACGCACGGACACATCCCGTTGCGCAGCGCGCGTCGTGTACGGGTTGCTGGTAGATTCGCGCCCCGGCGATGCGCCGCCGCTTGCAAGATTGGCGCGCGCGCCGGTCCCTACCGGTAGCGGGCACGCAACGGGCGTCGCGCTGAGCGTGCCGTCATCGCGTCACGGGTGAACAGGCGCACGGCACGCCACGTGCTCCGCACCGCGGATGTGAGCGCCGAGTGGCTCGACCTGCTGCAGTGGCCGGCGATGCTGGTCACCGTCGCCGCCGCGTGGCTGGTCGCCTCGCAATCGGCGCGGCGGCGCAAGATCGGGTTCTGGGCCTTCCTGCTCAGTAACGCGCTCTGGATCGCCTGGGGCTGGAGCGCCGGCGCGGCGGCGATCATCGTCCTGCAAATCGCCCTCGCCGCCCTCAATATTCGCGGCGCCTACAAGAACGCCGCGCGGCAGGGTGACGCGCGCGGCCCAGGTCCGCCCCGACCGCGCCGTTCGCTCGCCCAGCGCCTGCGACACCCGCGCTGGCGCGTCGCCCATCCGGCAGCGATCCCGCGCGAAAGCTGATCAGTCAGCCGGATGCCGTCTGGCGTGTGGCGGATGGACCGGAGCGTCCGGCCATCGGCCACACGCAAACGCACCAGGCGTCCGCGCCATCACGCGGACGCGCGCTCGGCGCTGCCGTCGCGCCAGCCGCCGCTGGCTCCCTCGTCGCCGCCGGCGGGCGCAAACAGATTGCCGGGGTTGGCGGGCTCGGGACGATCGAGGAAGTGGGTGCTCTCGACCTGGCGTGCCGCCAACCGGTCGAACAGGGCCGGCGCCAGCTGCCGCAGCGCGATCATCGCGTGCCCGGCGGCGCCCACCGCTACCTCGGGTTTCGGATAGCGCGCGCAGCGCACGATCGCCTCGGCGACCTTTTCGACGTCGTACACGGGGCGCGGCGGCCGGATGGCGCGGCCGGTGTAGTTGCCGCTGTGCTGAAACAGCGGGGTGTCGATCGCCGCCGGCAGCACCGTGCAGACATCGATGCCGCTGTCGCGCAGGTCCTGGCGCAGCGCCTGCGTGAAGCCGACCACCGCGTGCTTCGAGGCGGCGTACGCCGTCGCGTACGCGACCGCGGACTTGCCCTCCATCGAGGCCACGTTGATCAGCATGCCGCCGCCGCGCGCGCGCAGCCGCGGCAGCGCCGCGGCGCAGCCGTTCACGCAGCCGAAGAAATTGACTTCCATCACCCGACGGAGCGCCTCGCCCGGCGTGTCCTCGAACGTGCCGAGCAGCAGCACGCCGGCATTGTTGACCCAGATGTCGATGCCGCCGAACCGCTCGGCGGCCTGCGCGGCGAGATGCTCGACCTGGCGCGCCTCGGTCACGTCGGTCGGCACCGCCAGCGCCTCGCCGCCGGCGCGCTCGCATTCACGCACCGCCGTCTCGAGCAGCCGCGCACGGCGCGCAGCGAGCACCAGCCGCGCGCCGTGCGCCGCGAACGCGCGTGCGGTGGCACGGCCGATGCCGCTGCTCGCCCCGGTGATGACGACCACGGCGCCGCGCAGCCCGGATCCATCCGCGGCCCGTCCGGCGGCGCCGTTGCTCATCGGCGCACCTGCTCGCCGCCGCGCTCGACGCCCGAGCCGTACGGGCTGCTCTGCGCGATCGAGTCCGCATCGCCCATCTCGCGCTCCTGCGTGCCGAACCTCGACCGCCCCTGCTGCTGCCACTGGCCCTGCTGCCGCTGCCCGTACTGCCGCGGGGATTGCCCGAAGATCCCCTGCAGCCCGCCGCGCTGACCGAGGTAGCGCGCCGCCAGGGCCGCCGCACCGAGAAACGCCAGCCGCCGCCAGCCACCGCGCCGCCGCCCCATCGTGCGGCCGAGCGCCATCATCGCCGCCGCGGATAGTCCTCTCATGGTACTGCCTTTCCCGACGCGCGGAACCGCGCGCCGCTGGTGTGGTGTGTGCGGCAGATGAAGAGCAAGCGTCGTGCCCCCTCCGCCACCGGGCAGCGACGCGATCGTCGGGCAGCGACGTGTAACTTCGAGAAACGTGACCGGTGACCGGTGACCGGTCGGCCGCGCTGACGCGCGGCCGGTGCTGACGTGTTGACGTGCTGACGTGCTGACGTGTCGGAACGACGCGCGTCAGCTCCCGCTCACGTCAGCACGTCAGCACGTCAGCACTCGACCCGGATACGGGCGACTGCGAATGAACGACCCGACCGGCCACCGGTCACCGGTCACTGGTCACCGGTCACCGGTCACTGGTCACTGGTCACTGGTCACCGGTCACCGTCTCCTCACAGCGGCAGATCACCGGTCGCGGTGCGCGTGTGGCCGTCGCGCGTGTAGGCGGCGATGGTGCGCTGCGCGATGCGCATCTGGTGCACCTCGTCGGCGCCGTCGGCGAAGCGCGCCCAGCGGGCGTGCTGGAACATGTGCGCGAGCGGCGTGTCCTTCGAATAGCCGAGCGCGCCGTGCACCTGGATGGCGCGGTCGATGATGCGGTTGAGCGCGTTGGCGACGAAGTGCTTGGCCATCGACACCTCGGAGACGAAGTCGAGGCCGCGATCGATGCGGTAGGCGGCGTGCAGGACCATCAGCTTCGCCTGGTAGAGCTCCATCGTCGAGTCGGCGATCATCCACTGGATGCCCTGCTTCTCGGCGAGCAGCGAGCCGTGCGCGAAGCGCTTCAGCGAGCGGTCGACCATCATCTCGAGCGCGGTCTCGGCCTGCGCGATCCAGCGCATGCAGTGCGCGAGGCGCGCCGGGCCGAGGCGGTACTGGCCGAGGCGGTGTCCCTGCCCGCGGCCGCCGAGGACGTTGGCGTTCGGCACGCGCAGATTCTCGATGCGGATCTCGGAATGGCCGCTGCTGCCGTGCATGGTCTCGACCTCGCGCACGCGGTTCCAGCCCTCGGACGGGATGTCGACGAGAAAGCCGGTGGTCGCCGCCTGCGGCCGGTCGGGGTTGTCCTCGGTGCGCGCGATGAGGATCGCGAAGCTCGCGCGGCGCGCGTTGGAGATGAACCACTTGTGGCCGTTGATCACCCAGGTGTCGCCGTCGGGCACGGCGCGCGTCTGGATGAGCGTCGGATCGGAGCCCGCCACCTCGGGCTCGGTCATCGCAAAGCAGCTCATCGCCACGCCCTCGCACAGCGGGCGCAGGTACTTCTCCTTCTGCGCGTCGGTGCCCCAGTGCAGCAGCGTGTGCATGTTGCCTTCGTCGGGCGCCTGGCAGTTCATCACCCACGGGCCGTAGTAGGCGCGCGCCGCCTCCGCCTGCACCATCGCGAGCTGCACGTGCCCGAGCCCCATGCCGCCCCATTCCGCCGGCATGTGCGGCAGCCACAGGCCGGCGGCCTTCGCCTCGGCGCGCATCTGCAGCAGGATGCGGATGTAGTCGGCGCGCTCGATCGTGTCCGGATCGCCGATCTGTGCCTCGCCGGGCTTGACGACCTGCTGGATGAAGTCGCGCACCCGCAGGCGCAGCTCGTCGAGCTCGGGAGTGAGAGTGAAATCGATGGCCATGATCAGGCTCCTGCAATGAAGGTCCGGGCGCGGGCGAACAGCCCGACGGTCATGAAGTGCAACAGATCCCCGGTGGCGCGCGGCGCCTTGCCGGCGCAGGCGCGCGCGTGCGTGCCCTCGAGCACGATGCCGAGCTTGAAGCACGCGAGCACCGCGTACCAGGTGATCGCCGACAGATCGCGCGACGAACCGGCGGCGTAGCGCGCGATCAGCTCCTCCGCGGTCGGCAGGCCGCCGGCGGCGGCGAGCGGCGCCGCCGGGCTGCCGAGGCCGTCCGGTCCGGGCCAGGTGGCGAGCAGCCAGCCGAGGTCGAGCAGCGGGTCGCCGATCGTGCACATCTCCCAGTCGACGATCGCCGCGAGGCGCGGCCCGTCGTACGCGTACATCACGTTCGCGAGGTGGTAGTCGCCGTGCATGATGCCCGGCGTCCAGAGGCGCGGCCGGTGGCGTTCGAGCCACGCCGCGACCTCCTCGAGACCGGGAATATCGGGACCCGGGTAGCCCTCGTGCTTCGAGTAGGTCTCGAGCTCGTGCAGCCAGCGCCCGACCTGACGCTCGAGAAAGCCCTCGGGGCGGCCGAAGTCGGCGAGGCCGACGGCGACGTGGTCGACGCGCCCGAGCCGCGCGATCGCGTCCGCGGCCTCGAGACCCATCGCGTGCCGGATCGCCGCGTCGCCGGCGTGCAGCGGCGGCAGGCCCATCGAGGGATTGAAGCCGTCGACCGGCTCCATGAGGTAGAACACCGCGCCGCCGAGCACCGTCTCGTCGGTGCACGCGGCGATGAAGCGCGGGTGCGGGACATCGGTGCCGGCGAGCGCCGCGAGCACGCGTGCCTCGCGACGCAGCACCTCGTTGCTCGCCGGGCGCAGGTGGCGCGGCGGCCGGCGCAGTACATAGGCGCGCCCGCCGCGGGTGAAGCGCACGAGGACGTTCTGCGTCCCGCCGCTCAGCACCTCGACGTCCGCGATCGCGCCGCGCGGCAGCCCCTGCGCGTCCATCCACGCGCCGACGACCTCGAAGTCGACGAGCGCGCGCTCGATGCCGACGTTCGCCTCACCCATGTCAGCGCACCGTTCCCGCGGCGCCGCCGTCGACGCGCAGCACGGCGCCGGTGGTGAAGCTCGCCGCGTCGCTGGCGAGATAGAGCGCCGCGCCGACGATCTCCGCCGGCTCGCCGCCGCGGCCGAGCGCGAAGCTGCGTGCCAGGTGCGCGAACGCCTCGCGGTCCCACGCCTTGCTGATGTCGGTGAAGAACGGCCCGGCCTGGATCGCGTTGACGCGCACGCGCGGCCCGAGCGCGCGCGCGAAGCCGACGGTCATCGCCTCGAGGCCGGCCTTCGCCGCCGCGTAGGGGATCACGTGGGCGGTCGGCACGCTCGCCGCCGTGCTGCTGATGTTGATCACCGCCCCGCCGCGGCCGCCGGCCATGCGCGAGCCGAGCAGCGCCGTCAGCCGGAACGGCCCCTTGAGATTCACGTCCAGCACCTTGTCCCAGAGCGCCTCGTCGACCGCCTCGACGGCGGGATAGAGCGGCGAGAGGCCGGCGTTGTTGACCAGGATGTCGACCTGCCCGAACGCGTCCCACGCCGCGGCGGCGAGCGCGTCGACCTCGCCCCAGCGGCCGACATGACACGCGTGGCCGACCGCGCGCCGGCCGGTCGCCTCGCGGATCGCCGCCGCGGTCGCCGCGCACGCCTCGGCCTTGCGGCTGGCGACGATGACGTCGGCACCGCAGCGCGCGAACGCGAAGGCCATCTCGCGCCCGAGCCCGCGCGTGCCGCCGGTGACGAGCGCCACGCGGCCGCTGAAATCGAGTAGCGCCTGTTCCGGACCGGCGGCCATGACGCGCGACGCTAGTGAGCCCGTCGCCTGCGAGTCAAGGCGACCGGAGTCTCGACGCGCAGACGCAACGACGCGAAGCACTCCTCCGCGTCTTCGCGTCTGCGCGCTGCGCCATGGTAGACGCACGCCCATGGCGATCCATTACGAAAAGGACGGCCACGTCGTCACGATCACCATCGACCGGCCGGAGGCGCGCAACGCGCTCGACCTCGAGCACTTCGGCCAGCTCGCCGACGGCTGGGTGCGCTTCCGCGACGATGACGACGCCTACGTCGCGATCCTCACCGGCGTCGGCGACGTCTACTGCGTCGGCGCCGACCTGAAGAAGTTCATCGCCTACGTCACCGATCACGTCGAGGACCTCGCCGCCGGTGGCGCGCGGCAGACCGTCGCCGGCTCGCAGTACACGATGGCGCACAGCCTGATCGCCGTGCTGCGCGACGGCGCGACGCTGCCCGACGGCAGCGAATTCACGCTCTACAAGCCGGTGATCGCGGCGATCAACGGCATCTGCGCCGCCGGCGGCATGGAGATGATGTGGAACACCGACCTGCGCGTCGTCGCCGACGATGCCTACTTCCAGCTCGCCGAGCCGCGCCGCGGGCTGTTCCCCGGCGGCGGCTCGACGGTGCACAGCGCCCGCCAGCTCTCGTGGTGCAACGCGATGGAAGTGCTGCTGCTCGCCGATCGCATCACGCCGGCGCGCGCGCTGCAGATGGGCCTCGTCAACGCCGTCGTGCCGCGCGCCGAAGTCCTGCCGACGGCGCGCGCGTGGGCGGAGACGATCTGCCGCAACGGACCGCTCGCCGTCCGCGCCTGCAAGCAGTCGGCGAAGGAGAGCACCTTCCTCGGCCTCACCCAGGCGCTGGAGAACGAGATGAATCACTCCGCGCGCGTCTTCATGAGCGACGACGCCAAGGAAGGCATCGCCGCGTTCAAGGAGAAGCGCCCCCCCGTGTGGAAGGGCAGATAGCGAAGTCCCCGCTCCCCGCAGGGGATAGGGTGAGGGGCATCTGAGGGGGCATCTGACAACTCCAGCGCGAGCAAGCTCAAGGTGACGCGCAGACTGACGTCACTGCGTGCCCTCGTCACAGGCGACGTAACAACCTAACAACTAACAACCTAACAACCTGTCAGCTGGACGCCCCCCACCTCCTTCGCCACCCGTACGACATCCCCCGCCACATCCAGCACGTCGCGCTCCACATCGATCCCGGGCATCACGGCGGTGAGCTCGACGCCGCGGCGGGTGAGGGTGAAGAGGCCGACGGGCGTCGCCCAGAAGACCTGCTTGCCGGCGGCGAGCGCGCGGCGGCCGTTGAAGGTGATCTGATCGACGCGCGGCACGAACTTCGGCGCGCCGCGGCGCGCGATGCGTACGCGGCCGCCGCTCAGGGTCATCGCCCCGCCCTGCATCCACTGGCTGACGAAGACGATGGTGCGCGCCGCGGTGCTGAGATCGATGAAGCCGCCAGGACCGACGAACCCGCATGGCCCGGGCGCGCGCAGCGAGACGTTGACGTTGCCGGCGGCGTCGACCTGCAGCGCGCCGAGGCACGTCGCGTCGAGCCGCTCGCCGGTCATCCGGAACATCTCCGCCGAGGAGACGAGGCGTTCGGGGTGGATCGCCGCGCCGAAGTAGACGCCCGGCGCCGGCACGCCGCCGACCGGTCCGCTCTCGACGAGGAACGTCACGCGGTCGTGCCACCCGGCCTCGACCATGGCGGCGGCGACTTCCTCGGGCAGGCCGGTGCCGATGTTGACGCGCCCGCGCGGCGGCACGTGCGCGAGCAGCGTCTCGGCGGCCAGCCGCGCCACGGCGCGGTCGAGCGCCGAGCGGCGCGGCGTGACGCCCGCCACGCGGCTGACGAACCGCGCCCGTTCGAGGGCATGCGACACCGGCTGGCGGTCGTCGCCGTCGCAGGTCAGCGCCAGCCACGGCTCGCGGTGAAACACGCCCGAGGCCTGCTCGCTGTCGGGGTCGTAGACGATCGCATCGACCATGTCGGCCGGCAGGAAGATGCGCTGCGGATCATGCGCGACGAGGCGGCCGACGGTGGCGAGGACGCGGCCGTGCCGGCGGCGCGCGGCACGCGCGATCTCCGCCGTCTCGCCGATCATCGCGCAGTGCGTGACGTAGATGTTGCCGGCACGATCGGCGGCCGGCGCGTTGAACAGTGCCACGTCGATCGGCGGCACGCGGAAGCGCAGGCGGGTGCCCTCGACGCTGACGAGCTGCTCGGCCGTCGTGCCGGCGACCGGCGAACCCGGCCCGACGCGCGGATCGATGAAAGTGCCGATGCCGGTGTCGCTGAGCAGCGACGTGTCACCGTCGCCGAGCGCCGCGAGCAGCAGCGCGAGCGTGCCCTGCGGAATGCACTGCAGCGCGCAGCGGCCGCGCTCGGCGAGCGCCAGCATGGCGTGGAACGTCTCGAAGTGGCCGGTGATCAGGCGCGCGCACAGGCCCTCGCGCCCGAGCTCCTCGAGCGTGCCGGGCACGCGCCCGCGGCCGCCGTGGCCGCCGAGATTGAGCACCGTGAGGCCGGCGGGATGGCCGGTCTCCTCGAAGCACTCGCGGATCGCCCAGTAGAGGATCGCGGCGCGCTGGTTGCCGCCCAGCCCCGAGCAGGCGACGACGTCGCCGTCGCGCAGCAGCGCCGCGGCGCTGCGCGCGTCCATGAAGCGCGGGTTGTCCGGCACCGGACTCGGCCGTCGCGTATCGTACCGCTGCCAGGCGATGAAGACGCGCGCCAGCTGCGCCAGCAGGCGCGCCCGCTCCGCGAGCGTCAGGGTGGAACCGGGAGCGGCGGAGGCGCGCGCGAACACGTCTGCTCTTTAACAGACCGGCAGGTTGTCGGGAGAGGTCGTGTGTTGAGGGTTGAGGGTTGGGATCGCTCGGAATCCAATGATCAACTCGACTCCGCGTCCTCCCCACCTCTGTGGCTGATTCTTCTCCTCTTCACCCCCAACCCTCTAACCCTCATCCCCCTAACCCCCTATCGTCCCCCCATGACCGTCCGCATCGGCTGCTCGGGCTGGAGCTACACGCACTGGCGTGGCCGCTTCTATCCGGCGACGCTGCCGGCGCGCGCGTGGTTCGGATGGTACGCGCGGCAATTCGACACCGTCGAGCTCAACGCGACGTTCTACCGCATGCCGACCGCCGCGGCGGTGGCGCAGTGGGCGGCGCAGGCGCCGCCGGGCTTCGTGTACGCGGCAAAGGTACACCGCTACCTGACGCACATGTGCAAGCTGCGCGGCGGACCCGAACCGCTGGCGCGCGTGCTGACCGCGCTCGCGCCGCTCGGCGCGCATCTCGGTCCGCTGCTCCACCAGCTGCCGCCGCACTGGCGCTGCGACCGCGCGCGCCTCGCCGACTATCTGGCGCTGCTGCCGCGCGCGCCGCGCCAGGTGATCGAGTTCCGCGACCCGACCTGGTACACCGACGCCGTCTTCGCGCTGCTCGCCGAACACGACGTCGCGCTCTGCGTGCACGACATGCCCGATGCGGCCGCGCCGCGCATCGCCGTCGGGCCGATCGTCTACCTGCGCCTGCACGGCGGGCGCGGCCACAACGGCGCCTACGCGCCCGCGACGCTTGCGGCCTGGGCGCGCTGGCTCGGCGATGTTGCCGCCGATCGCGCTGCCTGGGTGTACTTCAACAACGACGTCGACGGCCACGCCATCCGCAACGCGCAGAGCCTGCGCCGGCGGCTCGAGGGCGACCAGGGAAAGAAGATTGGCCGCGGAGGTGGGGAGGACACGAAGTCGCGTGATCGTTTCTGAGAGCTTCCCCCTGACCCCGTAATCCCAACCCCGTAACCCCGGCACGCGCGCTCACACATCCCAGAAGAAGATCCGTACATGTCCCGCCAGCATGAACATGTCGAGGGTGCCGGTGATCGGCGCCTGGCCGGGGAAGCGGATCTGGTGGTCGCGGGACAGCAGATAGCGCGACGAGAGGCCGAGGCTGACGTTGTCGAGCAGCGCGTACTCGACGCCGAGGCCGAACGCCGCGACGAACGTCACGTCGCGCCCCTTGAGGTCGAGCACCTTGCCGGTGCCGGTGAGGTCGTTGACCTGCGCGTACTCGCCGCCGAGGCCGAACAGCACGTACGGTTCGAGCCGGTCGGCGAGCAGCGGATAGCGCAGCCGCGTCTGCACGAGGATCGGAAACACCGAGTACTCGCCGAACTGCGGCTCGCCGGGAAAGCCGAGGCCGATCTCGTAGTTGTCCATCGCCAGCTCGAGCGACGCGTAGCGGCCGAGCGTCGCGCCGACGGTGACGCCGAAGGCGAACGTGAAGTTGCTCTCGAGAAAGCGCTGCTCGGGACCGGCGGCGAGCCCGGCGAACGGCTCCGAATCGACGAGCAGCGCGCCGCCGGTGCGCAGGTCGAGGAAGAAGCGCGCGCGCGCCGCGCGTTTCTCGGCGGCGAGCGCGGCCGGATCGAGCTCGGGGTAGAACAGGCGCACGCCGAAGGTCAGCAGGCCGGCGCTGATGCCGGTGCGCCCGTTCTCGCCGTTGGCCTCGTAGTTCACGCCGCTGCTGAGCAGCTGCCGCCCTTCGATGCCGACCGCGATGTTGTCGTGGATGAAGTACTCGAGACCGAGCCCGAGCGTGCCGGCGGCGAACAGCTGCGTCTTGCCGCGCGTCCAGTGCACTGCGGCGCGGGCATCGTTCGGCTGCGTCACCACCATGCCGATGCCGGCGATCGCGTACGGCACCAGACGGTCGTGCCAGAGCGGGAAGCGCAGGCGCAGCTGCGGCGAGATGCCGATGACGCTGAGCTCGGAGAGATCGCCGACCTTGCGCTCGTACGAGTCGACCGCGACCTCGAAGCCGAGGTGGCGCGTCAGGTTGACGCCGGCGACGCCGCCGATGATGTCGTGCGCGCGCGTCGCGCCGGGGGCGAGCTCGTAGCGGATGCCGGCGTACCAGCGTACGCGGTCGCTGTCCTCGGCACGCGCGACGCCGGCGACGAGCAGCAGCAGCGCGCCCAGCCGGCGCACGCACCCCACCCAGCCGCCGCCGCGTGCCCCCCGCGCCATCGCCGACTCACAGCCGATCGCCGGCGCCGGCGCAACCACAAAGGGTCGGGTTTTTCATTGCTTGCGCCGTCGGTCGACCGGTGACCGCGGCGGCGCGCCGGCTCAGGCCGCCAAGGCGACCGGTCAACCGAAATTTTGACCTTGCCTAATCAGCAGCATTCGGCGCATTACTGCGTGAAGAGCATGCAGGCGCCCCGCCGGGCAGGTGGGACGACTGACGGGCCGGACCCGCTCCGGACCGAGGTGCTCGATCCGGGGGGAAACACATGGACATGAACATGCTTGCCGGAGCGCTCGCCGGGCTCGTGCTGAGCGCACTGCTGATGACGTCGCATGGGGAATGCGCAGAGTTCCTGCTCAGCCCGGTCGACAACCGCGAGCGCTGGGCACCACCGGTGTCGGGCTTCGTCACCGGCACGGGGATCTTCATCGCCGCCGCCAGTCTCTGGATGCTGAGCCGCACGCCGTTCTGACCTCCGCACGCACGCGACCGCAGCGTGCGTGGTGCGCGCCCGCTGCTCCCGACCGCGCCTACGGCGCGTCGGTTTCCGCGGCGCTCTCGGCCAGCTCGCCCGCCTGACGCGGCCGCGCGCGCACGACGCACGCGACCGACACCAGCACCAGCACCGCGCCGGCGATCTGCACACCGCCGAGCCGTTCGTCGAGAAAGACCGCCGCGCCAGCACAGGCGATCACCGGCACGGCGAGCAGCATGATCGACACGACGAACGCCGATGTGTGCGGGTGCGCCCAGTTGGTGAGGAAGTGCCCGAGCGTCCCGGGGAACACCGCCAGCGCGAGGAGCACGAGCCATTCCCCGCCCACCGGCGAGAGCAGCTGCTGTCCGGTGACCAGACAGACGCCGAGGATCAGCAGCGCCGCGACGCTGGTCATGCCGATCAGGTACTCGGCCGTGCCAGTGCGCGCACGGATGCGTTTGGAGGCGAGGAAGTAGGCGGTGAACGCGAACAGGTTCGCCACCGAGAGCACGTCACCGAGCGGGCTCCAGCCCGGCAGGCCGGCACCGCCGACGATCACCAGCGCCGTACCGGCCAGCGCCACGACCGACCAGCCGATCGCGGCGCGCGCGGTGTGTTCGCCGAACCAGCGCCCGGCGACGAGCAGGACCAGCGGCGGCTGCAGCGCGCCGATCAGCGAGACGTTGGCGACCGTCGTCGCCTTGAGCGCCGTGAAGAAGAACACCTGGTGCACGGCGAACAGCCCGCCGCCGATCAGTGAGGCGGCGAGCCAGTCGCGATCGAGCCGCGCGCGCGCGCGGGACGAGCACAGCGGGATCGCCCAGAGCAGCGGCAACGCGAACCACAACCGGTAGAACGAGGCGACGAGGCCGCTGACCGACACGGCCTTGATCATCACGTTGCTGCAGCCCCAGGTGAGCACCGCCAGCGTCACGGCAAGCAGGGCGAGGCGGCGGCGGTCCATCGCGCCGCACCCGAGCACGGCAACGACCGGCGAGCAACGCAGGCCGCAAACGGCAGCCGGATCTCGCCACCGAGAGGACACCGAGTCGAGTGATCCGTCGTTGATCACGTCATGCGTGACCGCGTTCACTTCTCGCCAGGATCCAACGAGACGCGATCAGCTCGACTCGATGTCCTTCTCGCCTCGGTGGCTGACCATTCTGACCGGGTCTGGTCAGCGGGAGAAGTTCGGCATGCCGCCGCCCTTCGGCATCGACGGCGCCCGCGGCGCCGAGCGCATCATCCCCGGTGGCGCCGAGCGCGCCATCGGGGCGGAACGCACCATCGGCGCCGAGCGCACGGCCGGCGCGGAACGCACCATGGGCGCGGATCCCACCGGCGCCGAGCGCGCCGGCGCGGTGCGCAGCTGCGAGGGCGCGGGACGCGGGGCGGACGCCGACGGACCGTCGTACGCCCTGGCCAGGCTGCGCACCGGCGCGCGCGCCGGCGCCTTGGGAGCCTCGACGCGACCCGAGGAAGACGCGCGCGGGGCGGGCGCGCGGCTCAGTCGCGAGCTCGCCGCCCGCGACGGCGGCGCGGCTTGGCGCAGGCGCTCGACACGCGCCGTGTCGCGCGGCTTCGTCGCGCCGCGCACCGGCGGCGGGGCCGCAGCGCGGCGCATCGCCGGCGCCGGTGCACGCGACGCCGGCGCGCGGCTGACAGCCGACGGATTGACGCGCGGAGCCGTCTCCTGCGCGCGGCGCAGATTGTCCGCGCCGCGGGCCGGCGCCTTCGGCGGCTGCGCGCGCGTCGTGCCGCGGCTCACTGCCGCCGGGCTGCCGGTCGACGGTTGCCGCTCGAAGCGCGGCGGCTGCGCCCCGCGCGCGACGTTCGCCGGGCCGCCCGTCGCACCGCGATTACCGAGCGACGGCATCGTCCCCTTCGGCGCCGCGCGGCCACCGAGCGAGGGCACCGCGTTCTTCTGCACCGCCGCGCTGCCGCGCGGTGCCGTGCCGCCGCGCCGGTCGAACGCCGGCGGCTGCGGCACGTGCGCGCCGGCGCCGCGGCCGCTGAGTGCCGGCA
>CBFGUK010000082.1:0-18631 GCA_965651925.1 uncultured bacterium | reverse complement strand
GAACGTCAGCACGTCAGCACTGAACCCCCTCGGGAACCCGGAAGACGCTGTTTGTCCGAGGCCCCGCAAGGGCGCTCCGTGGCCATCCGTGTTCATCTGTCACCTCTCCGTTGAACCAGCAGAACGCTTCCTTTAACCGTGGACAGATGATGACCGGCGCCGATGTCCGCAGCAGTTTTCTCGAGTTTTTCCGCGCCCGCGGCCATGAGGTGGTGCGCAGCTCCTCGATCGTGCCGAGCAACGATCCGACGCTGCTGTTCACCAACGCCGGCATGGTGCAGTTCAAGAACGTCTTCCTCGGCCAGGAGACGCGCGCCAACCCGCGCGCGGCGAGCGCGCAGAAGTGTCTGCGGCTGAGCGGCAAGCACAACGATCTCGAGGAGGTCGGGCGCGACACGTACCACCACACGCTGTTCGAGATGCTCGGCAACTGGTCGTTCGGCGAGTACTACAAGCAGGAAGCGATCCGCTGGGCGTGGGAGCTGCTGACCGAGGTCTGGAAGCTGCCGAAGGACAAGCTCTGGGCGACGGTCTACCGCACCGACGACGAGGCCGAGGGGCTCTGGAAGAGCGAGACCGACATCACGCCGGCGCAGATCCTGCGCTTCGACGAGAAGGACAACTTCTGGGAGATGGGCGACACGGGCCCCTGCGGTCCGTGCTCGGAGATCCACATCGACCGCGGTCCCGAGGCCTGTGACAAGCAGCACGTCGCCGGCCACCAGTGCGCGGTGAACGTCGGCTGCTCGCGCTTCATCGAGCTCTGGAACCTCGTCTTCATCCAGTACGACCGCCGGCCCGACGGCTCGCTCGTCGAGCTCACCGCCAAGCACGTCGACACCGGCATGGGCCTCGAGCGCGTCACCGCGGTGCTGCAGGGGGTGCCGTCGAACTACGACACCGACCTCTTCCGCCGCCTGATCGCGTTCGTCGAGACGGCGAGCGGCCGCCGCTACGGCGCCGATGCCGACGGCGACCTCGCGATGCGCGTCATCGCCGACCACAGCCGGGCGCTCAACTGCATGATCGCCGACGGCGTCGTGCCGGGGAACGAAGGCCGCGGCTACGTGCTGCGCCGCATCCTGCGCCGTGCCGCGCGTCACGCGCGCGTGCTCGGCTTCACCGAGCCGTTCCTGTGGCGCATGTCCGAGCCGGTCGGCGCCGTGCTCGGCGGCGCCTATCCCGAGCTCGTCGAGCGCCGCGCCTACATCGAGGACGTCGTGCGCAGCGAGGAGGAGCGCTTCGCCGAAACGCTCGACCGCGGCCTCGCGCTGCTCGCCCAGGAGCGCGAGCGGCTGCAGCAGGCGGGCCGGACGGTGCTGCCCGGCGATGTGGCGTTCAAGCTCTACGACACCTACGGCTTCCCGGTCGACATGACCGAGGACATCCTGCGCGACCACGGCATCACCGTCGACCAGGCCGGGTTCACCGCGGCGATGACCGCGCAGCGCCAGCGCGCGCGCGAGGCGCGCAAGGCCGCCGGTGAGGGCATCATCGTCGGCAGCACGGAGTCGTCGCGCTTCGCCGGCGATCACGTCTACGAGTACGAGTCGCCGATCACCGCCCTGTCGGTCGACGGCGAGTCGCGCACCGAGGTCCGCGCCGGCGACACCGTGCACCTGGTCACCGCCGAGACGCCCTTCTACGGCGAGTCCGGCGGCCAGGTCGGCGACCGCGGCGTGATCGAGACCGCCGACGGATCGCTCGTCGAGATCACCGACACGCTCAAGCCGCGTCCCGACCTCATCGTCCATGTCGGCACCGTCGTGCGCGGGGCGGTGCGCACCGGCGAGACGGCGCGCCTGCGCGTCGACCGCGAGCGCCGCGAGGCGACGCGCCTCAACCACTCGGTCACCCACATCCTGCACGGCGTCCTGCGCCGCACGCTCGGCGAGCACGTCCGCCAGGCCGGCTCGCTCGTCGCCCCCGACCGCCTGCGCTTCGACTTCACCCAGCCGGTCCCGATCGAGGCCGCCCTGCTCGGCCGCATCGAGGAAGAGGTGAACGCGCACATCCGCGAGAACGCCGAGGTGACGACCGAGAACATGCCCTACGACGAGGCGATCAAGGCCGGCGCGCTGGCGTTCTTCGGCGACAAGTACGGCGATCGCGTCTGCGTCGTGCGCATGGGCGACTTCTCGACCGAGCTGTGCGGCGGCACGCACGTGCGGCGCACCGGCGACATCGGCCTCTTCAAGCTGCGCGGCGAGAGCGGCGTCGCCGCCGGCACGCGGCGCATCGAGGCGATCACCGGCGTCGGCGCGCTCGAATGGGTGCGCACCTCCGAGCAGTCGCTGCGCAAGGTCGCCGAGCTGGTGCGCGGCAGCGAAGAGGATCTCGCCGAGCGCGTCGAACGCCTGCTCGCGCAGCAGAAGCAGCTCGAGCGCCAGCTCCAGCAGCTGCAGCGCCAGGTCGCCGGCAACCAGAGTGGCGACCTCCTCGCGCAGGCACGCGAGGTCAACGGCCGCAAGATCATCGCCGGCCGCGTCGACAACGCCGACCCGAAGCGCCTCCTCGAGATCGCCGACCAGCTGCGCGAGCGCCTCGGGTCCGGCATCGTCGTGCTCGCCAGCCAGCAGGACGGCCAGGTGCGCCTGCTCGCCGCGGTGACCAAGGACCTCGCCGGCCAGGTGCACGCCGGCAAGCTCGTCGGCCAGATCGCCCCGCTGGTCGGCGGCAAGGGCGGCGGCCGCCCCGAGCTCGCGCAGGCCGGCGGCAGCGACCCCTCACAGATCGACGCCGCCCTGGCGCGCGCGGTAGAATTGGTTTCGTGATCGATCTCTCAACGCGAAGCCGCGACGGCGCGGAGCCAGGAAGACTTTGGCTGTTCCGTCTTCGCGTCTTTGCGTCTTCGCGTTGAACCCGCATGGCGGACACGACCGAAGTTCAGTTCGACGACCACCACCGGTTCCACGATCTGCTCGGCCATCACGACGAGCACATCAAGACCGTCGAACGCGCCACCGGCGTGCGCATCGGGCTCGGCGACCGCACGCTGATCATCGAGGGCGACGCGATCGAGCGCGAGCTCGCCGGGCGCGTGCTGAAGGAGCTCTACGGGCTGCTCGAGCACGACTACCCGATCTACGCGAGCGACGTCGACTACGCGGTGCGCATCCTGTCGCGCGACCGCGGCGCGAAGCTGCGCGACATCTTCCTCGACTCGATCTACATCACCTCGCACAAGCGCGTCGTGACGCCGAAGAGCGTGGCGCAGAAGGCGTACATCGACGCGATCCGCCACTTCGACATCGTCTTCGGCATCGGCCCAGCCGGCACGGGCAAGACGTACCTCGCGATGGCGATGGCGGTCGCGGCGCTGATGCGCGACAACTTCGCGCGCATGATCCTCACCCGCCCGGCGGTCGAGGCCGGCGAGAAGCTCGGCTTCCTGCCCGGCGATCTCGCCGAGAAGGTGAACCCGTACCTGCGGCCGCTCTACGACGCGCTGCACGACATGGTCGACTTCGACCGCGCCCGCAAGATGCTCGAGAAGGGCACGATCGAGGTCGCGCCGCTCGCCTTCATGCGCGGCCGCACGCTGAACGACTCCTTCGTCATCCTCGACGAGGCGCAGAACACGACGCCCGAGCAGATGAAGATGTTCCTCACCCGGCTCGGCTACGGCTCGAAGGCGGTGATCACCGGCGACGTGACGCAGATCGACCTGCCATCCGGCAAGCCGTCCGGCCTCAAGCACGCGATGCAGATCCTCGGCGCGGTCGACGGCATCCGCTTCTGCACGTTCGACGAGCGCGACGTCGTCCGCCACCGCCTCGTGCGCGACATCATCACCGCCTACGACCGCGCCGAAAACGGCGGCGAGCCGACCGGCGCGTAGCGGCGGATGCCGCCACAGCCGGACCGCGGGCGTCCTCGCCCGCCTGCAGCGCGCCCCGGGCATGCCACGGCGGAGCGCAAGGCCCGCGCGGCGGAAGAGCGTATCGCGCTCGCCGTGCGCCGCCGCCTGCCCGGCGTCCGCGCCGCCGACGTGCGCCGCGACGCGCAGCGCCTCCTCGCCGCCCTCGCCGTCGACGGCGAGCTCAGCATCGCGCTGATCGGCGATGCCGAGATGCACGCCCTCAACCGCGACTACCGCGGCAAGGACCGGCCGACCGACGTGCTCGCGTTCGCGCTGCGCGAGGGCGAGGACGCCGGCATCCATCCCGACGTCCTCGGCGACGTCGTCATCTCGCTCGACACCGCCGCCCGCCAGGCCGCGGCGCGCGGCGTCCCGGTCGCCGACGAGGTGCGCGTCCTCCTCGCCCACGGCATCCTCCACCTCCTTGGCTACGACCACGAACGCTCGCCCGCCGACGCCCGCCGCATGTTCGCCAAACAACGCGCCCTGCTGCGGGCGCTGACCTAGCACCAGCGCGCCTCCTCCAACACGCGCCCTCCAGGATCCGGGTCGGCTGTTGCGGCGCCTCTTGCGCCGGCGCGAATCATCCGGACACTGGTCGGCATTTCGCCCTGGGGGAGGTCCGTATGTTCCGCTTCGCACTGCTGCTGCTCATGCTCGCGACGCCGGCGTTTGCCGGCACCACAACCTGGGAGATCGATCCGGCACATTCCGGCGCGCACTTCGCGGTGCGCCATCTCATGATCGCCAAGGTGCGCGGCGATCTCGGCAAGATCACCGGCACGGTGGTGCTCGACGACGCCGACATCACGCAGTCGCGCGTCGAAGCGACGATCGACGTCACCGGCATCGACACGCGCGAGGCCAAGCGCGACGAGCACCTGAAAAGCCCGGACTTTTTCGACGTCGCGAAGTACCCGACGATCACGTTCGTCTCGAAGCGCGTCGAGGCCGGCGCCGACGGCCAGTACAAGGTCACCGGCGACCTCACCCTGCACGGCGTGACGAAAGAGGTCGTGCTCGACGTCGAGGGCGCGACGACGCCGATCCAGGACGCGTTCGGCAACACCAAGCTCGGCGGCACGGTGACCACCCGTCTCAACCGCCAGGATTTCGGCATCAGCTATGGCGGCACCAGCGGCGCGATGATCGGCAACGAGGTCGACGTCATCGTCGATATCGAGCTGATCAAGAAGTAGAGCGCGTCATGCGCCGGACGCGTTGAGCCGCCGGGCGGGGCGCGCGCCGCACGCCCCGCCCGGCTTCCATCCGCCCGGCGCGCATCCTACTGTCACCCGCCATGGCCACTCTCGAACTGTCGGATCTGAAGGACCGCTGCGCCGCGCTGCGCGAACGCCTGCAGGCGTTCGGGAGGCATCTTTGACCTCCCGAAACGGGAGGCACGCATCCAGGAGCTCGATGCGATTTCGTCCGAGCCCGACTTCTGGAACGACCAGGAGAAGGCCCAGGCGGTCACGCGCGAACGCGCCCAGCTGACCGTGCCGCTGACGAACTGGCGCAAGCAGCAGGAGGCCCTCGACGAGGTCGAGCTCTATCTCGAGATGGCCGCCGAGGGCGATGCCGACTCGGCCGCCGAGGCGGCACGCACGCTCGACACCGTGGAAGCGGCGCTGCACACGATGGATTTGCAGCGCCTGCTCGGCGGCGAGCACGACGCCGGCAACGCGATCGTCCAGCTGCAGGCCGGCGCCGGCGGCACCGAGGCGCAGGACTGGGCGGAGATGCTGCTGCGCCAGTATCTGCGCTGGTGCGAGCGCCACGACTACAAGACCGAGATCGTCGACCTGCAGCCCGGCGAAGGCGCCGGCATCAAGAGCGCCTCGTTCACCGTCGAGGGGCCGTACGCCTTCGGCTATCTGAAGAGCGAGGTCGGCGTGCACCGCCTGGTGCGCATTTCGCCGTTCGATTCGAACGCGCGCCGGCACACGTCGTTCGCCTCGCTGTTCGTCTACCCGGAGATCGAGGACGACGTCGAGGTCGAGATCGACGAGAAGGACCTGCGCATCGACACCTACCGGTCGAGCGGCGCCGGCGGCCAGCACGTCAACAAGACCGATTCGGCGGTGCGCCTGACGCACCTCCCGACCGGCATCGTCGTCGCCTGTCAGAACGAGCGCTCGCAGCACAAGAACAAGGCGACGGCGTTCAAGATCCTGCGCGCCAAGCTCTACGAGCTCGAGATGCAGAAGCAGCGCGAGCAGATCGACGCGCTGAACAAGACGAAGAAGGACATCGCCTTCGGCAGCCAGATCCGCTCCTACGTCCTGCACCCCTACCGCCTGGTGAAGGACCACCGCACCGGCAAGGAGATCGGCAACGCCGACGCAGTCCTCGACGGCGAGATCGATCCGTTCATCGAAGAGTATCTTCAACAGACTGCCGCAGGGTCTTGATCGCAACGCGAAGACGCGGAGACGCGAAGCGTTTCTCCGCCTCTGCGTCTTCGCGCCTTCGCGTTGAAAATCGGTTTTCGCTGGACTTTCGCTCATGCTATAGGCGCCCGCGCCGATGCGGGACGCGCTGCATGCCTACCTGCTCGAGCGGCCGTCGGGGGCGACGCCGCGCGAGCTGCTCGACCTCGTCTTCACCCGCCCGGGCGCCGACACCGAGCTCGGGCCGCGCTTCCTGCACATGCTGCTCGGTGCCGACCGGCGCTTCGCGTTTTCGGCGGCGAGCGGCCGCTGGATCGCGACCGCGCATGCCGCGCTCGCCGCGCCGCTCGCCGACGCGACCTTCGTCGTCGTCGACCTCGAGACCACCGGCGGTGCGCCCGACCGCGGCCACGGCATCATCGAGCTCGGCGCGTGCAAGGTCGCCGGCGGCCGCATCGTCGACCGCTTCGTCCACCTCGTCGATCCCGGCCGCCGCCTGCCGCCGTTCATCACCAGCCTGACCGGCATCACGCCGGCGATGCTCGCCGGCCAGCCGCGCATCGATACCGTGCTGCCCGCCTTCCTCGCCTTTGCTGCCGGCAGCGTGCTCGTCGCCCACAACGCCGCGTTCGATCTCGGCTTCCTCAACGCCGCGCGCCGCGCGCTCGACGGGCGCACGATCGAGGCGCCGCACGTCTGCACGCTGCGGCTCGCGCGCCGCCTGCTGCCGCAGCTGCGGCGCAAGTCGCTCGACGCGCTCGCCGGGCACTTCGGCGTGCCGCTCGTCGACCGCCACCGCGCGCTCGGCGACGCGCAGATCACCGTCGAGCTGCTCTTCCATCTGCTCGAGCTGCTGCGCCTGCGCGGCGTGCTGCGCGTCGGCGAGCTGCTCGATTTCCAGCACCGCGCCAGCGACGGCCGGCGCTGGGTGTGCCCGCTGCCGCGGGCGCGGGTGAGCGCGCTGCCGCAGGCGCCGGGCATCTACCGCTTCCGCGGCGCCGACGGGCGGCTGCTCTACATCGGCAAGGCGAAGAACCTGCGCCAGCGCGTCGCGAGCTACGTGACGAACGCCGCGACGCATCGCGGCAAGGTGCTCGATCTCATCCGCCACATCCACGACGTCGAGGTCGAGGTCGCCGGTTCGGAGCTCGAGGCGGCGCTGCGCGAGGCGGAGGAGATCCGGCGCTGCAAGCCGCCGTACAACACGCTCAGCAAGCACCTGCCGCAGATCGCGTTCCTCAAGCTGAGCGTCGCCGAGGCGTATCCGCGCCTCATGGTCGTCAACCGCCTCACCGGCCGGGCCGGGCGCTACTTCGGCCCGTTCCGCGGCCGGCGCGCGGCGCTCGAGATGCAGGCGCTGCTCGCGCGCCTCTTCCGCCTGCGCACCTGCAGCGGCGCGCTGCGTCCGTCGCCCGAGACCTCGCCCTGCCTGCAGGGGCAGATCGGCGCCTGCACGGCGCCGTGCGCCGAACGCGTCGACCGCTCCGCGTACGCGCAGCAGGTCGCCGCCGCGGCGCGCTTCTTCGACGGCGAGATCGGCGCCGCGCAGCGGGCGCTGGAGGCGCGCCGCGCCGCGCACGCCGAGGCGCAGCGCTTCGAGGCCGCAGCGCGCGTCCAGCGCGAGCTCGAGCTCGTGCGCCGCATGCGCTTCCGCCAGCGGACGATGAGCTTCATCGTCGAGCGCCAGCACTTCGTCGCGCTGCAGCCGGCGGCCGACGGCGGTGCGGCGCTGTGCTATGCCGTCGCGCACGGCCGGCTCGTCGCGCGCGCCGCGGTGCGCGCGGCCGACGAGCTCGCGGCGTTTGCGGCACGCGTCCAGGCCGAGCTGTCGCTGCCGGGCCAACGCGGCATCGCGCCCGAGGACGTCGACGGCACGATCATTCTCGCCGCCTGGCTGCGCAGCCGCGGCGAGCGCGACGGCTACGTCTTCCGCCTGCGCGAGGAGGCGCCGGTCGCGGCGCTGCTCCCCCAGTGGCAGATGGCGCTCGCCGAGATCGGCGTCACCGCCTTGCCTCGCGAGGGCAACACTCCTACCGCGGATTCAGCGGATCCGACCCGATTGCACGGATCCGGATCAGAATCCGTGGAATCAGCGGATCCCGCGTAATCCGCGGTACTCCGGCCGTTCACCCGCGGCGGGCGGCGATGCGGACGGCGGCCGATTCCCAGCCGGCGTCGAACGGATGGCCGGGCTCATCGACGTCGATGACCACCGGCGCGTGATCGGACGGCACCGGTTTGCCCTTGCGCGCCTCGCGGTCGATCTCCGCCCAGATCGTGCGCGCGGCGAGCGGCGGCGTCGCGAGCAGATGATCGATGCGCATGCCGATGTTCCGGTAGAAGTTGCCGGCGCGGTAGTCCCACCACGAGTAGCGGCCCGGTTGCGGGTGATGCTGGCGGTAGGTGTCGACCAGCCCCCACTGGCAGAGCGCGGTGAAGGCCGCGCGTTCCGGCGGCGAGACGTGCGTGCCGCCGTGGCAGGCGCGCGGGTCCCAGACGTCGATGTCGGCCGGCGCGACGTTGAGATCGCCGCCGAGCACGAGCGGCTCGGCGGGATCGGCGGCACGCTCGAGCCAGCGCGTCAGGCGCGCAAACCAGAGGAGCTTCGCCTCGTAGAAGCGCGAGCCGACGCTGCGTCCGTTCGGCGCATAGACGCAGACGACGCGAATGCCGCCGCAGGTGGCGGCGATCATGCGCGCCTCGGCGAGCGGCTCGTCGTCGCCGACCTCCTCCGTAACGCCGCGGCGCAGCGGCTCGCCGAAGTTCGTCACCACGTCCTCGAGCCCGCAGCGGCTGGCGATGGCGACCCCGTTCCAGCGCCCTTCGCCGTGATGCGCGAGCGCATAGCCGGCAGCGGCGAACGCGTCGTGCGGCGCGTTCTCGTCGGTCAGCTTCGTCTCCTGCAGCATGAGGACATCCGGCCGCGCGCGCTCGAGCCACCAGCGCACCTTGTCGAGCCGGGCCTTCAGCGAGTTCACGTTCCAGGTCGCGATGCGCACGGCCGCACGCCTAGCACCTCCGGGTGGAGGATTGGAGCGCGGCGGTACTCCGGACGATCAGCCACCGAGGTGGAGAGGACACCAAGTCGAAACTGATCCATTCACATCTCATTCCGACGATCGGTCGACTCGGTGTCCTCCCGCCCTCGGTGGCCTGAGCTCCGCCACCTGCCGTCAGGCGCGGCGCCAGACGACGAGCTGGTTGTTCGCCGGCATCTCGACGCGCTCGACGGGCACGAGGCCCTGCGCCGCGGCCGCGTCATCGACCGCTTCGATGTCGCGCACGCCCCAGCGCGGATCCTGGGCGCGCAGATTGCCGTCGAAGGCGGCGTTGCTCGGCGCGGTATGCGCGCCGCCGCGGCGGAACGGACCGTAGAGGACGAGCAGCCCGCCGGCACGCAGCTGGCGCCCGGCGCCGGCGAGGAGGCCGAGACAGGCGTCCCACGGCGCGATGTGGATCATGTTCGCGTTGTAGATCGCGTCGAGGGTGCCGACCGGCCACGAGGCGGCGCACACGTCGAGCCGGATCGGCGGCCGGACGTTCGGCAGACCGCGCGTCCACGCGAGGATCGAGGCAATCATCGCGCCGTCGATCTCGCTCGGCTGCCAGGTGAGACCGGGCAGCGCGGCGGCGAAGTGCGCGACGTGCTGCCCGGTGCCGCTCGCGACCTCGAGGACGGTGCCGGTCGCCGGCAGGACGCGCTCGAGCACGCCGAGGATCGGCTCGCGGTTGCGCTCGGCGGCCGGCGCGTGCAGGCGGGCATCCGTCATGGCCGGCATGCTGCCGGAGGCGCGGTCGGCGCGCCAGTCCGCCCCTGCGACGGGCGATTGCAACGCGCGGCGCGTCGACCGGCCACGCGGCGGCTCGGCGCACTGCAGCCGACGGATTCGCCGATGCGTCTCGCCCGCTGCGCCGCGCGATGGCGGGGAGCGGACGGTGGGGCGCCGACAGCGCGGCGCCGATTCCCCGGCGGGAAGGTCGGAAGGGGATCCCCGCGCGGCAGCGCGCGGGGATCCCCTTCGCGTCAGCTCAGCGCCGCGGCGCGCGGCCGCGGGCGCGGGCGAGCTGCCAGCGGCGACCGCTCCAGAGCGCGAGCGGCAGCATGGCGGCGAGGAGCAGGTTGCCGGCCGCGGGCTCGCTGCCGCCGCCGGCGTTGCAGCCGCTGCTCGAGCTGGTGCTCACGCAGACGTTGTTGATGCAGCGGCTCGGCGGGCACTGGCCGCCGCAGTTCAGCGTGCCGTCGGTGGGCGTCAGCAGCGGCGTCTGTGTCGGCGTCGGCGTGCCGCCGTCGACGCACATCCCGCTGCCCTCGGCGCAGTGCTGGTCCTCGGGACACGACGACACCATGCAGCACACGTTGTTGACGCAGAAGCCGCTCTCGCACTCGCTGCCAACCGAGCACCGCTCGCCTTCCGGCCCCGGCGTCGACTGGAACGTCGGCGTCGCCGTCGCGGTGGCGGTCGCCAGCGGCGTCTCCGAGTCGAACGGCGTGCAGAAGCCGTCGGGGTTGCAGAACTCCTCGTCCGGCAGGCAGCGGCGGTTGCAGCACCACAGATCGAACGCGTCGCACACGTTCGACTGGCATTGCGCGTTCTCCTCGCACGGATCGCCGAGGCCCTGCAGATCCGAGCAGATGCCGAACTCGTCGCAGTAGCCGCCGTCACACGCCTCGCGGCAGCAGCGGCCGTTCGGGCTGCAGAAGCCCGACGAGCACTCGTCGTCATCGAAGCACGGCTCGCCGTCGACGAGGCCGGGGATGCAGGTGCCGAAGAAGCCCGGCACGTCGCAGCGGCCGCCGATGCACTCCTCGTCGCAGCACTGGTTGTCGACGCAGAAGTCGCCCTCGCGGAAGCAGTCGCTCGCATCCTCGCAGAACTCTTCCTCGTCGCGCTGCGGCGTGCAGGTGCCCTCGCGGCCGGGCACGTTGCACAGTTCGTCCGGCTCACACGCCGACCCGCAGCAGACGCCGTTGACGCAGCGCGCCGACAGGCACTCGTCGCCGAGCAGGCAGGGCGCGCCGTTCCCGAGGCCGCCGGGCGAGGAGACGTTGACGAACGTCTGCAGGCTCAGCGAGCGCTGCGCGGCGATCGCGATGTCGTCCTTGCCGCTGCCGGTGATGTCGCCCGCCGCCATCGAGCGCGGCGCCTTCTGGATCGCGAACACCGGTCCGGCGACGAAGCCGCCGTCGCCGCGGCCGCCGAACACCTGCATGGCGTCGACGAGGTTGACGCTCGAGCCGCGCGAGCGCGGATCGGTGAGCGCGACGGCGATGTCGATGGTGCCGTTGGTGTCGAAGTCGCCGGCGGTCAGCGTCAGGCCGCGGCACGGCTGGCCGTTGGTGAAGAACGGGCACGGCACCGGGATGCTCGACGGCGGATTGAGCGTGCCGTCGCCGTTGCTGATCAGCACGTCGAGCTCGCTGATGCGGCCCGTGCCGCTCGGCCGGTTGAGCATCGCGAGGTCGTCGTTGCCGTCGTTGTTGAAATCGCCCCAGATCAGCTCGGGGTTGGGATTCTCGCCGATCACGTACTGCACCGGCGTGTCGAATTCGGGGAAGCCGCCGGCGACGCGCTTGAAGAGCACGACGGAGACGTCCTTGACGCGCGGCCCGCCGAGGTTGAGCGTGACGATGTCGTTCTTGCCGTCGTTGTTGAAGTCGACCGGGGCGATGAACTCCGGCCCGAGGCCGACGACGAAGTCGCCACCGCGGCGGAAGCGCGGCGGCGAGCCGTTGTCGTTGAGCAGGACGAACACCTTGTTCTCGCGCCGGTCGGCCACCGCGAGATCGGGGCCGCCGGACTCGTCCCAGTTGTTGATCGCCACCGCGTACGGGTTGCGCGCGTTGGGGACGAGGATGAGGTAGGGATCGAGGTACGTGCCGTCGCCGCGCCCGAGCAGGATCCACACGCCGTCGGCCGCCTGGTCGGCGATCGCCACGTCGAGCCGCCCGTCGCGGTTGAGATCGCCGAGCGCCAGGCCGCGCAGGGTGCTGCCGACCCGGATCGTCCGCGCCGGCGCGAAGTTCGATGGCGTGTCCGCGGCGAGGTAGGTCGAGACGTTCTTGCTCTGCGGGCTGACGACGACGACGTCGAGGCGACCGTCGTTGTTGATATCGCCCGTCGCCATGTACTCCGCCTGCGGCGGCACGCTGGTGAGCTCCGCGCCGACGAAATTGATGCCCGCGTGGGCAGAAGGCACCGCCAGAAGACAGGACAGCAGCGCGGCGAACGCAACGCGAGGACGAACCATGCAGAACTCCCTCATAGATGTGGCGTGGTGGGCCGGAGCGAACCGTCCCGGGCGAAACGCAACGGAGTCAAAAATTTCGCGCGCACGCAAGTTTGTCAAACCAATTCGGCGGGGGCATAGGCACGCAACGTGCCAGCGTTTTGCGCGTCAGTTTCAGTCGATCCATCACCTGCCGAAGCGCCCCCGCCTTGCAGGCCGGCGACAGTGCCGTTGCAGCGTCGCCAGCCATGCGGGCTGACAGGGAGATGGTGAAGGGAGAAAATTCGCTGCATGAAGGATCCCGTCTTCGCGCGCCTCGAGCTCGTCCAGGGCGACATCACCCGGCAGGCGACCGATGCAATCGTCAACGCCGCGAACACCTCCCTGCTCGGCGGCGGTGGGGTCGACGGCGCGATTCACCGCGCCGGCGGACCGGCGATCCTCGCCGAAAGCCGCCAGCTCGGCGGGTGCGCCACGGGGGATGCCAGGCTCACCACCGGCGGTCGGCTACCGGCGCGGTACGTCATCCATACGGTGGGACCGGTCTACCGTGACGGCCGCCACGGCGAGCCCGACCTCCTCGCCAGCGCGTACCGGCGCAGCCTCGAGGTGGCGAGCGCGCACGGCCTGGGCTCGGTCGCCTTTCCGTCGATCAGCACCGGCGCCTACCGCTTCCCGATCGCCGACGCCGCCCGTATCGCGCTGACCACCGTCACCGACTACCTGCGCCGCCACGACGACATCGCGCTCGTGCGCTTCGTCCTGTTCAGCGCCGCCGACCTGCGGGTCTACGAGGAAACCTTGCAGAGCGTGACCGGTGACCGGTGACCGGTAGTCGTGGCCTCGCCCGGGAAGGCGATCGCCACAGAGGTGGGGAGGACACGAAGTCGAAGGTCTCGATTCAGACCCGATGAACCAGTCGACTCGGTGTCCTCTCCACCCTCGTTGGCCAATCTTCGGTTTGGCCGGTCACCGGTCACCGGTCACTGGTCACCGGTCACCGGTCACTGTTGTTCGACCTCGAACCCCATCTCGGCGACCATGCGCTGCGCCTCGGCGTAGGCCTGGCCGGGCGTCGTCAGGTAGCCGTCGACGAAGATCGAGTTCGCGGCGTGCAGCGCGAGCGGGCGGAACCAGCCGAGGTTGAGCTCGCTGCCACCGGCGATGCGGATCTCGGCGGCCGGACTGGTGAGGCGGAAGAGGCAGAGCGCCCGCAGGCAGCGCAGCGGGGTCAGCTCGCGGCGGTCGGCGAACGGCGTGCCCTCGATCGGATGCAGGAAGTTCACCGGCAGCGAGTCGACCTGCAGCTCGCGCAGCGCGAACGCGAGATCGATCACGTCGTCGTCGCTCTCCCCCATGCCGAGGATGCCGCCGCAACAGGTCTGTAGGCCGGCGCGCCGCACGTTTTCCACCGTGCGCACGCGGTCCTCCCAGGTGTGGGTCGTGCAGATCGCCGGGTGGTGACGCGCGCTGGTGTTGAGGTTGTGGTTGACGAAGTCGATACCCGCGTCCTTGAGCGTGCGCGCCTGCTCCTCCTCCATCAGCCCGAGCGAGACGCACAGCTCGAGCTGCGGCTGCTCGGCCTTGATGCGGCGCGCCGCGGCGGCGAAGCGGCCGATGTCGTTCGGGCTCGGCCCGCGGCCGCTGGTCACCATGCAGAAGCGCCGCGCACCGGCGGCCGACGCCCTGCGCGAGGCGGCGAGCAGCTCGTCGACCGAGTCGAGCCGGTAGCGGGGGATGTCGGCCTCGGAGATCGCCGACTGCGAGCAGTAGTGGCAGTCCTCGGGACACAGCCCGGAGCGCGCGTTGCGCAGCTGGCAGAGCTTCACCCGCCGGCCGCAGAAGTGCTCGCGCACCCGCGCCGTGGCGCGCAGCAATGCCGGCACCTCGTCGTCGGCCGCGCCGAGAATGCGCCGCGCCGCGTCGCGATCGATCTGCTCGCCCGCCAGCACCCGCGCCGCGAGCTCGTCTGCCCAGTGCGTCATGTTCCGGCGCCGTAGCAGAATCGCGCTGACGCGCACAGCCGGGCGGGGCGCCGCGGGGCCGGCGTGCGGGCTGCGGGTTCGCTGTCGCCGCCACGCCTGCGCGTCGCCCACGCGCTGTCCAGCGGACGGGGCGCCCCCGTCCGTCCGACGTGGCGGCTTTCCGCCTCGTGGCGCGTGTGCTTTGGCTGACGCATGGCGCTCGAGGAGATCCGCCAGCTGATCCGCGCGGCGCTCGGCATCATGCCGACGCTCGACCTGCACGGGCTCGGAGTACGCGCGGCGCTGCGGGCGACCGAGGACTTCCTGCGCGAGGCGCAGGACGACGGCCTCGGTTCGGTGCGCATCGTGTACGGCAAGGGGCGGCGCAGCCCGGGCGGACGCGGCGTGCTGCGCGAAGTGATTCCGCGCTGGCTCGACCACGAGGGCCGCGTCTACGTGCGGCGCTGGGAACGCCGCCCCGATGCCTCCGGCGCCGACGGCGGCGTGGTGGTGTGGATCCGCGAGCTCGAGGACGAAAACGACGAGGAAGCCTAGGCATCGGGCCGCGGAGGCGCGGAGCCCGGAAAGCAGGGTTCACGCCTGCTGTAGCCGGATGCTCTGTCCCGCCGTCCGGGCTGCGCGTGCTTCGCGCCTTCGCGGCCTCATCGTTGCGCGAGCAGCGGCAGCAGCTCCTCGGGACGGTCGATGATGCGGTCGGCGCCGGCGTCCTCGAGCTCGGCGCGGCCGCGCAGGCCCCAGGCGCACCCGATCGTGCGCGCGCCGTAGCGGCGGCCGGTTGCGACGTCGACGGCGCTGTCGCCGACCATCCACACGCGCGCCGGCGTGCCTCCGACCGCCGCGACGACGTGCGCCAGAGTCGCCGGGTCGGGCTTCTGCACGGGCAGCGTGTCGCCGCCGACGATGGCCGCGAACTGCGCGCCGATACCGAGGCCCTCGGCGATCTGCACGAGGAAGCGTTCGGGCTTGTTGCTGAGAATCGCCAGCGGCAGGCCGGCGAGCGCCAGGAGCACGTCCTCCATGCCCGGATAGAGCGCCGTCGTGTCGAGGCAGCAGCGCGCGTAGTGGTCGCGGAAGCGGGCGCGCAGCGCCGCCAGGCGCTCCGGATCATCGCCGCCGGTGGCGCGCTGAATGAGCGCCGCGACCCCGTTGCCGATCCAGGCGCGCACCTCGGGACCGTCGGCCCGCGGCAGCCCGGCCTCGACCAGCGTGCGGTTGAGCCCGGTGGCGATGTCGCGCCAGGTGTCGGCGAGCGTGCCGTCGAAGTCGAAGACGATCAGGTCGCGTGTGCTCATGGAGCCCTGACCTAGCCGCTGGCCTGCAGGCGCGGAAGGCATGCGGCGACATGACCAGGCTTCGGTTTGACTTAGCTGGCGCGCGTTCATAGCGTCGATCGATCCGACTCCGAGGGGGAATCATGAGGAGACGTTCGCGCTTCGCGCCGCAGCTGAGTGCCATCCTGGCGCTCGCCCTGCTGCCACTGCTCGCCGCCTGCGGCGATGATGACGACAACACCCGCCGGCCGACGCCGACCGCGACGGTCACCGGCGCGCCGGCGACGGCAACCGCCACGGCGGTCGAGGCGACGGCGACGCACACGCAGGTGCCGACCGCGACGCGCACGCCGGAGGAGACCGTGACCGGCACGCCGGAGGCGACCGCTACCGCGACCGTACCGGCGACCGCCACGGCCACCGTGCCGGCGACGGCGACCGCCACGAGCGTGCCGACGAGCACCGCGACCGCGATCCCGACCGGCACCGCGACCGCGACGGCCACGGCGACCGCCGTGCCGACCGGCACCGTCAGCGCCACCGTGACCGCGACGCCGACGGCGACCGCGATCCCGACCGGCACCGCGACGGCCACGGCAACCGTGTCGCCGCCGCCAGTGGACTTCCGTGATCTCACCGACGCCGCCGCGGCGACGTTCGCCACCGGCGGCAGCGTCGGACAGGTGTACATCACCGGCGCGACGCCGGGCGACGTGCTCGAGCTCGTCGACGCCGACTCGCTGGTGATCGACAGCGGCATCGTCGACGAGCAGGGCGCGCTGATCTTCCGCAAGGTGCCGGTCGGCAGCGGCTACCGCGTCGTCGCCGGTCACCCCGGTCCGCTCAGCGCCAGCGAGGCGGTCAGCTCGATGGCAGTCGACGACCACCCCGACCCCTCCTTCTACGAGTCCCAGGAGCTGATCATCGTCGAGGGCGATCTCAACGCCAACCCGCCGCAGGCGTACGGCTATCTGCGCATGCGCGACGGGACGCTGCTCGCGGCGTACATCGTCCTCCCCGGCCCGGCGAGCAACGGCCCGTATCCGACGGTGATCGAGTACTCGGGCTACGATCCCGCCGACCCGCACGGCGGGCTGCTCGGGCTGCAGCCGAGCTCGCTGATCTCGAGCCTGCTCGGCTACGCCGTGGTCGGCGTCAACATGCGCGGCACCGGCTGCTCGGGCGGCGCGTTCGAGTTCTTCGAGCCGCTGCAGTGGACCGACGGCTACGACGCCATCGAGACGATCGCCGCCCAGCCGTGGGTCAAGGACAACGAGGTCGGCATGGTCGGCCTCTCCTACCCCGGCATCTCGCAGCTCTTCGTCGCGCAGCTGCAGCCGCCGTCGCTCATCGCGATCGCGCCGCTGTCGGTCATCTCCGATACCGGCCGCGGCACGCTCTATCCCGGCGGCATCCTGAACAACGGCTTTGCCACCGACTGGGCCGCCGACCGCAAGGGCGACGCCGAGCCGTTCGGCCAGAGCTGGTCGAGGGTGCGGCGCGACAACGGCGATCAGGTCTGCATCGACAACCAGCAGCTCCGCCTGCAGTCCCCCGACATCCTGCAGATGATCGAGGAGAACCGCTTCTACATTCCGGAGATCGCCGATCCGGTCACCCCGGCGCTGTTCGTCGACCAGATCACCGCGCCGGTCTTCCTCGCCTGTTCGTGGCAGGACGAGCAGGTCGGCGGCTACTGCCCGACCATGCTCGACCGCTTCACCGGTGCACACAGCCGGCACTTCACGGTCGTCAACGGCGGCCACACCGAGCCGCTCATGCCGGCGATCTTTCACCGCTGGATCGAGTTCCTGTCGTTCTACGTCCGCAAGGAGGTGCCGCAGACGCCGGGCACGGCGACCGCCATCGTCACCTTCCTCAGCAGCGACATCTTCCACGCCGGCGGCCTGGTGCTGCCGGCCGACCGCTTCGCCGGCATGAGCTACGAGGAGGCGCTGGCGGCGTTCGAGGCCGAACCGCCGGTGCGCGTGCTGTTCGAGAGCGGCACCGGTGACCCGGTGAACCCCGGGGCGCCGATCCCCGGCTTCGAGCACTCGTTCGACGGCTGGCCGATTCCCGCGACGACGGCGACGCCGTGGTACTTCGCCGCCGACGGTCGCCTCGTCGAGGCACCGGTCGACGACGAGACGATCGACAGCTTCACGTACGACGACGCGAACGCGCAGGTGACGAACCTCGCCAGCAACAACGGCGACCTCGTCTGGCGCGCCAGCCCGCCGTGGAACTGGCAGCCGCTCGCCGACGACCGCGCCGTCGCCTACGAGACCGAGCCGCTCGCCGAGGACGTGGTGATGATCGGGTCGGCGAGCGCCGACCTGCTCGTGCGCGCCAGCGCGCCGGACGTCGATCTGCAGGTGACGATCTCCGAGGTGCGGCCGGACGGCATGGAGAACTACGTCCAGACCGGCTGGCTGCGCGCCAGCCGCCGCAAGCTCGACGAGGCGCTGTCGACCGAGCTGCGCCCGCTGCCGACACACCGCGAGGTCGATGCCGCACCGCTGCCGGCCGGCGAGTTCGTGCCGCTGCGCATCGAGATCTTCCCGTTCGCGCACGCCTTCCGCGCCGGTTCGCGCGTCCGCGTCGCGATCAGCGCACCGGGCGGCGACCGCGCGATCTGGAAGTTCCGCGCCCTCGAGGTCGAGGGCGGCGCGACGGTTGAAATCGCCGTCGCCGGCTCGCGCATCGTCCTGCCGGTCATCCCGGACGTCGAGGTGCCCACCGCGCTGCCGCCGTGCGACGCCGTGCGCAACCAGCCGTGCCGGGAGTACGTCGCGATCGACAACAGCGTCGAATAGGGGGTTACGGGGTTGAGGGGTTGGGGGTTAGGGGACGGACCCTGACCCCCTACCCCCTTAACTCTGCTCTCTGATC
>CBFGUK010000081.1:0-19011 GCA_965651925.1 uncultured bacterium | reverse complement strand
GCGCACCGCCGCGCGCGCGGTGCCGATGAAGTGGCCGGTGGCGGTGTTGGTCAGGTGCGCCTGGACCGGGATGACCGCACCGCGCGGGGCCGCGGGGGCCACGACGGGTGCGAACAGGAACGCCGTCGTATCACCGGCAGACACGGGGCTGTTCGCCCAGCGGACGACATTGCGGCGCTCGCAGAAGCTGCCGGAGAACGCGCCGCAATCGCCCAGGGAGCTGACCGTGTCTTCGGAGAACGCCTCGACATGGTCGGGCACGATGTACTGCACGTGCACGACCTGGGCGCTCGCGCCGGGATTGACGACGGTCAGCAGCGTTTCCACGGGGCTGCCGGGACGCGCCGGATCGGGATTGGCTTCGATCAGCAGACGCGGCCCGGCGGTCGCGGTGACGCGGCCGACGAGGTTGGCGCGCTTCAGGCCGGTGCCGTTGACGCGCGTGATCGTTGCCTGGGCCGCAAGCAGCCGGCCGGCGGGCAGGGCGTCATCGACCTGCACCGTCAGGCGACGGATGCCGCCGCTGCCGGCGGTCAGCGTGCCGACCGGCCAGGTGACGGAGCCGTCGCCGTCCGGTGTGCCGCCGTCGCTGGCGCTGACGAAGCTCGTGCCGTCGGGCGGGGCGATGCGCACCAGGGCATCGACCGAGCCGGCCGTGGAACGCAGGCCGTAGGTCGCGGTGTAGGTGACGAGGTTGCCGGCGAGCACCGGATCGCTGTCGGTGGTCAGCACGAGATCGAACGGTGCCGGCGCGGAGCCGGCCGGCAGGGCGCCGGTCTGCACCGTGGCGGTGTACGCCGTCTCCGCGTTGAGCCCGTTGTTCGTGGCCACCGCGGCCGAGACCTCGAGCAGCGAGCCGTTCGGCGTGCCGGCGGCGATGATCGGCGGGACGCGCACCGCGATGCCCGCGCCGGGGGCGAGGCTGCCGAGGGACGAGAAGCGGATCGTCCCCCCGGGGGTGCACTGGTTCTGGATGTTCGGACCGCAGCGTCCGCCAGCCGTCGTGCCGACCGCGCCGGATGCGAAGAGGTCGGAGAAGTTCTCGATGAACATCGGCAGCGTGATCTCGGCGCTCTGGATGCTGAACGTCGAGCCGCCCGTGTTGGTGATCGTCAGGAAGATCTCGACCGTTTCGCCGGGCCGCACCGGATCGGGGTTCACCTCGAGCGCGATGTTGAGCGGCGGGAGGGTCGCCGTCGGCTCGCTCGTCGCGGTCGGGGTGCGCGTCACGGTGACCGTCGACGTCGCGGTCGGCGTGTGCGTCACCGTCGACGTCGCCGTCGGCGTCGCCGTGACGGTGCGCGTCTGCGTGATCGTCGGCGTGTGGCTGGCGGTGACCGTCGCCGACGGCGTCAGCGTCACGGTGGCGGTGTGGGTCACCGACGGCGTCGCGGTGATCGTCGGCGTCAGCGACGGCGTCGCGGTCAGCACCGGCGTGTGCGTCTGCGTCGCGGTGGCCGTCGCGGCGATCGTCTGCGACGGCGTCGGCGTGAAACGCCGCGTCATGATCGCGCCCTGCACCGCGCTGTCCTGCGCCGCCGTCGACGCCGCGAGGTCGGCGGCGGCCGCGGCGCTGAGCCCGGCGAAGCTGGTGCCGGCGAGCGAGGCGCGGACGAGCTGGATGAGCTCGCTGATCGACAGGTCGTCGAACAGCGTCAGGCCCTGGGCGACGAACAGCCGCGCGCCGGCCTCGCTGCGCGGATCGACGGGCAGGTCGTCGAGCGTCACGTCGTCGCGATCGGGGCCGAAGAGCAGCGAGCGGTAGCGCACGCCGGCGTCGACGTCGGTTTCGAGCAGCAGGAGGCCGTCGAGCAGCTCCTCGTCGTCGCTCGACAGCGCGAACGCGCCGTCGGCGCCGACCGCGCCGGTCTGCAGCAGGCGCAGGAACCCGGGATCGGTGAGGCAGCGCGAACGGTCGAGGCAGAGGTACAGGCGCACGGCGCTCCCCGCCGAGCAGGGCACGAGACCCGTCGGCCCGGGGCGCAGGCAGGCGCCGCGGAAGCGCACCGGCACGAAGCAGCCGCGCAGCGCGGAATTGACGCCGGCGATCAGCTCGTCGATGGTCACCGCCGCATCCTCGTTGCGATCGAAGGAGAGGCAGCTGGCGACCTCCTGCGAGCCGAGGCCGATGGCCACGCCGCGGATCAGCTCGTCGATCGTCACCTGGCGGTTGCCATTGCAGTCGCCGATGCACGGCCGCTGCTGCGCGCCGGCCGGCACGCCGCCTGCGGCCGCCAGCAGCACGGCCAGCGCGGCGCCCGCAAGCGCGCGCAGTCCCCACCCGAACACCCCACCTGTGTACATGCGTCGTTCCCCCGAAATGATGTGCTGGCGCCTGCGGGGCAACGCGCGTGCGAACGGCCCGAGACGCAGGCGGTTCCCACCGAACCACCCGCACCTCCGGCGTACAGCGCAGGTGAACGATGTTCACTCCGATTGCTGCGGCGCGTGGGCCGCCGACCGCATCCGGCGCCGGACTGCCGTGCCGGACCGCCACGCCGCCGCCAATGCCGGACGCCACAAACTGCCGGCCTTTGCCGTTTACAACTGCGCCGACTCGGTTTAGAGACCGACGCCATGACGAACTCGATTCCTGTGATCGGTCGGATCGTTTCGTGTCTCGTCACGGCGTTGTGTCTGCCGCTGCTCGGCGGCTGCGGGCTCATCCTCGAGCTCACCTCGACACCGCAGCAGGTGGCGCCGGGCGGGGCCGTCGAGCTCGGCATCAAGGTCACCAATCCGTCGCAATGTCCGTTCGGCGACGTCGACGTGACGCTGCTGCCGTTCATCCCGGTCGAGGAGATCCTGATCGAGGGTGACGACGAGGACCTCGAGAATCTGGTCGCGGAGATCCTCACGGCCGCCTGCACCGGCGGCAGCTTCGAGCTGCCCGACGGCGTGGAGTGTCGCATCGAGGACAACGACATCGTGTGTGAGTTTCCCCCTGACGAGGGCGCGGCGCACAGCGCCGAGGGCGTCACGGTGCGCTCACCCACGGGCACGCTGCTCGCCTGCGAGCGCGACGGCTCGCGGCTGATCTGTGCGCGCCCGGCGGACGACGGCGAGGCCGGCCAGGCGGCGCTGGCGCCGATGGGGCTGACCTGCGGGCCCGAGATGGGCGGCGAGATCAACTGCAGCATGCCGGGCATCGCGCCGGGCGCGATGGCAACGACCAGCGTCTCGCTGGCCGCCCCGACGGCGCTCGGCACGTACTACTCGATGCTGCTCGGCGGCGCCTTCGATCGCGGGATCTGCAAGAACACCGGCACGCCGTGCGGCGGCGATTCCGACTGTCCGGGCGGCGCGATGGGCGTGTGCGGTCTGGGGATCTGCATCGACGACCAGACCCAGGCGCTCGGTGTCGGCTGCGATAGTGATGCGGAATGCCCGCAGGACTCGAGCTGCGTGATCTGCGAGCCGGACAACGGGCTGCCGCCACTGCCGTTCGCCTGCGCGCAGACGGTCGTACAGGCCCCGACCGCACCTGCCCCGGCGCTCTCGCCGTGGGCCGCGGCGGCGGCGGTTCTCGTGCTGCTCGCAGTGGCGTATTACCGGCGGCGGCGCGCGTGGGAAGGGTGAGGCGGATAGGCTGTTAGGCTGTTAGGCTGTTAGGGGTCGGAGGTTCTGCTTGGGGCGCCGCTTCGTCGGCGCCTGAGGCGTGCGTCGCGCAGCAATGGCGCGGCGCATCACGCCTGGTGCCCCTGGGCGCACCAGATGAACGACGGCGCGCGGTTGCCGTGCCCCCGCCGCTCCGGGCGACGCTCCGCGTCGCCGTGCGGCCACAAGGGCCGCGGCGACAACGCGCTTCGAGCGCTCCACGGCCCGCGCCAGGCACGCTCCCTCCGGCCCCTGACAGCCAAACAGCCTCGCCGAGCCTCACTGCCCAAGCTCCTCCGCCACAAACGCCTCGATCTCGTCGTGCACGGCGACGATCGGGTTGACGACGATGACCTCGGTCGGGCGCGGGCGGAACGGGGGCACGGCGGGGGGCTCGAAGCGTGAGACCTGGTTCAGCACTTCGATCATGCTGTGAGCGGCGGGGTCGTAGCGCGTGACGTTCGATGCGCCGCTGGCGGCGATCATCGATTCAGTCGCCGATACCGAGGCCACCTCGTCGAGCACGGCGGTCTGGAACAGGATGTCGGGCGCGCCGCCGGCGCGCACCGGGTGCTGCAGCAGGTAGGGCGCGAGCGCCAGCGGGTCGACGGGCTCGAGGATCCAGCGCGAGATGTCGACGATCGGATCGAAGATCAGGTGCCGCTCGACCTCGTCGTAGTCGGCGGCGGAGAGGCCGAGCAGCGGCAGGAACACCGCGTCGACCAGGACGCGGAACTCGGGCGACTCGACCAGCGTCTCGACGATCGACCCCGGCGCGACGTTCTGCACGCCGAAGCGGATGTCCGGCTCGGCGGTGAGGACCGAGGCGCCCACCACGGATCCGAGCGAGATCCCGATGTAGCCGATGCGCTCGGTGTCGAAGCCTTCGACTTCGGTGACGCCTGCCGCGGCGAGCGCGGCGATGAGCGTGTCCTCGCGCAGCACGCGCACCGCGGAAGCGATGTCGGCGCCGAACTGCACCAGCGAGCCGTGCGAGTAGCCGGGGAAGAGCTCGAGGCCGGGCTCCGCGCCGAGGAGTCCGAAGACGCGCGCGGTGACATCGAGCGGCATCGTCTCGGCGAAGCCGTCCGGCCCGGGCACGTTGCCGCGGATGGCGTGACGCTCGTCGACGGCCGTGACGGCGCGGTCGCCGTGCTGGAAGGCATCGATCGCCAGCACCGCGGCGCCCACGCGCGCGACGGTGTCGGCAGTGGCAAAGCCGGTCGTGCGGCTGGCGCTGAAGCCGTGATGGGTGATCACCACCGGCACCTCTGGTCCGGCGCCCGCGGGCAGCGTCAGGACGAACGGCACCGCTTCGCGCGGCCCGGCGACGATCGCGCCGCTCTCATCGCGCTGCACGGTGCCGATCTCGGTGCCGGTGCCGCTGACGAGGCGCGGGGCGAGGAACTCGCCGGTGACGACGGTCTCGAGCGCGGCGTGGCGGATCGAGCGCGTGCCGGCGACGCCGGCTGCCGGCGGCACGTCGATGCCGGGGCGGTCCTCGCCGGGAATGCCGAGCAGCTCGTCGAGCTCGGTGCCGCGGCGCACGCGCTCGATCGTCACCTCCGGCGCCGCGCCAGCCTGCACGGCGGCGCGGGCGCCGAGCACGTCGGCGGTCACATCTTCGGTGGTGTACGCCGCCAGCGCGACGAGCCGGTTGCGGCCGATGCCGAGCCGTTCGAGCTCGTCGAGCACCGGCGCGAGCACGACGCGCGCGCGCTCGATCGCGGGATCGGCGACCGGCTCGCGCGCCAGTGCCCGGCGGAACGCGTCGCTGGCGGCGAGCGGCGTGCCGTCGGCGGCGCGCACGCCGGTGGTCAGCACCGCCGCGTAGCGCCGCGTGCGGTGCAGCGCGATGCCGCGGTCGGGACGCAGCGCGAGCAGGCCGTGTTCCGGGTCCCACTGGAGGCGCAGCGGGAAGAGGCGCCCACGCTCGGGCGAGGCGGGGTCGACGTCGGCGAGCAGCACCGCATCGCCGGTCGCGGGCGCCGTGCCGGATGGCAACGTCGCGGGATCGATGTCGCCCGTGATGCGGAAGTAGACGTTGCACGTCGCGCAGAAGCCGTCGCGCGTCTGCACGAGCTCGCGCATCGCGGTGTGCAGCACCGCCTCGGCGGTGCCGGTCGGCAGCGCCGCGATGCGGATCGCGCCGGTTGCGTCGCGGTAGAGATCGCTGGGGAAGGGGACGTCGCCCCAGGCGAGCGGACCCTCCGCCGCGAGTGAGAAGTGCGCCGCCGCCGATGGGACCGGGACCTCCGGACAGCCGGTCAGCGCCGCGCCGACCGCGGCGATGAGCTCGTTGATCGCGACGAGCGTATCGCCGTCGGGATCGCACGCATCGCACGCCGCGAGCGCGGCCTCGCCGAGCGCGATGCCGGTGCAGCGCACGAGCTCGCTGATCACCACCTCGGCGCCGCCGTCACAGTCGCCGGCGCACACCTGCGCGCCGGCCGGCGCACCACCGAGCGCAAGCAGCGCGAGCGGGAGGAGAAGCGAGCGGCGGGCCTTCGGTACACGGCGGGTGGGCATGCGCGAGCGTTACGATTGTGGAGGTGCGGGATGCAAACCGATCCACGGATGGCCACGGAGGCGCGCTGCCCGGGCCCGCGGTGGGAACGCAGATGAACACGGAGGACCACAGATGAACACGGATGGTGCTGCCCGGCCGCCGGGGGCACATGCCCGATGACCTACGGGAATCCCGAGCGAAACGGCCGTCTCGTCAAAGCCCTCTGGAGGGCGCCGGTCCCTCGGCGCCCGTTGGATCAGGCACGCGCGCCGCAATCTCAGGGCGCTGACGAACGCGAAAAGGCTGACAGCTGATTGCTGACCGCTGACACCAACCACCCGCACGGCGACGCGGGATGTCCAGCTACGACTGGTTCAGCGGCGAACACGCCGCGCCGACGCCGGGTGCGGCATCACTTCCCGAACAGGCGGGAGTCCAGCTGCGCCGCCGCGGTGAGCACCGGTGCGTTCGCCGACCGGGCCAGCGCGACGTCGTAGCGGCCGCCGTCGATGCGCCACTGCTGCGCCGCGTCGTCGAAGCGTGCCAGCAGGCGTGGGTCCGCCGTCACCGTCACCGCCTGCGATTCGCCCGGCTGCAGCTCGACGCGCGCGAAGCCGAGCAGGCGTGTGCGCTTCGTCCCGCCGGCGCCGGTCAGGTAGATCTGGGGCACGTCGGCGCCGGAACGCGTGCCGGTGTTGGTCACGGTAAATGTCGCCGTCACGGTCTCGCCGCCGCTCACCTGCAGATCCCGGTACGCGAAGCTCGTGTAGCTCAGCCCATGGCCGAACGCGTACATGGGCGTGCGACCGGTCTTTGCATACCAGCGATAGCCGACCTCTGCGCCTTCGTCGAAGCGGAGCGTGACCGGCGTCCCCCATTTCTCCGCCAGGATCGGCAGTGTCGGGCGCGGCGTATCGGCCAGATCGGCGGGCCAGGTGATCGGGGTGCGGCCCGACGGATTGACCCGGCCGGTGAGCACTTCCGCGATGGCCGTCGCGCCCGCCTGGCCGGGAAACCAGGCCTGGACAATGCCCTTCACCTTGTCCCGCCACGGCATCGATACCGGGTTTCCCGTCTGCAGGACGACGATCGTGTTGGGATTTGCGGCGGCCACGGCCTCGATGACCGCGTCCTGCCCCCACGGCAGCGACAGGTCGGGCAGATCGAACGCCTCGCCCTCGACGCGCACGGCGAATACGATCGCGACATCGGACCGCCGCGCCAGGAGCGCGGATTCGGCAGGCGTATACGCGCCATCGTATTCGATCTCGGCGGACGGCAGCAGCTGCTTCAATTCATCGACGGGAGCAGGTCGGAACAGGAACAGGCTGCGCGCCGCTCCCATCCGGCCATGGGCGCCGCCGATGTTGATCTCGCCGGCGTAGCCGCCGACAGGTTTCACGGCCCCGGAGCCCGTTCCGCTGATGACGCCCGTTTGTGCGTGGCCGCCGATGACGGCGATCCTGAGCGGACGATCGGCGGCAACGGGGAGTACCGATCCCTCGTTCTTCAGAAGAACGATGCCCTGGCGTGCGCCATCGAGGGCAATCGCGTGGTGCGCCGCCATGTCGACCGGTGGCGCGGGCCCCCAGGTGTCGACACCCACGGCATACATCGAACGCAGCATCCGGCGGACCATGTCCGACAATCTGTCCGCGGGGAATGTGCCGTCGCGATAGGCCGCTCGCAGTGGGTCGGTGAACGCTTCCGATCCCCACTGCACGACATCGACCTGAACACCCGATTCCTGATCGAGCCCCGCGAGCGCGAAATCCCAACCGGGTACGGCTCCCCAGTCGGACATCACCCACCCCTTGTACGCCCACGCCTGTTTCAGGACCTGATTCAGCAGCCAGTCGTTGCCACAGAGATACACCCCGTTCAGCTTGTTGTAGCCGCACATGATCGCGCCCGGCTGGGAGCGTTCGATGGCGATCTGGAAGCCGAGCATCTCCGCTTCGCGCAGCCCTGTGCGATCGGCGATCGCATCCTGCCAGTGGCGGTTGTGTTCGAAGTTGTTCGCGGCATAGTGCTTCAGCGTCGAGATGACGCCGACACGCTGAATGCCGTTCACGGCCTCGGCAGCCATCACGCCGGTGAGCCAGGGGTCTTCAGCGAAGTATTCGTAGTTCCGCCCGTTCCGCACTTCGCTGGTGAGGTTCGCTCCGGGAGCGAGCAGGACGTTGAACCCACGCACGCGCGCTTCGCGGGCGATGGCCTCTCCCACGCGGCGCGCGAGTGAAGGATTGAAGCTCGAGCCCACGAGGATCGACGACGGAAACGCGGTGGCCCCCGGGTCATCCGGTCTGTAGCCCGGATTCGTGATGCCCATGCTGGCATCGGTCTGGAGCTGCGCGGGCACGCCGAGGCGCGGCACCCCGCGGGCATAGCCCGCACTCATGGGGATTCCCTCGGGTATGCGGGGGTCGGGCTGCATCCCGATGACCGTGGCGGCGCCCAGGACGCTGTAAATCATCCCGAAGCGCTCATCGTCGGTCATCTGCGCTTCGGTCTGGCGCGCGCGCTCGTCGGGCGAGGCGTCCTGTGCGACCGACGGCGTCCCAACGATGAGGACCCCCAACAGGATGAAGAAGAACGAACGACAACAGGCCATCGCTACCTCCCCAGGAAAGTCGCGAAGTTACATGAGGACGTGCGTTCGATGTTCAGATGACAGTATCAGCGGTTCGCCGCATCGGGGAACACCGATAGCCACCGATGGCCACGAATGAACACGGATCCGTGAACCACCGGTGGTCATCTGTGTTCATCCGTTACCCGCTCGGCGTCAGGTCATCCCTCGAAGCCTTCCCATTTGACGATACCGTCATGCTCGGTCTTCCAGAGATAGCGCCCGTCGCACAGCGGTGGATCGGCGCAGCCAGGAAGCGGGTTCGTGGCGGGATCGGGGTAGACGCCGAATCCCCAGGCGGGGTTGATACCGCCGGTGGAGATCATCAACGAACACGATTCGTGATCGACGTACACACTCAGGGGCCTGAGCGCGCGAATGTGCGCGGGCCACTGGTCGGGTGGGATGGTGTGTGCCAGCACGCCGGCGACGCGCTCATTCCGGATCTCGCCGGCCGCGAAGCGGTCCACGAGTTCCCGGCAGTCCCGCACCACTGCATCCCCGTCGGGAACTGCCGGCCATGCCGGACCTGCCAGGCCGCTCAAAGCCATCAACGCGACGAACAGAACACTCGGGAAGGCAAGAGCGGTCGCGACGGCAAGGACGAACAGCGTGACAGCCCCCGCGACGGCCCAGAGCGCAATCCGAACCAGTCGTCGTCGCCGGGACATCATTCTCTCTGCCGCTCGCCGAGCCGGGAACACAGATGACCACAGATGGCGCTGCCCCGCGCCGACGTGCGCGTGGCCGTCGCGCGGCACATTGCGCGGTTTCAGGTGCGCTTCGCTGGCGCGGCGACGCGGAACGTATGCTGGTCCAGGTCCTGGACCCGCAGTTCGTACGTCCCCCACGGTCGGTTGCTCGGCGCCTCGATCGGGTTCGTCATATCTGTGCAGCTCCGCGGCCGGCGACCGTGAGGTCAGGAACACAGATGGCCACGGATGACCACGGAGGGCCACAGATCCGTGTTCATCTGTGGCCCTCCGTGTTCATCTGTGTTCCCTCCGGTCAGACCTGCTCGAGGGCCTGCGCGAGGTCGGCGATCAGGTCGTCGGCGTCCTCGATGCCGACCGAGTAGCGAATCAGCGAGTCGGTAATGCCGACCTGCAGGCGTTCCTCGGTGCTGAGCTCGTAGAAGCTCATCAGCGAGGGCTGCTCGATCAGGCTCTCGACGCCGCCGAGCGACGGCGCGATGCGCGGGATACGGCACGCATCGACGAGGCGCGAGCCGGCGGCGAGATCGCCGCGGATCTCGAACGACACGACGCCGCCGAAGCCGCGCATCTGCCGGCAGGCGAGGGCGTGCTCGGGGTGGCTCGGCAGGCTCGGATGGTGGACGCGCGCGACCTTGGGGTGCTCGGCGAGAAACGCGGCGAGGCGCGCACCGTTCTCGTTCTGCCGCGCGACGCGCAGCGCGAGCGTCTTGAGGCCGCGGATCAGCAGATAGGCGGCGAACGGATCGGGCACCGCGCCGGTGATGCCCTGCATGTCGCGGATCGCGCCGACCAGCGGCGCGCCGCCGAGCACGGCGCCGGCGAGGAGGTCGTTGTGGCCGCCGAGGTACTTGGTGGCCGAGTGGATGACGAGGTCGATGCCGAACTCGAGCGGCCGCTGGTTGATCGGCGTCGCGAACGTCGAATCGATGATCGTCTTGACGCGATGGCGCTTGCCGATTTCCGCGACGCGCTCGAGATCGAGGATGCGGTTGTACGGATTCGTCGGCGACTCGCTGAAGAGCAGGCGCGTCGTCGGCCGCACCGCCTCCTCGAGGCGGTCGTAGTCGCCGGCGGGCACCACCGACACCTCGACACCATAGCGGCGCAGCACCTGGAGCAGGAACTGGCGCGTGCGGCGGTAGGCGTCGTCGGTGACCACGACGTGCGCGCCGCGCGACAGCATCGCGAACAGCGTCGTCGTGATCGCCGCCATGCCGCTCGAAAACAGCAGGCCGTCCTCGGCGCCCTCGAGCGCCGCGAGCTTGCGCTCGGCGACGCGCTGCGTCGGATTGCCGTAGCGGCCGTACTCCTCGCGCTCGATGCGGCCCTCGAAGTGATCGGCGAGCTCGGCGGTGTCGCGGAACGTGTACGTCGCCGTCTGGACGATCGCTTCGGTGGCGGCGTTGGCGAGCTTGGTACGCGCCTCGCCGCCGTGCACGGCGCGCGTGCTGGCCCCGGGGGTCTTCGACTCGTCGCGCACCTCAGGCCTCCAGCAGCCGGATCTTCTCGGCGTAGCGCTGGATCGCCTCGGTCACTGCGCCGAGATCGGCGGCGATCTCGTGCGGCCGGTTCGCGTAGCGCGACGTGATGCCCTCGAGCGTGCCCTGGTGATAGGCGGCCTTCTGCTCGGCGAACTTCAGGCCGTGCGCCGTGGAGATGATGACGACGCGCTGTTGCGGGCGGATGAGCTTGCGGGCGACGAGCTTGCGGAAGACGGCGAGGGCGACGCCGGTGTGGGGATCGTTGAACATGCCGGTGCGGTCGGCGAGCGCCGCCTCGTCGGCGAGCTCGGCCTCGCTCGCCTGCTCGACGACGCCGTCGAACTGCTGCAGCGCGCGCACGGCGCGCTTGTAGCTCACCGGGTTGCCGATCTGGATCGCGCTCGCCAGCGTGCGCTGCGCCTGCACCGGCTCGAAGTGCGCGAAGTTCGTCAGGTAGGCGCGGTAGAGCGGGTTGGCGTTCTCGGCCTGGGCCACCGCGATGCGCGGCAGCTTCTGGATCAGGCCGAGGTCGCGCATCATCAGGAAGCCCTTGCCGAGCGCGCTGACGTTGCCGAGGTTGCCGCCGGGGATCACCACCCAGTCGGGGATCTCCCAGTTGAACTGCTGCACGAGCTCGATGGCGACGGTCTTCTGCCCCTCGATGCGCAGGCTGTTCATCGAGTTCGCGAGATAGACGGTGCGCTCCTTGGTGATCTCCTGCACGAGCGCCATGCAGCCGTCGAAGTCGGTGTCGAGGCTGAGCACCAGCGCACCATTGGCGAGCGGCTGGACGAGCTGCGCCGGCGAGACCTTGTTGCGCGGCAGCAGCACGACCGCCGGCACGCCGGCCGCGGCGCAGTAGTTGGCGAGCGCCGCCGAGGTGTCGCCGGTCGAGGCGCAGGCGATGGCAGCAATCTGCCGGCCTTCGGCGATCATCTGTTTCACCACCGAGACCAGCACGGTCATGCCGAGGTCCTTGAACGAGCCGGTGTGCGAGTTGCCGCACTGCTTGACCCAGAGGTCCTCGACGCCGAGCTGCCGGCCGTAGCGCTCGGCCCACAGCAGGTTCGTGCCGCCCTCGTACGTGGAGACGATGTTCTCGTTGTCGAGGAACGGGATCACCCATTCCTTCTTGCCCCATACGCCGGAGCCGTACGGGAAGTCATTGCGCCGGTAGCGTTCGTCGAACAGCTGCATCCACGCCGCCGCGGAGCGGCGCCGCAGCGCCTCGGTGTCGTGCACCACGTCGAGCAGATCGCCGCACGTCGGGCAGCGGTAGATCACCTCGAACAGGCTGTAGCGGCCCGGGCAACTGTTCACGCACTCGAACCACGCGCTGTACTCGCTCATCGCACCCTCTCCACGCCTTCCGCTTCTAGGCGCTTTCGCGACGCAGCGAAACCCGCCGTCGCCGGCACGCCATGGCCGCCCGGCCGGGGCGGCGCGAAAAAAATCCCACGATGGGCAATCCGAACGCGCGTATTTGTCGTCTTGAGGGGTACAGCCCGCGTTCCGTGACCCGGCAACGAATGACGAGGATACCGTATGGGTTCCCCCGACAGTGTAAACGGCCACCGCCGCGAGACCTCCGTTGCTTCCGGCGCGACGCCGGATGAACGGCGGGCGCTCGCCCGCCAGGCGATGGCGGGCGGACGCCTGCCGACTCGCCCTCCCGATCGCGCCTGGGGCGGGCGCGGGGACGGCGCTTGGTGCGCGCTCTGCGATGCCCCGATCACCGGCGGCGAGATGGAGATGGAGGTCGAGTTCGTCCGTGATGCCCGCGGCAGCGACAGCTACCGTCTGCACGTGCCGTGCTGCAGCGCCTGGCTGACCGAGCTGGGCGCGGGGCCGTCTGCCGGCGAATCCGGCGGCGTCGGCAACGGCACCGTTTCACGGCGGAGAGGGGTGCAAGCCGGCTGAGCCGGCGAGGTGCTCTTGTCCACCCCACGCGCCGCGGTTAGCATCCGCGCGCCGTGAGCCCCCGCGGAGAGAGCACGACTCCGGACCAGACCCTGGGCGGACTGCTGTATGGCGACGCGCCGCGTCCACCGCTCGAGCAGGAGTGGGTCGACCTCCTCGCGGCCATCGCCGCCGGCGACCAGGACGCGCTGCAGGGGCTCTATCAGCGCCTGCACCGGATCGTGTTCACGCTGGCGTTCCGCATCGTCAACAGCCGCGAGACCGCCGAGGAGATCACGGTCGATGTGTTCCACGACGTCTGGCGACGCGCGGCGACCTACACGCCGGCGAACGGCACCGTCATCGGGTGGGTCATGAACCAGGCGCGCTCGCGGGCGATCGATCGCGTGCGCTTCGAACAGCGCCGGAAGCGCACCGCCGTCGACCCGCCGCCGGCCGGCGCCGGGCCGGGTGCCGGCGATCCGCACGAGGTGCTCGACGCCCGGCAGCAGGCGGTGCGCGTGCGCGGCGCGCTCGACAGGCTCACCGAACCCGAGCGCCAGGCGATCGAGACCGCCTTCTTCTCCGGGCTGTCGTATGCCGAGGTGGCCGATCGGTTCGCGCTGCCGCTCGGCACCGTCAAGACGCGCGTGCGCTCGGGGTTGGGCAAGCTGCGGCTGGCGCTCGGCACGACGGGGGAGGGGACGTGACGACGCCGGCGACCGCGCACGACGCCGCGCACGAGGAGCTGGTGTGCCTGTATGCGATGCAGGCCCTCGAACCCGGCGAGCTCCCTGCCGCGGAGGCGCAGATCGCCGCATGCGCCGAGTGCCGGCGTGAGCTCGCTGGCTACCTCGATGCCCTCGTCGCCTGGCCGGCCGACGTGCTGCGCCCGCCGGCGGCGCTGTGGGACCGCCTCGCCGAGCGGGTCAGGGCGGCGCGCGGCGCCGCCGTGGCATCGACGCCGGCGCGCTGGGAGGAACCGGCGTGGCGCGAGGTGGCGCCGGGCATCAGCGTGAAGCTGCTCGCCAGCGATCCCGCGCGCGATCTCGTCTCGATGCTCGTGCGTCTGGAGCCGGGCATCGAGTATCCGCCGCACACGCACGCCGGGGTCGAGGAGCTGCACCTGCTCGACGGCGAGCTGTGGATCAACGACCGCAAGCTCGTCCCCGGCGAGTACAGCCGTGCCGAGCCCGGAACCGGCGACTGGCGCGTGTGGAGTGAAACCGGCTGCACCTGCGTGCTGATCACGTCGCCGTCCGACGTGCTCAGCTGACGGGCGGGACAGCCACCCGTCGCGCGCCCGGCCGAACTGTCAGCCGCCGGGCGGTAGAGGACCGGGGGGCGAAGGCGGTCACACGATCCGACGGACGCTCGAGTCGCTGTCCGGCGCACCTCGGTGGCCGAGTCTGCGCGTCGCTCGCCGCCGCCCGTCAGTGCGCGTAGCCGAGGGCGCGCAGCTGCTCGCGCGTCGCGTCGTCGACCACCGCCTTCTCCGCCACCGGCTGCTGGCGGCGCGTGAGCTCGATGGTGGCCGCCTGCAGCGCGGCGTGCAGGACGTCCTGCGACGACGCCAGCGGCGCCTGTTCGCCGGGATCGGCGGAGAGATCGAAGCTCTGCAGGCCGCCCTTCAAATCGACGAGCAGCTTGTCCGTGCCGCGCACGAGCCCCTCGCGGTGGTGGCGCAGCTCCAATTTCGTGCCGGTGGGCGGCAGCTGCAGCACGATGTCGGCGTCGGGGCGCCCGTCGTTCTGCATCAGCGGCACGAGCGACCGACCCTCGAAGCGCGGCTCGCGGTCGAGGCCGAGCAGATCGAGCACCGTCGGCGCGACGTCGATCAGCGACACCGGGTCGGTGATCACCCGGCCGGCGGGCACCCCGGGCCCGGCGATGATGAGCGGCACGTGCACCGTCGTGTTGAACAGGTTGTAGCCGTGTCCGAACTTGCCGTGCTCGAGGAACTCCTCGCCGTGGTCGGCCGTGACGATGACCAGCGCCTTTGCGAGCCGGCCACGCGCCTCGAGGCCCTCGAACAGCAGGCCGATCTCGGCATCGACCGCCGCCACCTCGGCGTCGTACAGCTTGGAGAGCAGGGCGGCCCGCTCGGGCGTGACGCCGCCGAGCCTCGTATTGGCCTCGGTGCTGATGCGGAGCGCCTCCTCGGCACTGACCTCCGGAGCGAAGCGCTCGAGCAGCGCCGGTGACGGGGCGAACGGCGTGTGCGGCTCCATGTACTGCAGATAGAGCAGCCGGCGCGTCCGGGCCGCGCTGCTCGAGCGGTCGAGCCATGCCAGGGCCTCGCGGCGGACGTACGCGCCGGGCGTGACCGGCTCGACGAGCACCGGCACCCACCAGAGAAATCCCTGCGCGAAGCCGAGCTCCTTGGTCAGACGCCAGTTCGCCGTCACGCCGCCGGCGAGGAAGCCCGCATCCCTGAGCCGCTCGGCGATCGTCAGCTCCTCGTCCCGCAGACGCGAATCGAAGGCGGTGACCAGATGCTGCGAGGGCAGCCGAGAGGTCATCAGCGAGGCGACCGACGGCACGGTCCACGAGCTCGGCGCATACGCCTGGGCAAAGCGCGTGCCGCGCGCCGCGAGCGCATCGAGCACCGGCGTGTGCGCCGCCGCGTAGCCGTGGCTGCCGAGACGGTCGGCGCGCAGCGTGTCGATAACGAGCACCACGACATCGTGCGGCCGCTCCTGTGAGCGACATCCGGCGCAGACGACGAACAGGAGCACGACCAGTACACGAAGAACGCCCATCGCGCCGATACTGCGGGCCACGATTCCCGGATGCAACCAGCGGCCGTCCCGACCGTCCCGACCTCAGCGGCAGCGTCGCAGCGGACGCGACGCCGAACCATCCAGTTCCATCCTCTCCGACGGAGCCCGCGGCGCCGCTGCGCGCGGCAGCGACCGGGTTCCGGGCAGCGACTCGGTGTCCTCTTCCGCTTGGTGGCCGATCGTCAGGATGGATGGCCGCGCACTTCGATGTTGCGGAGGACGCTTCGTCGAATACCATGTCGGCCGCCATGACCGAGCGCATGAGCAGAAGCGCCGCTCGGCGCGCGGACGCGGCGATGACCGAGAGACTGTTTTTCGCTTGAAGCGATCGACGCAGGCGCTGCCGGCCATCGCGGGCGGCGTCGGAGATGGTGGGGCTGCGGACTGGTTGTGACACCGGGTGCCGTGACCGACCCGGGAGTGACGACATGCTGCAGGAACACCGACCGACGTATCGCCTCGTTCTGGTGGCCGCTCTGGCCATCGCCGCGGCGTTTCACGCGCGCCAGGCCGCCGCGCAGGCCGTGGTGCTCGACCCGGTGTGTATGACCGTCGAGCAGACGTCGACGAACTACACCCGCAATCTCACGTTCCCGAAGTTCGACACCTCGCTCGGCGTGCTGACCAACGTCAGCATCTCGCTCGAGGGGACGATGGTGCAGACGATCCGCATGGAGAGCACCGACTCGTCGCCGCAGACGGTGACCGGCACCGGCACCGGCACGATCCGGGTCACGCCACCGACGGCCCTGCCGCCGCCCGGCATCGTCGTCAACCCGGCGAACGCCGTCACCCACATGTACAGCGCCTGGGACGGAACGACCGATTTCATGCCGCCCTCCGGCAGCACCGACGCCGGGCTGTCGGACACGAAGTCGACGAGCGTCGCGTCGTACACGCCGGTGAGCGATTTTGCCGGCGGGCCGATGGACACCGTCACGCTGCCGGTGCAGGCGAGCGCGTCATTCTCCACCGGCGGCGCCGGCAACGTCATCACCCAGGTGACGACCACCGCCGGCGCGACGGTGTGCGTCCAGTACACGTACCTGCCGCCGACGCCGACGCCGACGGTCACGCTGACGCGCACGGCGACCCGGACGCGCACGCCGACGAACACCGCGACGGTGACGAACACCCCGGCCAACACGCCGACGGTCACCCAGACGCGGACCGTCACCGCGACGCCGACGAACACGCTCACGCCGACGATCACGTACACGCCGACGATCACCCCGACGCCGACGATCACGCTGACACCGTCAGCGACCGGCACGGCGACGCACACCGCGACCATCACGCACACACGCACCGTGACCCTGACGCCCACGATCACGCTGACGCCGAGCGTCACGCTCACGCCGACGATCACGCTGACGCCGTCGATCACGCCGACGCCGACCGTCACCGTGACGCCGACGGCGACGCACACCGCGAGCGCCACGCATACGGTGACCGCGACGTGGACGCAGACGGCGACCGTGACCCAGACGTCGACGCGGACCCCGACCTTCACCGAGACCGCCACGCCGACGCCGACGGTCGCCGCGCAGCAGACCGTGTGCGCGAGCATCGCGCTGCGCGCCACCGACTGGACCGATACCGTCAGCGTCCCGAAGTTCGATCCGTCGCTCGGGACCCTGATCGCCGTCGCCGTCACCGTCGAGGGCGCGATCGCCCAGGACGTCAAGCTCGAGAACAAGGACGCGACGGCGGTCGACGTCGGCGTCACCGGCGGCGCGACCGTGACGCTGACGCCGCCGAACAACGTCGTCATCATCGCGCTGCCGACGTACACGGAGACCTATCCGCTGGCGGCCGACGACGGCATGTCGGACTTCCAGCCGCCGTCCGGCATCACCGCCCCGACGAAGGCGGCGAGCGATTCGACGACGGAATCGAATTACCTGCCGCTCAGCGACTTCATCGGTCCGGGCACGGCGACGATGGGCATCACCGCCGAGGCGAACTTCGCCGCCGACGGTGCCGGCAACCTCCTGACCCAGGTCGCCACGCAGGCCGCCGCCTCGATGTGCGTCGCGTACACGTACGTCGTGCCCTCGCCGACGCCGACGGTGACCAGCACCTTCACCGCGACGGCCACCGCGACGCCGACGAGCACCGAGACGCCGACGTCGACGCCGACCGCGTCGTTCACCCCGACGCAGACAGCGACCGCCACGCAGACGGCGAGCGCGACACCGACCACGACGCCGATCGGGACGCCGGTCCTCGGCATCACGAAGGAGCGCAGCGAGCCGATCCTCGTCGGCCAGGAGCTGACGTACGACATCACCGTGCGCAACGACGGCACCGGGCCGACGGTCTCGCCGGTGGTGATGACCGACCTGCTGCCGCCCGGCCTGACGCTGATCGCCGTGAGCGGCGCGGGCTGGGACTGCTCGGCGTCGACGCCGCCGTCGTCGGTGTCCTGCACCTACGCCGATCCCATCCCGCACCAGGGCGCGGCACCGGTGATCGCGCTGACCGCGCGCGTCACCGCCGGCGCGCGCACGCCGATCGTCAACCGCGCCGAGGCGCTCGGCGGCGGCGCGGGCTCTGCCAGCGACACGAACAGCGGCCTGGCCATCGGGCCCGCCGGTGCCCCGGCAGTCGGCGCCGCCGGCGGCGCGCTCGCCGTCGGCATCCTCGTCGGCCTCGCCGGCCTGCGCTGGCGCCGCAGCCGCCGCGACTAGGGCATCCGCAGATGACGCAGATGGCGCAGATGGCGGAGGACACCCATCTGCGTCATCTGCGTCGTCTGCGGACGTTCGCCGCCGCTGACGCGCGCCGACATCACCCTGGCGACCATGCTCGCGACCGTGTTCGGCCATCCGCCCGGACGACCGCTTCGTCCTCGACGGCACCATGCGGCGGATGTTCGGCCTGCCGCTCGGTGACGATCCCGCCGTTGCGCCGCTGCGCCACTGGCGCGACGACCTCTACCGCCGCCACCGCGGCACGTGTGTGACGCCCGGCTGAGCGAGGGGCGCAGTCAGCGGCGCGCCGACTCGCCGGGCGCGGTGCCGCGCGGTACGCGCCGCCGCACGCGGTGGCGGACGGTGTGCACGCCGAAGCGCACGAAGCTGCCGCGCGCGAAGGCGCGCAGACCGTCGACCAGCGGCGGCCACGGTGACGTCGCGGGCGGCACCGCGACGTAGACGGCCTCCCACGCGTGCGGCCGCAACTTCGCCTTGAAGCGGCGCACGCCGCCGAAGTCGTACAGCGGGCGGCTGAGGCGGCGCGCGACGCGCAGCGGCCGCGGCACCGGCCCGGCGAGCGGCGCCATGCCGAGCGTCACCAGCTCCGCCCCGGCCGCGGCGGCGGCGCGCATGGCGGTGTCGATGAGCAGCTCGCTGGTGCCGTTCGGGGCGTCGGGCGCGCGCAGCAGATCCTC
>CBFGUK010000080.1:0-19083 GCA_965651925.1 uncultured bacterium | reverse complement strand
GCCTTCGTCACGCTCGGGTTGCCGCCGATCTCGCAGTAGTTCGCCGGCCGGCCGCCGTGCTTGCGGATCGCGTCGAACAGCGTCAGCGAGCCGCCGCCGGCGCCGATGACCAGGCCGAGGTCGCCGTCGAACTCGACGACGTTGCCGGCGACGCCGCGATGGTCGGCGGCGTCGACCGCGGCGCCGTCGATCTCGAACTGCGTCGGCGGGCGCGCCTGGCGCTTCTCGTCGGGCGGGATGCCGAGCGCCTGGAGAATCGCCTTCTGCGAGTCGCGCGCGTCGTCTTCCATGTCGACGTGCCCGTCGAGGCAGACGAAGCGGCCGTCCGCGAGGCGCGCGAGGGGATTGATCTCGGCCAGCGTCAGCCCGTGCGTGATGAAGATGCGCGCCAGGCTGGCGGCGATGCGGCTCAGCTGGTTCAGCTCGCTGCCGCTGATCTTCAGCTGCGCGATCAGCTCCTTCGCCATGTAGTCGGAGAACGGCAGCAGCGTCGAGATGTGCCGCTTGGCGATGTGCTCGGGATGCGTCTCGGCGACTTCCTCGATGTCGATGCCGCCCATGTCGCTGCAGATCATCACCGGCTTGCGCGCGAAGCCGTCCCACGTGACGCCGAGGTAGTACTCCTGCGCGACCGGCGCGCGCTGCTCGACGAGCACGCCGCGCGGCGTGTGGCCGTTGATCGTCAGCGCGAGGATCTTCTCCGCCGCCTGTGCGGCCTCGGCCGGCGAGTCGGCGAAGAGCACGCCGCCCGCCTTCATGCGGCCGCCGGTCAGCACCTGCGACTTCAGCACCGTCGGGCCGTCGATCTCCTTGGCGATCGCCTCCGCCTCGGCGGGCGTGTGCGCGACTTTGGAGCCGGTCGGCAGCGGCACGCCGTAGCGGCCGAACAACTGCTTCGATTCGAATTCGTAGAAGCGCATCGGGACACCTGTGGGTTGAAAGGGGACGGTTGCCGGCAGACGGCAACCCGGAGCGGCTACTACCTCCGTCCCGACAGGTCAAACCAACCCCCGCGCCGGGCCGGCCGCGAAGACGCGGAGGACGCGAAGTCAGGAGTCTGCCTTCGATCAAACTCCCTTCCGGACTTCGCGCCCTCCGCGCCTTCGCGGCCCGGTTCTGCGCGCACCAATCGGGCGCATGACTGGTCTGACCGGACGACCGGTGGTAGACGGACCGTTCATTTCCCGGCCGCGCCGCGGCCACGATGGAGAGAACGGAACATGGCGGAGACGACGATGGGCGGGATCGATCTGGCCGGCGTGGAGCGGGTGATCGCGACGATGGATGAGGTCGTGCGCGAGGCGCTCGCGGTGGCGGCGAAGCGCACCGACGGCGGCAAGGGCATCGATGCCGAGCAGGTACACGTCGAACGGCTCGCCTACGCGGCGACCGAGGTGCGCGCGGCGCGCGACCTGCTGACCTACGCGAACGCCGTCGCCGCCAGTCAGCCCGATCCGACGATCACGGCGATGGCCGGCGTCTTCACCGGCGAGGTGGCGACGAAGCTGCGCGCGCAGATCGAGGCGCATCCCGACGCGTTCGGCATCGGCGACGAGCGCCTGCACGCGACGCTCGGCAGCGCCGAGATCCGCCGCCTCGTGCGCGCCGCGACCGCGGACGCGACCGTCGCGGCGATCGGCCGGCACGTCATCGAGCAGCGCGGCGCGAATCACAGCTGGCTCGCCGACGAGATGGCGGTGATGACGCGCGACTCGGTGCGCCAGTTCGCCGAGGCCGAGGTGCTGCCGATCGCCGAGCACATCCATCGCCACGACGACCTCGTTCCCGACGAGCTGATCGCCAAGATGGGCGAGCTCGGCTTCTTCGGCATGGCGGTGCCCGAGGAGTACGGCGGCGGCGGCATGGGCAACCTCGGCATGATCATCACCACCGAGGAGCTGTCGCGCTGCTCGCTCGCCGCCGCCGGCAGCCTGATCACGCGACCCGAGATCCTCACCAAGGCGCTGCTCAAGGGCGGCACCGAGGCGCAGAAGCGCGAGTGGCTGCCGAAGATCGCCAGCGGCGAGATCATGACCGCGGTGTCGGTCACCGAGCCCGACACCGGCTCCGACGTCGCCGCGGTGAAGTGCCGCGCCGAGGCCGCCGAGGTCGGCGGCGTGCCGGGCTACGTCATCAACGGCGCCAAGGCGTGGTGCACGTTCGCCGGGCGCGCCAACGTGCTCGCGCTGCTGGCGCGCACCGATCCCGACCCGAAGTCCGGCGCGCGCGGCCTCTCGCTGTTCATCGTGCCGAAGGACACCTTTTCCGGCCACGAGTTCGAGATGCGCCAGCCGACCGGCGGCACGCTGCACGGCAAGGCCGATCGCACCCCCGGCTACCGCGGCATGCACTCGTTCACGCTCGCGTTCGACAACTACTTCGTGCCGGCGGCGAACCTGGTCGGCGAGCAGGGCGGCCTCAACAAGGGCTTCTACCTGCAGATGAACGGCTTTGCCGCCGGCCGCCTGCAGACCGGCGGCCGCGCCACCGGCCTCTCGCAGGCGGCGCTCGAGCGCACCGCCGAGTACGCCGCCGACCGCCGGCAGTTCGGCCAGCCGATCGGCACCTACCAGCTGACGCAGTACAAGCTCGGCCGCATGGCGACCTACACCATGGCCGGCCGGCAGCTGACGTACGCCGCGGCGCTGGCGATGGACAAGGACGAGTCGGTGTCGCTCGAGGGTTCGATGGCGAAGCTGTTCGCCTCCGACGTCGCCGTCTGGGTGACGCAGGAAGGCCAGCTGCTGCACGGCGGCTGGGGCTACGCCGAGGAGTTCCCGATCTCGCGCTACGTCGTCGACGCCACCGTGCTGCCGATCTTCGAGGGCGTGAAGCCGATCCTCGAGCTGAAGGTCATCGGCCGCACGCTGCTCGCCGGCTGAGCGCGCGCGCCGCGGCGCGGCGCATCGAGAGCAGGGCAGAGGGCAAAGGGCAGGGCGCCCCTGTCCCAGGGCGTGACTGCTGCGTCCCGTGATGCGGGCGCGGCATCGAGCGCCGGTGCGACGCGGGACCGGTGCAGGGTTCTCGAACCGCGCCCGAGACGTTAGACTGCCGGGGACGCCAATCGGCGTCCGCGGAGGGTCGATGAAGCGACAGACGTTCTCGATCGGCTACTTTCTCGTTGCGCTGGCGGTCCTGCTGCTGGTCCAGTCGCTGTTCAGCCCGCGGGCGCGCGAGCTCAGCTACTCGGAATTCAAGCAGCAGCTCGCCGCAGGGCGCGTGCAGGACGTCCTGATCTCCGACAGCCTGATCCGCGGCACCCTGGCGCCCGCGGCGGAGGGAGAGAAGCCGGAGTCGTTCATCACCGTGCCGGTCGCCGACGACCAGCTCGTCGCCGAGCTCGAGCGCCACGGCGTCAAGTTCCGCGGCCAGTACGAGAGCGCGTTCGTGAACGCGATCGTCGCCTGGGTGCTGCCGGCGATGGTGTTCGTCGGCATCTGGCTGCTGGTGATGCGCCGCTTCGGGCCGCAGTCGGGCGTCATGCAGCTCGGCAAGAGCCGCGCGAAGATTTTTGCCGAGACCGAGACCGGCGTGACGTTCGATACCGTCGCCGGCCAGGACGAGGCGAAGGAGGAGCTGCGCGAGATCATCCACTTCCTCCGCGAGCCGGAGCGCTTCCGCCGCCTCGGCGGCAAGCTGCCGCGCGGCGTGCTGCTCGTCGGACCGCCGGGCACCGGCAAGACGCTGCTCGCCAAGGCGGTCGCCGGCGAGGCGAAGGTGCCGTTCTTCTCGATCAGCGGCTCGGAATTCGTCGAGCTGTTCGTCGGCATGGGCGCGGCGCGCGTCCGCGATCTCTTCGCGCAGGCGCAGGCGAAGGCGCCGTGCATCGTGTTCATCGACGAGCTCGACGCGCTCGGCAAGGCGCGCGGCGTCGGCGGCATCAGCGGCGGCCACGACGAGCGCGAGAGCACGCTCAATCAGCTGCTCGTCGAGATGGACGGGTTCGACACCGGCAAGGGCGTCGTCATCCTCGCGGCGACGAACCGCCCCGAGGTGCTCGATCCGGCGCTGCTGCGCGCCGGCCGCTTCGACCGCCAGGTGCTCGTCGACCGGCCCGACCGGCAGGGCCGCGAGGCGATCCTGCGCGTGCATGCGAAGGGCGTCCTGCTCGCGCCCGACGTCGACCTCGCGCTCATCGCGCAGCGCACGCCGGGGTTCGTCGGCGCCGACCTCGCCAACGCGGTCAACGAGGCGGCGCTGCTCGCCGCGCGCAAGGGCAAGAGCCAGGTCGAGATGGCGGACTTCGAGGAGGCGATCGACCGCGTCGTCGCCGGCCTCGAGAAGAAGAACCGGCTGATCAATCCGAAGGAGAAGCGCATCGTCGCCACGCACGAGACCGGGCACGCGCTCGTCGCGTCGCTGACGCCGGGGGCGGATCCGGTGCACAAGATCTCGATCATCCCGCGCGGCATCGCGGCGCTCGGCTACACGCAGCAGCTGCCGACCGACGACCGCTATCTCATGACCAAGGAGGAGCTGCTCGCCAAGGTCGACGTGCTGCTCGGCGGGCGCGCCGCCGAGCAGGTGGTGTTCGGCGAGATCTCCACCGGCGCGCACAACGACCTGCAGCGCGCCACCGACATCGTCCGCTCGATCGTCGTCGAGTACGGCATGGGCACGACGCTCGGCCCGCTGACCTACGCGCGGCGGCGGCCGGCCTTCCTCGGCGGCGAGCCGCTCCTGCCCGAGGGCCGCGAGTACAGCGAGGCGACCGCCGAGGCGCTCGATCGCGAGATGCGCGAGCTCATGGCCAGCCGCATGCAGCGCGTCGAGGCGCTGCTGCGTGAACACCGCGCCCTGCTCGAGCGCCTCGCGAACCTGCTGCTCGAACGCGAAGTCCTGGAAGCCGAGGAGTTCCTGCGCGAAGTCGAAGCCGGCAAGCAGCGCCGTGCCGCGAGCGTGTCGGCCGCGTGAACGGAAGGCTGTGACGCGGTCAGGCTGTTACGGAAGGCTGGTCGCGCTCAACCACGTGGAGGGCGCCGGTCCCTCGGCGCCTGTTGAAAAGGCGGACGTCGCTCGATCCAACAGGCGCCGAGGGACCGGCGCCCTCCAGGGGTCGGTTGAAGCCGAGGATCCAACGACCTGACAACTGATTCATGTTTTCCCCATCTCGCTCAGCGCCTTGATCATGTACGTCGTGTTGGCGCGTGCGGCGAGCTTGCCGGCGGACCAGATGTCGACCTCGGCATAGGCGCTGCGGCGGCTGTGGCGCAGGACGTAGGCCTCGGCGGTCACCAGGCCGGGGAAGATCGGCTCGAGATAGTTGATCTTCATCTCGATCGTCAGCAGCGCGTTGCCCGGGCCGTAGAGCGTGATCAGCGCCGCGGCGACGGCGGTGTCGGCGAGCCCGAAGCTCGCGCCGCCGTGCATGATGCCCGCCGGATTGCTCAGCGCCTGGCGGTTCTCGACCTCGAGGCGCGCGTAGCCCTGGCGGAGGTCGGTGACGCGGAAGCCGCAGTGGCCGGGGAAGAACGCGTTGTCGACGTTGAACGCCTCGAAGATCGCCTGGCGGGCGACGGGATCGAGCGCCGGATAGTCGCGCCCGCGGGAGCCGCTGTCGGTGGCCTGCATCGCGTCGCCATAGCGCGTGGTGCCGCCGATGACTACGCCGGCTGCCGCGGCGGGCACTCGTACGGCACGGCTGGACAGCCGCGCGCGCTTCTCCTAACCAGCGAGCCATCACATCCACCCGGCACCGGTCACCGGTCACTGGTCACCGGTCACGCACTGCGAGGATTCCATGGCCTACGAGTTCATCACCTACGAGAAGACCGACCGGCTGGTCGTGATCACCATCAACCGCCCCGAGGTGCGCAACGCGCTGCACCCGCCCGCGAACCGCGAGCTGTCGGCGGCGTTCGATGCCTATGCCGCCGATCCCGACGCCTGGGTGGCGATCATCACCGGCGCCGGCGAGAAGGCGTTCTCGGCCGGCAATGACCTCAAGTATTCCGCCCAGCACGGCATGGGCGACATGGACATGGGCAGCGGCGGCTTCGGCGGCCTCACCGCGCGCTTCGACCTGTTCAAGCCGGTGATCGCGGCGGTGAACGGCCTGGCGCTCGGCGGCGGCTTCGAGATCGCGCTCGCCTGCGACCTGATCATCGCCGCCGATTCGGCGACGTTCGGCCTGCCCGAGCCGCGCGTCGGCCTCGCGGCGCTCGCCGGCGGCATGCAGCGCCTGCCGGCGATGATTCCGCCGAAGCTGGCGATGGGCATGATGCTCACCGGCAAGCCGGTCACCGCGCAGCGCGCGCTCGAGCTCGGCCTCGTCAACGAGGTCGTGCCGGCCGCCGAGCTGATGACCGCGGCGCGGCGCTGGGCGGGGGAGATCCTCGAGTGCTCGCCGAGCTCGGTGCGGGCGACGAAGCAGGTCGCGCTGCAGAGCCAGGGGCTGCCGCTCGAGGAGGCGATGTCGAAGTCCTACCCGCTGGTCGGCGCGCTGTTCGGCTCGGAGGACATGATGGAAGGCGTCATGGCCTTCGCGCAGAAGCGCAAGCCGGAGTGGAAGGGGAAGTAGGCCCGCGACCGGCGGGTCAGGGCGCCGCGGCGGCGGCGTCCGGACCCGCGCCGGTGGCGCGCAGCACGGCGGCGCGGGCGCTCGTCGCCGCGGCGTCATCGGCCCGTCCGGCATCGGCGAGCAGCGCGGCGTAGTTGTCGAGCACCGTCGCCAGGTCGCCATCGTGCGCGCCGGGCGGCTGCTCGAGCGCGCGGATCGCCTGCTGATAGAGCGGCTCGGCCTCGTCGTAGCGGCCTTCGGCGGCGAGCAGCAGCGCGAGATTGCTGGCGCTCTGTCCGGTGCGCACGTCGCCGTCGCCGAACGCCGCCGTGCGGATCGCCAGCGCGCGGCGCAGCGCCGCCTCCGCGGCGGCGCTGGCGCCGAGCTGTACCTCGAGCGCCGCGATGCTGGTCAGCGTGGCGGCGATCGCGCCCTGTGTGGCGGGCGACGCATCCTGTTCGGCGGCGCGCTCGCGCAGCTGCAGCGCGCGCCGATACGACGCCAGCGCCTCCGGCACGTCGCCCTCGGCACGCTGCGCTGCGGCGTGCCGGCTCAACACCGCCGCCTCGCTCAACGGGTCGGCGGCGACACCGGACTGCACATCGAGCCGCTCGAGCCGCGGATCGGACTGGTCGCCGAAGCGCGTGTGGTCGCCGGGCGCACCGGCCGGCGGTGCCTTCCACCCGAAGCCGTGCTGATCGGCCGTCTCGCGCACGCTCGCGCAGCCCGCGAGCAGTGCCACCAGCACGATCCCGCAGCGGTTCATCGTGCGACAAGAGAGGCTCGCGCTGCGGAAAGCAAGGCCGAGCCATCCGCGGTTCCGCAGATGACGCAGAGCCCAATCCACATCTGCGTCATCTGTGTCATCTGCGGATGGCTGTTCTGGAATGGAATCGGCGGATAGAGTCGATCGCATGTGCGGGCGTTTCACGCTCACCAGCTCGCCGCAGCGGCTGCGCGATCGCTTCCGGCTCGCCGCCGCGCCCGAGGAGCTGCCGCCGCGCTACAACATCGCGCCGTCGCAGGAGGTGCTGGTCATCCCGAACCGCAGCCGGCGGCTGCTGCGCCCGGCGCGCTGGGGCCTGATCCCGTACTGGGCCGCGGATCCGTCGATCGGCCACCGGATGATCAACGCGCGCGCCGAGACCCTGACGACACGCAACGCCTTCCGCGACGCGCTCGCCCGGCGCCGCTGCGTGATTCCGGCCGACGGCTTCTACGAATGGCGGCGCAGCGGCCGCACGCGCCAGCCGTTCCTCGTCGCCGCGCCGGACGGGACACCGCTGGCGCTCGCCGGCCTCTGGGATCTCTGGCAGCCGCCCGACGGCGCGCGCATCGCCTCGTTCACGATCATCACCACGCCGGCGAACGGGATCGTCGCCCCGATCCACGACCGCATGCCGGCGGTGCTCGACGACGCGGCGCTCGAGCGCTGGCTCGATCCGGCGTTCGCTGATCCCGCCGCCCTGACGGCGCTGCTCGCGCCCGCCGCCGACGCGGCCCTGACGGCGCGCGCCGTTTCCACCTGGGTCAACTCGCCCGACCACGACGACCCGCAGTGCCTCGCACCGGCACCGTGACGGAACTGGTGTCGCGACCCTGACGCGGTGCGCCGCGTCTTCGCGCCTTCGCGTTGAAATCCGGCAGTGCTAGACGCGCCCTGTGCGGGGACGAGGGCTGGTGCTGCTGGGCGTCCTGCTCATTGCCGTGCCGGGGCGCGCGGACGAGTACACCCTCGCCGACGAGCCCGGGGTGTGGCTGCGCGCGCTGGTCGACCTGCGCATCGCCCGCGGCGGGCGCGCGCCGAGCTGGCTGGAGGGCGGGCCGGGGAAGACGCGCTACGGCGGCGTCGATGACGACGGCCGCTTCGCGCGCGTGACGCGCTTTGCGATCTCGCAGCTCGCCATCGAGACCGGTGGCCTGCTGCCCGGCGACGTCGAGCTGCACGCGCAGGTGAACTGGGACGGCGACGTCGACGATCGCGGCGACACCTCGCCCGATCACGACCTGCCGCGGCTCGTCGAGGGCTGGGCGCGGCGCGCGTTCGGCGACACGCGCGACGGCTGGTCCGTGCTGGTCGGCGTCTCGAACCCGCCGAGCTCGCTCGAGCACATCGGCCCGGCGTGGACGCCGCGCTACACGCTGACGCCCTCGGCGCTCGACACCTGGCTGTGGGAGGAGGGGCGCGTCCTCGGCGTCGAGGTGGACGGGTGGACGGCGACGGCGAACGGCACCGCGCTCAGCGCCTACGCCGGTGCCGGCTGGGGGCCCGATCAGCAGGGCATCCTGCTGGCGCGCCGCGGCTGGGTGCTGAGCGACTGGCTGGCGGGCATCAACAGCCGCCTGCCGCTCCCGGGCGGTGGGGCGACGCACGAGTTCGACGAGCGCGACGGCCGGCCGGCACTCTACGTCGGCGGCAGCGTGCGCGATCCGTGGCAGCTCGGCGAGCTGCGCGCCGGCTACTTCGACAACCTCGGCGATCTCGCCGTCGAAGGCGTGTGGGAGACGCGCTTTGCGACCGTCGGCGCGGCGCTCGCGCCGCTGCCCGGGCTCGACCTGCTCGTCCAGTATCTGATCGGCACCACCGCAAGCCGCACCAGCGGGTTCAACAACACGGTGCAGGCCTTCTATCCGCTCGCCAGCTACCGCTGGCGCGGGCATCGCCTGAGTGTCCGCTACGACAACTTTCGCGTCCAGGACGACGCCACGGGCGCACCGTTCCATCGCGAGCGCGGCTGGGCGGTGACCGTGGCCTGGCTGTTCGAGTTCCGGCTCCGCCATCGCGTCGGTTTCGAATACCTGATCGTCGATTCCTACCGGCCCGACCGATCGGCGCCCGATCCGTCCGACGACGGGTGGCAAGTGAGCTACCGCTTTCGGTATTGAGCGCGCGTGACCGCCCGCTGCCGCGTCCCGTGCGCCGCGTCTCTCGTCGCCTGCGCCGTCCTCGCCGCCGGCGCCGCCGCGGCCGCCGAGGTGCACGGGCGCGTGCTCGATGCCGCCGGGGCACCGCTCGCCGATGCGGTGGTGTTCGTGCAGGCGGCGCCGCCGGATGCGCCGGCCCCGCCGACGCCCGCGCCGGCGGTGATGGACCAGATCGACAAGCAGTTCGTGCCGCACGTGCTCGCGGTGCCGGTCGGCACCGTGGTCTCGTTCCCCAACCGCGACCAGATCCACCACCACGTCTATTCGTTCTCGCCGGCGCGCACGTTCGAGATCCCGCTGTACAAGGGCGAGGCGGCGCCGCCGGTGCGTTTCGACCGGCCCGGGGCGGTGCTGGTCGGCTGCAACATCCACGACTGGATGGCGGGCGTGATTCTCGTCGTGCCGACGCCGTACTTCGCGATGACCGACGCGGACGGGACGTTCACGCTGCGCGACCTGCCGCCCGGGCCGACGACGATCACCGCCTGGCACGAGAGCGGCCGCTCCGATGCCGACGCGATCGCGCAGCGCGTCGAGGTCGGTCCTGCCAGCGCGCCGCTGACGTTCCGGCTCGAGACCAGCGCCCGCCGCGGTCGCGCCGGCACCGGCGGCCTGCGGAGCTACGAGTGACGGCGTGGTGGACGCGCCGGCGGCTGCGGGCGCGCATCTTCCTGCCGTTCGCGCTGCTCATCGTCGGCCTGCTGCTCGCCACGCTGTGGCTGATCAACGCCGCCGTCGGCGGCTGGGTGGAGCGCAGCCTGTCGGCACAGTTCGCGGTCACCGGGCGCGTCTTCGGCGCGCTCCTCGCCGAGCGCGCCGCGCGGCTGTCGGGCATCACCGGGCTGCTGGCGCGCGACTTCGCGTTCAAGCGCGCCGTGGCGACCTACGATGCCGACACGCTGCGCTCGATGGCCGACAACGCGCAGTACCGCGACGTCGACCTGCTGTGGATCACCGATCCCGACGGCCGGCTGCTCGCCGACTTCGCCGGCAAGGTCGCGCCCGGGGAGCCGGTCGGCGCGCTGCCGCCGCTCGCAGCGGCGCTCGCCGCCGCCGGCAGCGGCGCCGGCGCGGCGATCGGCGCGCTCGACGGCCGGCTGCTGCAGCTCGTCGCCGCGCCGGTGCTCGGCCCCGGGCAGGTGCCGATCGGCTACCTGCTCGCCGGCGAGGCGATCGACGACGACACCGCGCGCGCACTCGAACGCGACACCGGCCCGGCGGTCTCGTTCGCCAGCGCCACGCAGCTCTACGCCTCCTCGCTGCCGCCGGCGCGGCGGCGCGCGATGTTCCCCGCGGCGCCCGGCGACGGGCCGCTCGCCGCGCCGCTGCGCGGCACGGGGGCGGCGACGGCGCTGGTGACCATCGACGGCGAGCGCTTCCTGACCGGCATCGTGCCGATCCTCACGCCGCTCGAGCCGCCGCTGTTCGCCGTCCTCCAGGATTCGTACGATCGCGCGCTGGGACCGCTGCGCCGCCTGCCCGAGCGCGTCGTGCTGATCGGCGGCATCAGCCTCGCCGCCGGATTGCTGGTCGGCGCGGCGATCGCTGCCGGCATCGCCGCGCCGCTGCAGACGCTGGTCAGCGCGATGCGGCGCGTCCTCGCCGGCGACTTCGGCCATCAGGTGACGCTGCGGCGCAGCGACGAGATCGGCTTTCTCGCCGGGGCGTTCAACGAGATGGTCGTCGGCCTCGCCGAACGCGAGCGCATCAAGGAGACGTTCGGTCGCTTCGTGTCGCGCGACGTCGCCGCCGCGGTGCTCGACGGGCAGGTGCCGCTCGCCGGTGAGCGGCGTGAGGTGACGATCCTGTTCCAGGACGTGCGCGGCTTCACCAGCATCGCCGAGCGCACCGATCCGACCGTGCTGGTGCAGGTGGTCAACCGCCTGTTCACCGCCATGGTCGCCGCGGTCGAGGCGCAGGGCGGCGTCATCCGCCAGTTCACCGGCGATGGCGTGATGGCGCTGTTCGGCGCGCCGGTGCAGCATGCCGACGATCCCGAGCGCGCCGTGCGCGCGGCGCTCGACATGGTCGCCCGCCTGCCGGAGCTCAACCGGCAGTTGGCAGCCGAGGGCCTGCCGGTGCTGCGCATCGGGATCGGCGTGCACACCGGCGAGGTGGTCGCCGGGCGCATGGGGCCCGACGAGCGCAGCGAGTACAGCGTCGTCGGCGACGCGCCGAACGTCGCCAGCCGCATCGAGGGCCTGACGAAGGAGATGGGGGCGACCATCCTCGTTTCCGGCGCGACCGCGGCGCGGCTCGGACCGGAGGTCCGGCTCGGTCGCCGCGCCGTCCTGCCGCTGCGCGGCAAGGAGCACCCGGTCGAGGTCGTGGAAGTGCTGGCGGCCGAGGCCGGCGCAGCGACGGCATCCGCGTGAGCGCCGCGATGCGATGGGCCGCGCCGCTCGCGGTGCTGGCGCTCGCCGCGCTGCTGCGCGTCGTGGCGCTCGACACCGTCCCCGCCGGCCTGCACGGCGACGAGGCGGTCACCGGGCTCGACGGCCGCCGGGCGCGCGCCGAGGGGTGGCTCGGCCCGTACCTCTATCCGAGCGCGCTCGGCCAGCCGGCAGGCCCGGTCTACGTCACCGCCGCGGTCTTCGCGCTCGGCGGCGAGAGCACGTTCACGCTGCGCCTGTCGATGGCGCTCGTCGGCGTGGCCACCGTCGGCATGACGTGGCTCGCCGCGCGCGCCCTGTTCGGGCCGGCGGTGGCGCTGCTCGCCGCGGCGCTCCTCGCCGTGCAGCCGTGGCACCTGCACCTGAGCCGCACCGCGTTCATGCTCAACGCCTGGCCGTGCGTCGCGATGGCGGCGCTGTGGCTCATCTTCCGCGCCCGCGCCGCGCCGCATTGGGCGCGCTGGCTGGGTGCCGGGGCGGTGGTCGGGCTCGGCATCTACACCTACAACGCCTACGTGCTGACGGTGCCGGTGCTCGCCGTGCCGTTCCTCGCCGACTGGTTCGCGCCGCCGCCGGGACGCACGCGGCGCGACGCGTTGCGCGCGGCGCTGCTCGCCGGGGGGGCGGCGCTCGCCGTCGCCCTGCCGATGCTCGAGTACGCGCGCACGCACGAGGAGTACTTCTGGCATCACGAGGAGGTCGGCCTGCTGCACGATCCCGCCTGGCAGGCCGCCGACACCGGGGCGCGCGCGCGCCGGCTCGCGGCGCGCGCCGCGGAGTGGGGCGGGGGGCTCGTCCTCGGCGGCCGGCCGGACGACGGCGACGGGCTCGGCGAGCGCGGCTTCCCGCTGCTCGATCCGGCGACCAGCCTCGCCGCGCTGGCCGGCGTGGTGATGGCGCTGCGCCGCTGGCGCGAGCCGGCGCATGCCGTGCTCCTTGCCGCGCTGCTGCTGCTGCCGTTCGGCGCGCTGCTGACCATCGGCGACGGACTGTACCGGCGCAGCTTCGCGCTCGCGCCGGTCGCGGCGATCCTCGCCGCGCTGCCGCTCGCCGCGCTGTGGCAGGCGGCACGGCGCCGCGGGCGACGCCCGGCACGCATCGCGACGCTGGCGCTCGGCGGGTTCGTCCTGCTCGTCGGCGCGCGCACCGCCTACGCGTACTTCGGCCCGCTGCAGGCGACCGAGCAGATGGCGTACGTGTTCCCGGTCGAGGTCGACGCCGCGGCACGCGCGGTTGCCGCCCTGCCGCCGGAGACGATCGTCTACTGGTACAGCGAGCGCTGGCCGGCGACCTACGAGACGCGCCAGTGGTACGCGCCCGACGCCGAGGTGGTCGAGCGCGCGCCGGAATTCGGCGCCGCGCCGGCCGACGACGGCACGCCGTCGCTCGTCGCCGCCAGCGACCGGCCCTCCGCGTTCGTCCTCCTCGGCCGCTACCGCGCGCTCGCCCCGGCGCTGGCCGCCCGCCACCCCGGAGCCGAGATCCGCGAGGAACGCCGCGACGGGCGCACGCTCTTCACACTCGTCCGCGTCCCGGCGCTCGACTGACTCCCTAGATGACGCAGGTGTCGCCGATGCGCGCCGGGAACCGTGCGGCAGCGCGTGCAGGCACGAACCGGTGACCAGTGACCGGTGACCGGTGACCAGTAACCGGAGGTTTCGTCGAGGCCCGTACCTGAAGGGCTCGGTATCGTCCGTCGCTGGGCCCCATCCGTGCGATCTGCGTCATCTGCGGATTCCGGGCCGCCAAATCTGGCGTCTATCGCGAATTCGGCATACGGAGGAATCAACCAAGGGAGGGCTCATGAACGAACGTGCGGCGCGCCTGATCGCGGGTGCGGTTCTGATGCTGATCGGGCTGACGGGCGGACCTGCCGCAGCAGCCTCGTATCCGACCAATGCCTGCGTCGCGGCGAAGCTCAAGCATGCCGGACGCTATTGCGGCAGCGTGCTGCGCGCCTGGAGCACGTTCGAGCGCAACGGCAATCCCGCATCCCGTGACGCGCAACTCGCCGCCGCCCTGGCGCGCCTGGAGCGCGGCTGGACGGGCGCCGAGGCGCGTGCGGAGGAGGCCGGCGCCGAGTGCGAGGAGACGACGCTTGGCGCCGCCGATCTCGCACTCGCGGTTGGCACGGCGGCGGCGCAGATCGTCGAGCTGGTGAACGCGCCGCTCGATCTCGAGGATCCCGGCGACGCGCGCTGCGGTGCCTCGCTGCTGCGCGTCGCGGCCAAGCAGTGCCAGGTGCTGCTGGCGGCGGAGGGCACGCACATCAGCAATCTCGCGCGCGATGCCGACGGCACGCGGCTGAACGCGGTGCGGTCGCGCGCGACGCTGGCGTTCGAGCGCGCCTGGGAGCAGGTCGGCACGCGCCAGTGCACGGACAGCACCGCGGTCGAGCCGGTCGGCGACGTGCTCGAGGCGCTCGCCGCCGGGGTCGTGCGCGACACCACGGTGTCGCCGCACGTCGACGACACCCGCTTCACGACCATCTCGCCGACCGGATCGATCCTATACGACGACAAGGTCCTGTCGCCGACCTGCATCGGCAGCACGCCGTACCACTTCTTCGTCCGCCGCGGCACGGTGAACAAGGTGCTGATGTACTACCAGGGCGGCGGCGCCTGCTGGGAGCAGGTCACCTGTGGTGCCCCGGTGTGCGATGCCAACGTGGATCCGAACGGCAGCGACAACCCGAACAACGCCTCGTCGGGCTTCGCCGATCGCAGCAACCCGGCGAACCCGTTCCGCGACTGGCACGTCGTCTTCGTGTCGTACTGCAGCTGCGACATTCACTTCGGCGACGCCGCCCAGGACTACGCGAACGCGAATCCCGGCACGCCGCTGCACATCGAGCATCGCGGCTACCACAACGCGCGCGTGGCGGAAAAATGGGCGCGCGAGCACTTCGTCAATCCGGAGGAGGTGTTCGTCACCGGCTCGAGCGCCGGTGCCTACGGCGCCTGGTTCAACGCGCCGCTGCTGCACGAGGTCTGGCCGGCGTCGCAGTTCCATGTGCTCGCCGATGCCGGCAACGGCGTCATCACCCAGGATTTCCTCAACGACTCGTTCCCGAACTGGAACTTCGCTGCCAACCTGCCCGAGAACATCCCCGGCCTGCAGGAGGTGCTGGAGAGCGACGCGGGCATCGTCGGCTACACCGAGCTGGTCGCCGACTTCTTCCCGCACACCACGTGGGCGCACTACACGACCGCATTCGATGGCGGTTCGGGTGGGCAGACCGGCTTCTACAACCTGATGCTCAACGACAACAATCTCGTCGGCGCGGCGCTCTGGTGGCAGGGCAGCTGCGCGTTCACCGCGCAGATGCGCGCCCAGGTCGAGGCGACGTACGGACTCGTGCCGGACAACTACCGCTACTACATCGGCACCGGCTCGCGGCACACGATGTGGGGCAGCAACAAGGTGTACACCGACACCACCGGCGGCGTGCCGACGATCGTCGACTGGGTGAACGCGATGCTCGAGAGCCGCCCGCCGCTGATGGTCGATCCGGAGTGGACGAACGTCTCGTGCGAGAACTGCGGCCTGCTGCTGCCCGGCGACGTGCGGCCGAACCCGCTGCAGCCGCCGTTCGCGCAGGTCGGGGACGACGTCGTCATCCAGTGTGAGTGACGATCGGGCCGCGAAGGCGCGAAGGACGCGAAGGTCAGAGGGAGGCTCACTCTGACCTTCGCGGTCTTCGCGCCTTCGCGGCGGATTCTTCGACAGCTGTCGAAACACGCGCGTTGCGTCTGCGAGACGCCGTGCGCTACACGCCTCCCCATGCGAAACGAGCGCTCGCGCCGTATCCGCCGGCCCGCCGGCCGGCCCCGCTGCTGAGCGCTCCTCACCGATGAGGCCGCGAGGCGGCGGGTTCCGATCCGCTCTGCCTCGTGCTCAAGGGAGCCTCATCGAATGTCCTCCGCCCTCGAAACCACCCTGCCGCGTGCCGCGGTTACAACTGCCGGCGGCGTGCGCGAGCTGACCGCGCTCGCCATCCCGGTCGTCCTGACCAATCTCTCCTCGACCGTGATGATGATGGCCGACTCGATGATGGTCGGCCGCCTCGGCGCGACCGAGCTCGGTGCCGTCGGCTACGCGGGCATCTGGTACTGGACGGCGCTGTCGGCGTTCAGCGGCGCGGCGACCGGTGTGCAGACGTTCGTTGCCCAGGCGCACGGTGGCGGCGAGGCGCGCCGCTGCGGCGGCTGGACGTGGCAGGGCTGGTACGCGGTCGTGCCCGCGGCGACGCTGACGATGACCGTCTTCGCGCTCGCGTTCCCGTGGATCATGGCGCAGCTCGGGCCGGACGTGGCGCTGCGCGCCAACGCCGCCGCGTACGTCCAGTCGCGCGCGCTCGGCGTCGCCGGCATCACCACCGCGATGGTGCTCGCCGCGTTCCTGCGCGGCATCGGCGATACGCGGACGCCGCTCTACGCGATGGTGACCGCCAACGCCGTCAACCTGGTGCTCAACTACGGTCTGATCTTCGGCAACCTCGGCCTGCCGGCGTGGGGCGTCTACGGCGCCGGAATCGCGACCGCGGTGGCGGAGTGGATCAATGCCGTCTGGCTGCTCGTCGTCTTCCGTCGCGCGGCGCTGCGGCGCGCGTACGGCACTGCGGCGGTGCGGCCGGACGGCCCGGCGGTCGCGCGCTTCCTGCGCACCAGCGCGCCGATCGGCGGGCAGTGGGTGCTCGACATGCTGGCGTTCGCCGCCTTCACCACGCTCGTCGCCCGCATGGGTGCCGCGGAGATGGCGGCGAGTCAGGCGCTGATCAGCCTGATGTATCTCTCGTTCATGCAGGTCGTCGGCGTGCAGATGGCGGTCGCGACGCTCGTCGGCCGCTACGTCGGGTCCGGCGACCTCGCCGCCGCCGAGCGCAGCCGCGCGAGCGCGCTGCAGGTCGGCCTCGGGCTGTCGATGGCCGCCGCCGTGCCGTATCTCGTCGCGCCCGAGCTCTGCCTGCGCCTGTTCGTCAGCGATCCCGAGGTGCTGCGCATCGGTGCCAGCCTGCTCGTCGCCGGCGCGCTGTTCCAGGTCGGCGACGCGCTCGGCGTGCTCAACGGCGGCGCGCTGCGCGGCGCCGGCGATACCCGCTGGCCGTTCGTCACGCAGACCCTGCTCGCCTGGCTGTTCTTCCTGCCCGCGGCGTGGGTCGGCGGGTACGCCCTCGACGGGGGCCTCACCGGCGCCTGGCTCGGCGGCGTCGCCTACGTGCTCGTGCTCGGCGTCGCGCTGCACTGGCGCTTCGCCAGCGGCGCCTGGCGCCGCATGCGCATCTGAACGGCGAGGTGCCCGCGGATGCGGATCGTCGGATGGCGCTTCTTGCGGCGGGCCGCTGTCCGCGCAATCCGTCAATCCGCAATTCGCGGCAACTCCGTCGCCCTCGACGGCCGGCATCGTCTCGGGTAAGCGGCGCTCGATGCAGGCGGCGCGTGCGAGCGGACTCGCGGGGCTGCTGGCCGGCCTGGCGCTGCTGGCCGCCTGCAGCGCCCCGGTGGGCGTCACGCGCATCCCGCCGCGCGAGGAGCACCGGCAGCTGACGCGCACGGCGCTCGTCGCCGACGAGCCGAGCGACGCGACGCAGATCATGCTGCGCCGCTACAATCTCGCCGACCTGCACGACGACGATCCGGCGGCCGCGCTGGCCCGCCTGCGGCAGGTGGTCGTCGACGGCCGCGGCGGCAGCGACGAGCTGTTCGCGCTCGCCGAGCTCTCGTACCAGTACGCCACCGCATCGGGGTCGCGCGCCGACGCGCTCGCCGCGGCGGTCTACGCCTATGCCTTTCTCTTTCCGGCGGATCCCGCCGAGCGCCCGCAGGCGATCGACCGGCGCTACCGCTGGGCGTGCGACCTGTATGCGGGCGGCCTGACCGAGGCGTTCGCCTCCGGCGCGCGACGCACGCTCGTCCTGCAGCCCGGCACGTATCCGCTTCCCTGGGGCACGCTGGCGATCGCCTTCGACGCCGCGCAGCTGCAGTGGAGCGGGCGCGTGCTCGCCGACTTCGTGCCGGTCGCCCAGTACGAGGTGCGGGGCCTGCGCAACCGCTACCGCCAGCCCGGCATCGGCGTGCCGGTCGCGGCGCGCACCGAGTCGGCGGGTGGCGGCGCGGCGGACGACTTCGTCGAGGAACGCGTGCGCGTGCCGGCGACGCTCGTGCTGCGCCTCGCCGATCCGCGGCGGCAGGTGGTGAGCGAGGCCCTGACGGGGCAGCTCGACCTCTACACGGCGCTCGACCGCGACGAGATCGAGATCGGCGCGCAGACGCTGCCGCTCGAGGTCGACCGCACCGGCACGGTGGCGACGACGCTCGCCGAGAGCGCCTTCTGGCGCCAGGAGCTGGCGAGCTTTCTCGGCGACGCGATCGGTACGCGCGCGCCGGCGAAGCTCACCGCCCGCGAGCCGTATCGGCCCGATCGCGTGCCGGTGGTGTTCGTGCACGGGACGAACTCGAGCCCGGGCCGCTGGGCCGACATGGTCAACGATCTCGAGAACGACCGCCGCGTGCGCGAGCGCTACCAGTTCTGGTTCTTCCGCTACGACAGCGGCAATCCGATCGCGTACTCGGCGATGCTGCTGCGCCGCGCGCTGCGCCGCGCGGTGGCGCGCTTCGATCCCGGTGGCCACGACGCCTGCCTGCGGCAGATGGTGGTCGTCGGCCACAGCCAGGGCGGTCTGCTGACGAAGATGACGGTGATCGACTCGGGGACGCGCCTCTGGGATCAGATGAGCACGATGCCGTTCGACCCGGTCCGGCTGTCGAACGACTCGCGCGCGCTGGTCGAGGAGGCGCTGTTCGTCGAGCCGCTGCCGTTCGTCACGCGCGTCGTGTTCATCGCCACGCCGCATCGCGGCAGCTATCTCGCCGGGCCGTCGATCGTGCGCCGGCTCGCGGCGCGCTTCATCCGCCTGCCCGGCGACCTGACGCGCCTCGGCGCCGATCTCGTCGCGGTGCGCGATCCGGCCAAGCGCCTCACCTCGCTCGAGTACTTCCCGACCAGCATCGACAACATGTCGCCCGGCAACGAGTTCATCGAGACGCTGTCGGGCATCCCGCTGGCGCCCGGCGTCGCCGCACACTCGATCATCCCGGTCGACGACGACGGGCCGCTCGACGAGGCCGGCGACGGCGTCGTCGCCTATGCGAGCGCCCACATCGACGGCGTCGAGTCCGAGCGCATCATCCGCCCCTCGTCGCACTCGACGCAGGCGAACGCCGACACCATCGACGAGGTGCGCCGCATCCTGCTCGTGCACGCCGA
>CBFGUK010000079.1:0-19119 GCA_965651925.1 uncultured bacterium | reverse complement strand
CCGCGTGAGCCGGCGTCAGTCGAGCTCCGCCTCCACCGTCGTGCCGGGCAGCGGCGTGTCGAAGAAGGCGCCCATCGCCTCGCGACCGGCGAGGTAGTGCTCGAGGAACGGCAGCACCCAGCGGACGACGAGCGCGTGTGCCTCCGCCTGCTCGAGCGTCACCGGCGGCATGCAGTCGGGGCTCGGGAAGCACAGGTCGGAGAACGCGTAGTGTCCGGCGTCCTCGATGCCGACCAGCAGCTTCGGCGCGGCCGCGGCGGCATACGCGCTGCGGATGCGCGCGTTGTCGACCACCGAATCGACCTCGCCGAGCATCGTCAGCGACGGAATCGTCAACGCCGGCGTCCCCGGGACCGCGGCGGCGAGCGGCAGCGCGACGCGGAAGCGGTCGTCGCGCTCGACGGTCAGATACGTGGTCAGCCCGCCGAACGAGTGGCCGGCCATGCCGAGACGCTCGGCGTCGATCGCGCCGGCAAACGGCGATCCGGGATCGGTCGCGGCGGCGAGCAGCGCCTCGAGGACGAACAGCATGTCGTCCGGGCGTTCGAAGAACGACGTTGCAAGCGCCGGCGGCGTGCCGCAGGCGGGAAACTCGAAGACCGTGTTGCCGGGGTGTGGCGGCGCCGCCACGACGTAGCCGTACGAGGCAACGAGCGGCGTCAGGAACAGCGACTGCGCCGGATAGCCGCACGACCCGTGCGAGAACAGCAGCAGCGGGTACGGTCCGGCGCTCGCCTCGAGCGGCGCGTCGAGCACCGCGGCGTAGCGCGGGTCGACCGGCGCCGCCTCCGGACTCGTCGGATACCAGACGACGGTCTCGAGCACGCGCTCGGTGCCCGGCGATGACACCGAATCCTTCACCAGGCGCACGATCCGCGCCCCGACGTTGAACGGGCCGCGCTGGCGCGGGTCGAAGCACGTGCCGGCCGTCCAGTCGACGACCGCCTCGCACGCGGTCTCGGCGGCGCACGCCTGCTCGCCGTCGCGCACCCCGCACGCATGCCGGCCGCGCGGCGCGGCCAGCCGACACGACGCCGGCGCGCCGTCCTGCACCCGTGCGCAGGTGACGCGGTTCGTGCCGCAGGTCGACTGGCGCAGCGCGCGACGCGCCGGCCGGACGCACTCGCGGCGCAGCGTGCCCGCGTCGACCGCCGTGGCGATCGCCGCACGCCCGCAACGCGCATGGGCGATGCGGCTGCGACGCTGCGGCGTCTCGGGACATGGACACTCCGCGTCGATCGTCGCGGCCACCGCGGCCAGTGCCCGCCGGTCGCCGAGCTCGGCCGCGCCGGTGCCACACGGCACGCCGTCCTCCTGCGCCGCGGCGGTCGAGGCGAACAATCCACACATCAGCATCACAGCCAGCAGCAGGGCACGCATGGCGCGGACCATGGCGCCGCGGCGCATCTGAGGCAAGCGGCGACACAGCTGACCTCGATTCTTCAACGCGGAGACGCGGAGACGCCGAGCCCCGAAGGAGAGACTGCGTGCGGATGGCACCAGCGGAGACCCACGTTGAGGAGGTTGCGCAAGCACCATCCAACCCGGGTTTCTCGGCGTCGCTCTGTGCCTTCGCGTCTCTGCGTTGATCTGTTTCTGTCAGATCAAGCCAATTCGGCCACCGAGCAGAGAGAGGACACCGAGTTGCTGGTTCATTCATGCGGGAGACGGGATCGATTCGACTTCGTGTCCTCCCTGCCTCTGTGGCGCCTTCGACTTCCCTTGCCTTCCTCCCGGCGGCTGGCGCGTCCAAACGCCTGTTTGCTAAGCCCGCACGTCATGGATTTCGCATTCTCCGAGGCCGAGCTCGCGTTCGCCGCCGAGGCGCGGGCGTGGCTTGCCGCGACCGTGCCGCCGGAGTGGCGGCGCGAGCACTGCTGGACGCGCGCCGACGACCCGCTGTGGCGCGACATCGCGCGGCGCTGGCAGCGCATGCTCTACGACGGCGGCTGGATCGCGATCTCCTGGCCGCGCGAGCACGGCGGCCGCGGCGCGACGGTCATCGAACGCTGGCTCTTCGAGGAGGAGCTCGACCGCGCCGGCGCGCCCTACCCGCCCGGCTCGGCGAACGTCGACATGATCGGCCAGGCACTGCTGCGCCACGGCACGCCGGCGCAGAAGGAGCGCTTCCTCACCCGGCTATTGTCCGGCGAGGACTGGTGGTGTCAGGGATTCTCCGAGCCCGGCGCCGGCTCCGATCTCGGCGGGTTGCGCTGCCGCGGCGAACGGCGCGGCGACGCATTCATCGTCAATGGCCAGAAGGTGTGGACGAGCCATGCCGAGGTCGCCGACTGGTGCTTCCTGCTCTGCCGCACCGAGCCCGAGCAGCCGAAGAAGCACAAGGGCATCAGCCTGCTGCTCGTCGACATGAAGAGTCCCGGCGTGACCGTCCGGCCGCTGACGCAGATCACCGGCGAGACGGAATTCTGCGAGGTGTTCTTCGAGGACGTGCGCGTGCCCGCCGATCTGATGATCGGGCCGCCCGGCGCCGGCTGGCAGATCGCGATGGGCATCCTGCAGCACGAGCGCGGCCCGGTGTGGACGTTCACGTTCCAGCGCCGCATCCGGCGCAGCTTCAACGCGCTCGTCGAGCGCGTGCGCACGCACCCGGCGTCGGCGGGCATCGCCGACCCCCTCGTGCGCCAGAAGCTCGCGCAGTCGTACATCGAGGTCGAGCTGCTGAAGCTGATGGGCTATCGCAGCCTGACGCACCTCCTGCGCACCGGCCATCCCGGCCCGGAAAGCTCGCTGGAGAAGGTGATCGGCAGCGAGACCGACCAGCGCCTGCAGGAAGCGGCGATGAGCTGCTTCGGCCCGCACCCGCTCACCGACGAGCGCGCGATCCGCGACTACTGCTACGCGCGCTCCGAAACCATCATGGGCGGCACGAGCGAAATCCAGCGCAACGTCATCGCGCAGCGCATCCTCGGGCTCCCGCGCTGAGCTCAACGCAAAGCCGCGAGGGCGCGGAGGCGCTCTTCGCGGCTTCGCGGCTTCGCGTTGCATCACCCCAACAGGGGTTTGTCGGACTGCTCGCGGAGCTTGTACTTCTCGACGCGCTGGGTGGGCGTCTTCGGGAGCGCGTCGCGGAATTCCCAGAGGCGCGGGACCTGGAACTTGGCCAGGCGCTCGGCGGCGAAGGCGCGCAGCTCGTCGACGGTGACCGGCGCGCGGGCGACGATGAACGCCTTCACTTCCTGACCGAGAACCGGATCCGGGACGCCGATGACCGCCGCCTCGGCGACGGCCGGATGCTCGCACAGCGTCTTCTCGATCAGCGCCGAGGACATGTTCTCGCCGCCGCGGCGGATGACGTCGCGCTTGCGGTCGACGAAGTACAGCCAGCCGTCCTCGTCGAGCCAGCCGAGGTCGCCGGTGTGGAACCAGCCGTCGCGCAGCGCCGCGGCGGTGCGCTCGGGATCGCGGAAGTACTCCGCCATGCGGTGCGGCGAGCGGATGACGATTTCGCCCGGCTGCCGCGGCGGCAGCGGCCGGCCGCCGTCGTCGAGGATGCGGATCGTCACGTTCGGCACCGCCGGTCCCGCCGACCCGGCGCGCGGCGCGGCGCCGAGCGGCGTCATGGTGACCACGCCGGCGTCGGTGGAACCGAAGCACTCGGCGACGCCGGTGACGCCGAAGCGGCGCACCACCTCGTCGCGGATCGGCGCGCTGCCGAGTCCGAGGATGACGCGCAGCGGGTTGTCGCGCTCGAGCGGCGACGGCTCCTGGCGCAGCAGGATCGCGAGGATGGTGCCGAGCGTGTAGAGCACCGTCGCCTGCACCTCGTGCACGAGCGGCCAGAACGCCGAGGCGCGGAACTGCGCGGGAAAGGCCACGGTGGCGCCGGCGAGCAGCGCGGTGGTCACCGCTCCCCAGGCGTTACCGTGGAAGAGCGGCGTCACCGCGAGCAGCGTATCGTCGGCGTGCACGCCGAGCAGATCGATGAAGTGCTGCGCCGCGCCGCCGGTGCTGTGATGGCGGAACAGGACACCCTTCGGCCGTCCGGTGGTGCCCGAGGTGTAGAGCAGCGTCGAACCGTCCTCGGGCGCGATCGGTACGCCGGCGGGTGTCGTCGGACTGGCGGCGATCGCCTCGTCGAGTCGCACGTCGGCCGCGGCGCCGAACGCCGCGAGCACCGCCCCCGGCGGACGCGTCAGCTTCGGCGACGTCAGGTGCTCGAGCGCCGCGGCGTCGGCGACGAGGACGCGCGGCGCCGCATGCCCGAGGATGTAGCTCAGCTCGGCAGCGCCGAGCGCCGGGTTGATCGGATGGAGGATCGCGCCGGCCTTGAGCGTGCCGAATGCCGCGACGAGGTACTCGACCGAATTGCCGACGCCGACGGTGACGCGATCGCCCTTCTCCACACCCAGGCCGCGCAGCGCGTGCGCCGCCTGGTTGGTCAGCGCATCGAACTCCGCGTACGTGACCGTCCGCCCCTCGTGGCGAAGGAACGGCTGCGCTCCGCAGGTCGCCCCCTGCCGGGACACGAGCTCCGTAATCAGCATCGCATCACCTGGACCCGCACTCCGCGCCTCCGCGTTGCGATCGCCATCACGCCGAGGTCCCGGCATCGCACACCAGCACGGCGCCGTTGATCATGCGCGACTCCGGGGCGGCGAGGAACGTGATCGCATGCACGACGTCCTCGCAGGTCGCCAGGTGTCCCGGCGGCGGCGGCGAGTAGTAGGCGACGAGCTGCGATTCGTAGTCCTCGCGCGGAATGAAGCCGGTGATCATCTGCGTCATGATGCCGCCCGGCGCGACGCAGTTCGCGCGCAACCCGCGGCTCGCGTATTCGAGGGCCACCGAGCGCGTCAGGTTGATCATCGCCGCCTTCGAGGCGCTGTACGCCGCGGTGTACGCCTGGCCGCGCAGGCCGGCGATCGAGCCGATGTTGACGATGTTCGCGTCGCGCTGCGCGAGCAGATGCGGGAGCGCGACCTGCATCGTGTGGAAGACGCCGGTGACATTCACGGCGAACGTGCGGCTCCAGTCGGCGTCGGTGATCTCGTCGAAGCGCCCGCCGCGGCCGACGCCGGCGACGTTGACGAGGATCTGCAGGCTGCCGAGCCGTTCGACGACGTAGGCGATCGAGGCCGCGACCGAGTCGCGGTCGGTGACGTCGACCACGCCGCCGTGCGCCACGCCGCCGGCGGCGCGGATCGCATCGACGGTCTCGACCACGCCGTCGCCGTTGATGTCGACCACGAAGACCACCGCGCCCTCGCGCGCGAACCCCTCCGCCGTCGCCCGCCCGAGCCCCGATGCCGCGCCGGTCACATAGACCGTCCGCCCCGCAAACCGCTGTGCCATGCGGCGGACCGTAGGCAAGCGCCGACGAAAAGGCCAGTGGCGCGCGGCCCGGTTTCCGCCGCCGCGCGCCGCCTGCTATCGCCCGCGCGCATGACGCCGCTGCAGGGCCTGACGCTCCTCGATCTCTCCCGGCAACTGCCGGGGCCGTTCTGTTCGACGCTGCTCGGCGATCTCGGCATGGACGTGCTGGTGATCGCCAACCCGACCGATCCGTTCGGCACCGGCATCCCGTTCCTCGGCCGCAACAAGCGCAGCATGACGCTGAACCTCAAGGCGGCGACCGGCCGCGAGCTGTTCCTGCGCCTCGCCGACACGGCCGACGTCGTGCTCGAGGGCTTCCGCCCGGGGGTCATGCAGCGCCTCGGCCTCGACTACGCGACGCTCGCGGCGCGCAACCCGCGGCTGATCTACTGCGCGATCTCCGGCTACGGCCAGGACGGCCCGTATCGCGACCGCGTCGGCCATGACGTCAACTACCTCGGCTACGCCGGCGTCCTCGAGCACATCGGCACCGCGGGGGGCGCACCGGTGATACCCGGCGTGCAGATTGCCGACATCGGCGGCGGCGCACTGATGGCGACGATCGGCATTCTCGCCGCGGTGATCGCGCGCGGCCAGACCGGACGCGGACAGCTGGTCGACATCGCGATGCTCGACGGCGCCGCGATGTGGAGCGTCTACCCGCTGCTCCTCCACCAGCTCGGCCAGGCGCCGCAGCGCGGTCGCACACAGCTCACCGGCCATCATCCGTGCTACGCGGTCTACGAAACGAAGGACGGCCGCCACGTCACCGTCGGCGCGTACGAGCCGCACTTCTGGACGACGCTCTGCCGCGCGCTCGGCCACCCGGAGTTCATCGACCAGCAATGGGCCGAGGGCGCGCTGCGCGAGCAGATGTTCGCCACCTTCCGCGCCGCGTTCCGCACGCGTACGCAGGCCGAGTGGCTCGCCGCACTCGGCGAGCAGGACATCTGCTTCGGCCCGGTGAACACGATCGAGGAGATGCTCGCCGACCCGCAACTCCGCCACCGCGGCATGGTCGTCGACCAGCCTGACGGCCCGCCGACGCTCGGCAATCCGATCAAACTGTCGGACACGCCGGCGGCACTGCGCACACCACCGCCGCTATTCGGTCAGGACACCGACGCCGTGCTGGCCGCGCTCGGCCTCGACGCCACAGCCATCGAAGCGCTGCGCGCCGACGGCGTGATCTAGATCTCACGCGGAAACGCGGAGCCTGCCTCACCACGTCGCGAGCAGCGCGTCGGCAACGACGGCGGCGCCGTCGGCGCGGACCGGCTCCGGGTACGGCATCGCCCACGCCGCCTCGAGCGCCGCCTGCCAGCGGCCGGCGCGCAGGTCGTCGTTGCTCAGATACGCGTGCGCGGCGTGTCGGCGCAGGCCGGCGACGAGCACGTCGTATTCGGCGAAGCGGCCGCGCGCGGTGTAGACCACGGGCGTGCGGTTGGCGAGACACTCGGCGACGATGCCGTAGCCGGGCTTGGTGATCACCGCGTCGACGGCGCCGACGAGGTCCTCGTAGCGCACGCCGGCAGCCTGCAGCGCGTCGTGGCCCAGGACCGTGCAGCCGCGCGGCCCGGCGCGACCCGCTGCCCCGCCGGTGCTGACGAACCCGACGCCGTCGAGCGCCGGGACCGCCTCGAGCGTCAGCCCGAGCCCGCCGAACGAGAGCAGCACGAGGCGCCGGTCGGCAGGCAGCGCGAGCCGGCGGCGCACGACCTCGCGCGGCAGACTCGCACGCCGCGCGACGAACGGCACGTCGACGATGTGCGGAAACGCCTCGTCGAGGCCGCCGTGCAACGGCAGGCGATAGAGCACCGTCGCGCGCCGGTACGCGGCGCGCAGCGCCGCAACCAGCGGCGCGAATCCGGCGAGCTCCCGGGCATAGTCGGCGTAGATCCAGTCCCAGGCGAAGTTCGTCATCGCCACGCCCGGCACGTCGAGCGCCGCGGCGATATCGAACGCCATGGCGGGGATGTCGGCGAACACGAGCCGCGGCCGCAGCGCACGCAGCGCCTCGACCTCGGCGCCAATCAGTGCCGCGCGCCGGGCCTCGAGCGCGGCATAGGCGGTACGCGTCGCCGGCAGATCGACCGTCAGGCTGTCGTCCTGCACGACGCCGACGTCGAGCTGCACCGCCGCATGCGCGAACGGCGCGCCGAGGTTGAAGGCGAAGAACCACGGCGCGAGCGGCGAGCGGATGGCGATCGGCAGGTCGGGCCGGCGCGCGTGCAGCGCGCGCAGCACCTCGCAGACGCGCACGGCATGTCCGAAGCCGTGCCCGGAGACGTAGCAGACGATGCCGTGCACCGGGTCCTGCTCGCACGCGCGCCGCGCCGCGACAAGCACCGTGGCGCGCGTGCCGGCGGGCTTGCTAGAGTCCGCCGGCACCCGAGGAGGACGCATGAGCGAGCTGCAGATCGCCGGACGGTTGAATCACGTCGCGTATCCGACCACGGACACCGGCGCGACGTATCGCTTCTACACCGAGGTGATGGGCTTCCGACTCGTCGCCGCCGTGCGCGGCGACTACGATCCGGAATCACGGCGGCAGATGCCGCACCTGCATACGTTCTTCGCCATGGGCAGCGGCGAGGTGATCGCATTCTTCGACATCGAGGGGCTGGAGAAGCCCGCAAAGGATCACGTGCCGACCTGGGCGCGCCACTTCGCGATGAGCGTCGACTCGCACGATGCGCTGCTCGCCTGGCGCCAGCGCCTCCTCGATCACGGCGTGCAGGTCACGCCAGTGGTCGATCACGGCGGCGTGTGGTTCTCGATCTACTTCACCGACCCGAACGACGTCCTGCTCGAGCTGACCTACCAGGCCCGCGCGCTCACCGACGACGACGCGCACGAAGCGGCGGCAATGGTCCGCGAGTGGACCCAGGCGCGCGGGCAACGCTTGCCGGAGGCGTGACCGGTTGACCAGTGACCGGTGACCGGTGCGCGCGGGTGGAGCATCAATCTCGGCCCGAATTCAACGCAGAGACGCAGAGGCGCGGAGGAACGCAGAGCAGTCCCAGACCTCGCCCCTGCGGTAGCGCGCGCCAATTCAGGCGCGCGACGAGTACTGAATTGCCGGGGCAAGGCTCGGTCACCGGTGACCGGTCACTGGTCACCGGTCACGCTTTTGGTACCTCAAACGAAGGCCCTGCCCAGTCCGCGGTTTCGATCGTCATCGGCGGGATCATGCTGCCGCCGGCGGTGAAGCCGCCGTCGACGACCATCGCTGCGCCGGTGACGAAGCCGGCTTCGTCGCTGGCGAGGAACAGGGCCATGTTCGCGATGTCCTCCGGGAAGCCGGCCCGCGGCAGCGGCTGCAGCACGTTGAGCAGCGGCGTCAGCGCCTCGGCCCCGCCGGGGAAGCGCGAGCTGAGCAGCGGCGTGTGAATGCCGCCCGGGCAGATGCAGTTGACGCGGATGTGGTCCCTGGCGAGCTCGACTGCCGCGGTGCGCGTCAGGTTGATCACGCCGGCCTTCGCGGCGCTGTAGGCGTGCGGTCCGGCGCCGGCACGCAGGCCGGCGATCGACGCGGTCGAAATGATCGAGCCGCCGCCGGCGGCGCGCAGCGGCGCCACCGCGTGCTTGATGCCGAGGAACACGCCGCGCAGCAGCACCGCCTGCGTGCGGTCCCAGTCCTCGACGCTGGTCAGCTCGAGCGGTCCGATGGCGCCGCCGAGGCCGGCGTTGTTGAAGACGATGTCGAGGCGGCCGTAGGTATCGACCGCGGCCCGCATCGCGGCGGCGACCTCGTCCTCGACGGTGACGTCGACGCGCCGCGCCAGCGCCCGCCCGCCGGCAGCGGTGCACGTCTCGACGACGCCGGCCGCGCCGTCCGCGTTGAGATCGGCAACCACCACCGCGGCGCCCTCGGCACAGAAGCGGCGTGCGGTCGCCGCTCCGATACCGCTCGCCGCGCCCGTGATCACCGCGACCTTGCCGTCGAGTCGTCCCATGGCACCTCCCGTGTCACGGTGCCGCTAGCGCAGCGCGCCGCACAGGGGAAGCCGGCGCGCCGCGAGGCGTCGATCCGGCCGCTCAACCAGCCGGCGCCGAGGGGCGCGCGGCGCGCAGCACGAGCACCAGCAGGGTGACGATCGTCAGCGGCACGACGAAGCCGCCCATCGCGGCGCTGAAGGCCGGCAGCGCATCGTGCTGTGCCGCGGCAAAGATGAGGTAGGCGGTGTACGCGACGTAGTAGCCGAGGAAGAGCGCGCCCTCGAAGCGGTCGATGTAGTGGCCGGTGAAGAAGATCGGCAGGCAGGCGAAGGCCACGACGAGCATCACGGGCAGATCGAAAGTCTGTGCCGCGGGCGCCACCGGCAGCCCGCCGGTGACCAGCGCCGTGAGGCCGAGGATGCCGAGCAGGTTGAAGAGGTTGCTGCCGACGACGTTGCCGACGGCCATGTCGCGCTCGCCGCGCAGGCTGGCGATCACCGATGTCGCCACCTCCGGCAGTGACGTGCCGGCGGCCACCACGGTGAGCCCGATGATCAGCTCGCTGACCCCGAGGGTGCGGGCGAGCGCCACGGCGCCGGTGACGAGCCAGCGGGCGCCGAGGACGAGCAGCGCCAGGCCGGCAAGCACCAGCACGATGTTGCGCAGGACGGCCCGGCCACCGCGGGTGACGGGCGCGGCAGCGACGTCCGGCGCGGCGGCGGGGCGGCCGAAGGCGATCGACCAGGCGGTGTAGCCGACCAGCCCGGCGGTGAGCCAGACGCCGTCGAGCTGACCGATCGTCCCGTCCCGGCCGAGCACGAGCACGAGCAGCGACACGCCGATCATCACCGGCACGTCGAGCTGCACGAGCTGCGAGGCGACGCGCAGCGGGGTGATCAGCGCGCACAGGCCGAGAATGAACAGGATGTTGAAGATGTTGCTGCCGACGACGTTGCCGACCGCGATGTCGCCCTGGCCGCTCAGCGCCGCCCCCAGGCTCACCGCCAGCTCCGGAGAGCTCGTGCCGGCGGCAACGACCGTCAGGCCGATCACCAGCGGCGAGATCCCGAGCTGCGCCGCCAACCGACTGGCGCCACGCACCAGGGCCTCCGCACCGGCGACCAGCAGCACCAGACCGGCCGCCAACGTGGCCCACAGCGTCGCGTCCACTCAGCCCCCTGCCCGCGCCGGGCGGCGCGCCAGCTCGTGGTACGCGGCAATGATCGTTGGCGACGCGCCGATGCGGGCGTCTGCCCGCGAGGCCAACGCCGGCCGGCCGGCGGCGGACGGTCCGGTCACTCCGCGTCGCCGGTAATGCCGAGGCGGGTGCGCTGGCGGGCGCGGGCGGCGCGACTTTCCCCGGTGCGCCAGATCGCGGCGGCGCGCAGCGCCTCCTCGGGCAACTCGTCGAGGACGCGCGCGATCGCCGCGCCGACCATGCGCTGCTTGGCGTGCGCGTACGCCTCGCGCGGGAAGCTGCCGAGCCGCGCGGCGCGGCGCAGCACGGTGGCGGCGAACGCGTCAGGGGCGAGCAGCTCGTCGACGACGCCGAGCCGCGGTGCTTCGCTCGCGGGATACAGCGCCGCGCCGAGCACCAGCTCCGCGGCGCGCGCGTGCGGCAACCGCAGCGCGACGATCTCCCAGGCGACGAGCGGGTACGAGGCGCCGATCGCGACCTCGTTCAGCCCGATGCGGTAGTCACCCGCGACACCGAGGCGGTAGTCGCAGGCGAGCACAAGCACCAGCCCGCCGGCGGTCGCGTGCCCGTTCACCATGGCGATCGTCGGCTTCGGACAGCCGAGCAGCGCGAGGTGCGCGTCGCGATAGAGGAGCCCGAGGCGCACCGTCTGCGCCTCGTCGCGCGGCGGTGCGCCGAGGTCGAAGCCGCCGCAGAAGAATGCGCCGCGGCCGGTGAGGACGACGGCGCGCACCCCGTCGTCGGCGCGCGCGGCGGCGAGCGCCGCGATGAGATCGGCGAGCAGCGTCTCCTCGATCGCGTTCGCCGGCGGCCGGGCGAGCGTCAGGACGCGCACGCCGCCGTCGTGATCGGTCACGTCGATGGTCGTCATCGGCTCCGTCCACGGCGCGGCGACGCGCACCGGCGGGCACCGTCGCTTGAGAGGCGCAGGTGAAAGGTGTTTAGTCGCGGCTGCCGAACGTCAGGGGGTCGCATGAAAGTCGTCGTCGATTGGGATCTGTGCGAAGCGAACGCCGTCTGCATGAAGGTGTGCCCGGAAGTCTTCGAGCTGCAGGAAGACGATACGCTGCTCATCAAGCAGGAACATCCGGACGAGAGCCTGCGCGCCAAGGTCGAGGAAGCGGTCCGCCGCTGCCCGCGCCAGGCGATATCGATCGTTGAGGAATAGCGGAAAGCGGAAAGGGAAAAGCGGAACGCAGGGGTGTCCACTCCACGACCGTCCGCCTTCAGGGTTCCACTGTTCTTTCCGCTTTCCGACTTTCCGCTGCTTCTGCTCAACTCGGCCGCACGGTGATGCCGCCATCGACGGCGATGACCTGGCCGGTCACGTACGCGCCGGCGCGTGAGGCGAGATAGATCGCAATGCCGGCCATGTCCTCGGGCGTGCCGATGCGGCCGAGTGGACAGCTGGCGCGGATCACGTCGCCGAAGGTGCGCAGCGTCTCGGCCATCATCTTGCTCTCGAACGGCCCGGGCGCGACGGCGTTGACGGTGATGTGCTTCGCCGCCAGCTCGACGGCGAGGACGCGCGTCAGATGATGCACGGCGGCCTTGCTCGACGAGTAGGCGTAGGTGTGCAGCAGCGGCACGCGCAGGCCGTCGATCGAGCCGATGTTGATCACCCGCGCCGGAGCGTCCGGTGTCGCCGCCGCCTCGAGCCGGGCGAGGCAGGCGCGCGTCAGGTGGAAGATCGACTTGACGTTCAGCGCCAGCACCTTGTCCCACGCGCTGTCGGGATACTCGGCCATCGGCGCGCCCCAGTTCGCGCCGGCGTTGTTGACCAGGATGTCGAGCTTCGACTCGCGCGCCGCGAGCTCGGCGGCGAGCCGGTTGCACTCCGCCTCGGTGGACAGGTCGGCAGGCAGCGAATGGCAGGTGCCGGCCTGCGAGAGCTCGGCGGCGACCGCATCGCACACCTCGGCCTTGCGCGACGAGATGTACACCGTGGCACCGTTCTCGACGTAGCCGCGCGCGATCATCAGGCCGATGCCGCGCGACCCGCCGGTGACCAGCGCGACCTTGCCGGCGACGGAAAACAGATCTTTCACCAGATGCCCTCCTCGAACATGCCGTCGAGCTTCGCGGCCCGGCGGCGCAGAATCTCGCGCTGCTCCGGATGGGTGAGGATGTAGAGGTCGTTGCGCTCGATGCCGCGCACGACGCGGCGCGCGACCTCCTCGGGGGCGATGACGCCGCCGGTCATCGCGCTCGCCGGCGGCGGCGCGATCTCCTCCGCGTTGCGCAGCTCGTCGGGCCGCATGCGCACGGTGTTCTCGTTGATCGCCGTGTCGACGATCATCGGGCACAGCAGGCTGACGCCGATGCCCTGCGGCACGAGCTCGCGGTGCAGCGCCTCGGTTGCGCCGACGACGGCGAACTTCGACGCGCAGTAGATGCCGAGCCAGCGCATGCCCACCAGCCCGGCCATCGACGCGGTGTTGAGCACGTGCCCGCCCTGCCCCTGCTCGAGCAGCAGCGGCACGAACGTCTCGATGCCGTGCACGACGCCCCAGAAGTTGACGTTCATCGTGTACACCCAGTCGCGGTGCGAGGCGCGCTGGATGACGCCGAACGTCGCGACGCCGGCGTTGTTGCAGACGAGGTGCACGGCGCCGAAGCGCCGGCGCGCCGCGTCGGCGAGTGCCTGCACGCTCTCGAGCTTCGTCACGTCGGTCGGCACGGCGAGGACGCGCGCGCCGGCCTCCTGCAGCTCGGAGACGGCGCGCATGAGCCCGGGCTCGTCGAGATCGGCGAGGACGATGGCGGCACCGCGCGCCGCGAACGCCCGCGCCATGGCCCGGCCGATGCCGCCGGCACCGCCGGTGATCACCGCGATGCGGTCGTGGAACGGATCCATCGCGCCGCGCTAGCACGACGCTTCGCGCCGGGGCAATTCGGTTCGTGCACGCGCCGTCCCGGCGCCCGGTCCCGGTGACCGGTCACCGGGTCACCGGTCACTGGTCACCGTTCTCGATCAGATCCCGCCAGTTCTCGTCGTTGGCGATCGCGCCGGCGACCCAGTCGCGGACGGTGAGGCCGTCGACGGCGAGGGTGTAGAAGGCCGGCAGCTCGAGCACGGTGTGGGAGCCGCCGGGGACGAAGAAGCGCGTGAAGCGCTCGGCCTGGCGCGTGCGGAGGTCATCGGTGACGCCGCGCAGCAGCGCCTCGTACGGCTCCGGCGCAAGGTTGAGGAACGTGCGGATCACGCCGTCCTGCAGGTAGCTGAAGTAGCCGACGCGCAGGGTGGGATCGCGCTCGAGACCCCATTCGGTGAGGTAGGTGAGCTGCTCGGCGCAGCGCGTGCACGACGGCGGCACGAACTGCGCGTAGTTCCAGTTCTCGAGCCGCTCCTGCACACCGGTCACGTCGGCGTGGTTCTGCAGCCCCGGTCCGGAATCATTGATGGTGACGATCGGCGTGTCGGGAAACGCGATGCGCGTCAGCCCGTAGCCGGTCAGCGTGCCGTAGCCGCCGGCGCTGCTGCCGGCGACGACGATCTGCTCGGCATCGGGCGCGACGCGGCGCAGCACGGCCACGGCAGCCGAGGCGTTCTGCACGCCGTGGTGGAACGTGCGCCCGCCCGGGTAATCGACGATGTTGTCACCGCCGAACACCGAGCCGTCGCAGTACGGCGCGTAGACGATGGTCCAGTGCCGGAACGGGTTGTCGGGCCGGTCGAGCTCGAAGATGCCGGCGCCGAAGAACGGCTCGGCGGTCAGCTTCGCGGTCGGCGTCGTCCAGCACGACGTGTTGTTCCAGCACGCGCCGCCGCCCTCGAAGTAGATCAGCGCACGGTTCGCCGTGCCGGCGTACACCGCTACCTGGTACGGATCGCCGCGCAGGCAGATCGCCTCCTCGTCGGCGGGATCGAAGTGGTGGATGCGCCACGGGCCGTTCATCGTCTCCGACTCCGGCTCGAGGTCGAGATAGCGGCCGAGCCCGGTGGCGGCGAGCTCGGCGACGATGTCGGGACCCGGGCAGCCGTCGAGCGCGGCGCGCACCGCGCCGAGCAGCTCGTCGATCGTCACCGCGCCGTCTGCGCTCGCGTCGGCGGCCGCGCAGGCGTCGAGCGGCTGGTCACCGAGCGCGATCGCGACGGCGGTCACCAGCTCGTTGATCGTCACCGCGCCGTCTGCGCCGCAGTCGCCGGGACACTGGGCGTCGGCCCGCCCGCCGAGCAGGAACAGCACACCAGCCGCAACGAGGACCATCCGGATAGGTGTCGGCATGTGCGGCGCGTAGCACGCGTGACGGTTTGAGACCAAACCACGGAAGCGAGGACCCGGCGCGTTCGCCGCTCCGCGTCTCACGCGCCGGCGCGGCGGATCCGTCGTCCCGGTTGCCGGGCCGTGGGCGCGCATGTCACGCACCCACGAGAGGAGGATCGCATGGAGACCCTGAAAACCATGACCTACGAGGTCACCGGCCGCATCGCGCGCATCACGCTCAACCGCCCCGAGCGCGGCAACGGCATCACGCTCGACCTGCCGGTCGAGCTCGCGCAGTGCGTCGAGCGCGCCGACCTCGATCCCGCCGTCCACGTCATCGCGCTCGCCGGCAACGGCAAGGGCTTCTGCGGCGGCTACGACCTCGTCGCCAGCGCCGAGCGCATGAGCGAATCGCAGGCGCCGGCCGCGACGCGGCCGTTCGCGCCGCCGGGCTCGCCGCTCGACCCGCGCGTCACGGCGCGCAATCACGATCCGCGCCGCGTCTGGGATCCGGTGATCGACTACCAGATGATGTCGCGCAACGTGCGCGGCTTCATGAGCCTCTTCCACGCCAACAAGCCGGTGGTGTGCAAGGTGCACGGCTTCTGCGTCGCCGGCGGCACCGACATGGCGCTGTGCAGCGACCTGCTGGTCATCGCCGAGGACGCGAAGATCGGCTACCCGCCGGCACGCGTCTGGGGCTCGCCGACCACCGCGGTGTGGGCGTTCCGCATCGGCATCGAGAAGGCCAAACGGCTGCTGTTCACCGGCGACTGCCTCACCGGTCGCGAGGCGGTCGCCTGGGGTCTGGCAACCGAGTGCGCGCCCACCGACCAGCTCGATGCGCGTTTCGAAACCCTGCTCGGCCGCATCGCGCAGATGCCGATCAATCAGCTCGTCCTGATGAAGCTGCTGATCAACCAGACGGTGCTCAGCGCCGGGCTGCCGACGACGCAGATCCTCGGTACGGTGTTCGACGGCATCACCCGCCACACCGCCGAAGGCTACGCGTTCCAGCAGCGCGCCGCCGAAGTCGGCTTCAAGCAGGCCGTGCGCGAACGCGACGAACCGTTCGGCGACTTCGGCGCCTCGACGTTCAAGGGGTGAGACAGTGACCGGTGGCCGGTGACCAGTGACCAGTGACCGGTGGGCCGGCTTGCAAGGCGGCGAGCTTGGCGCCTTGGCGGTTCAAATCGGTGGGACGAAGTGTCGGGCAAAGCCCGCTTACCGGCCACTGGTCACCAAACACGTGTTTGACTGACCTGGACGTGCGGGTTACAGCGCCCGCACCGCGCACAAGGGGGGACGTTTCGGATGTGGAGATTGCGAACGACGGCGCTCGCCGCGGTGGTGGCCTCGGCCCTGCTCGCCGGCGCGCTGCACGCCGCCGACACGCCGGCCGCGGCCGCGCCCGCCGCGGGCGAGCTGCAGGTCGGTGAGGTGCTCGATCAGCGCAACTGGCAGAAGGCGAAAGGCCTGATGCCGGACGAGATCCTGCGCCACTACGAGAAGGGCGAGTACCGCAACCGCATCGTCGACTATCCGCTCGGCAGCGCGAAATGGGAGCCGTCGTGGCTGGCGGCGACCGAGAAGAACGCCGGCCAGCTCACTGTCGACGAGCACGGCACGATCCTCGAGACCGGCAGCGGCAAGCAGCCGGAGTACCTCTACGGCATTCCGTTCCCGGTGATCGACGCGAACGATCCGCAGGCGGGCGTGAAGGTCGTCTGGAACCAGTTCCTCGCCTACTGGAGCGGCGGCAGCTCGTACAACCAGACGCGGGTGAGCATGATGCACCCGTCCGGCATCGATCGCGAGATCCACGCCGACGGCTACTTCAAGTTCTGGGACGGCCAGCTCGAGAAGTACCGGCGCCCGAACCCGAACAATCTGCAGAGCCAGTTCCTCGGCGTCTCGACGTATCCCGCCGACCTGCAGGGCACGGCGTCGCTCACCTGGCGCTACCGCGATCCGGACCAGCGCGACTCGGTGTGGGCGTTCGTGCCGGCGCTACGCCGCGTGCGCGCGGTCAGCCCGGCGAACCGCTCCGACGGCTATCTCGGCTCGGACATCAGCGGCGACGACGGCTTCTTCTTCGACGGCAAGCCCGAGGACTTCGAGTGGAAGCTGATCGGCAAGCGCGACGCGCTGCGCATCGTCGATCCGAACAACGTCGCCGGTACCGTGCCGGTGCCGCGCGCCGCGGGCGGCGGCTTCGAGGCGCTCACCTACGACAATCCGCCGATGGCCGGCTTCCAGGATCCGCAGTGGACCGGCATCTCGTGGGCGCCGATCAGCGCCGGGCTCGCGAAGCGACCGGTGTGGATCGTCGAGGGCACGCCGAAGGACCGCTACTACCTCTACGGCAAGATCCAGCTCTGGATCGACGCCGAGACGTGGGACGGCTCGTGGAACGTGAAGTACAACTGGCAGGGCGAGGTCGTGCATTCCTATCAGACGATGGCGCGCGTCAACTCGCCGGCACCCGACGGCGAGATGATCTTCGCTGCCACCCAGGTGTGGGCGTGCGCCGAGAACTTCAAGATGAACCGCGCCTCCCTCGCCGGCATGCGCACCAACCCCAAGGCCCCCTTCGTCCGCCGCGTCGACATCGACCCGAACATCTTCGACGCCCAGGCGCTGGCGCGCTACGGGAAGTGAGCGCGAGGCGTGACCGGTGACCAGTGACCGGTAAAAGCATGTGTTCAGAAGCTGGACCGCGAACGCACCACGACCGATTGAAGGAATTCGTGCTGCCCGTCATTCCGATCGCGATTGCGCGGTGCTGATCCGGGCGGGCTCTGGCCACACAAGGCGGCATCACTGAGCAAAGCGCCGTAATCGAGGAACCACCCACCGGTCACCGGTCACGCCTCTCGGAGAAACCATGGATCAGGTCCGCACCATCGCGAAGCAGGTATCGAACTGGGGCCGCTGGGGGGCCGAGGATGAGCGCGGCACGCTGAACTTCATCACGCCCGACGTGGTGCGGCGCGCGGCAACGCTGGTGCGCACCGGCCACGTGTTCAGCCTCGGGCTGACGTTCGGCGCCGAGGGGCCGCAGATCGGCCAGGGCGGGCGCGTCAACCCGATGCACCTGATGACCGCCGTCGATCAGAAGCTGCCCGGCGACTACCCGGACGGCTTCCGCTATGCCGACGACGTGCTCGTGCTGCCGCTGCAGTGCGCGACGCAGTGGGACAGCCTCGCGCACGTGCACTACGACGGGCAGCTGTACAACGGGCACGCCGCGGCGACGACGTCATCGGCCGGCGCGGCGAAGAACGGCATCGACAAGGTCGGCGCCGGCATCGTGTCGCGCGGCGTGCTGCTCGACATCGCGCGCCTCACGGGCGTGCCGCGCGTCGCCCCGGGCACGGCGATCACGCCCGCCGATCTCGAGGCGGCCGAGCAGGCGCAGGGCGTGCGCGTCGAACGCGGCGACGTGCTGCTGGTGCGCACCGGCCACCTCGCTGTCTTCAAGGAGGACGGCGACCGGATCGGCTACATGCGCATGATGCCCGGCCTCGGCATGGCCTGCGCGGCCTGGCTGCACGCGCGCGAGGTCGCCGCGCTCGCCACCGATACGAATGCGGTCGAGGTGATCCCGTTCGAGGACCCGAAGACGCCGCTGCCGCTGCACCTGCTCTGCCTGCGTGACATGGGGCTGACGCTGGGCGAGATGTTCGATCTCGACGCGCTCGCCGCCGCCTGCGCCGCCGACGGCGTCTGGGAGTTCCTGTTCACCGCCCCGCCGCTGCGCATCACCGGCGGCATCGGCTCGCCGCTGAACCCGCTGGCGGTGAAGTAGCCGGCGCGACCGCGCCGGCCGCTCACGCGGCCGACGGCACGTCTTCTTCCGGCAGCCGCATCGGCGTCGTGAGCTCGGGATAGCGGCCGCGGATCGGCGTGTAGAAGGCGCGGATGCGGTCCATGTCGGCCGGGATGTCGCCACTCGGCAGCAGCATCGGTCCGATCCCCGCGACGCCGCGCGCGTAATCGAGATACGCACACACGACCGGCACCGAGGCGCTGCGGGCGATGTGGTAGAAGCCGGACTTCCAGCGCGGCGCGCGGCTGCGGGTGCCCGACGGCGGCACGACGAGGAACAGCGTATCGACCGCGGCAAAGCGCGCCGCGACCTGCTGCACGAGGCTGGTGCGCCGGCTGCGATCCACCGGCACGCCGCCGAGCCAGCGCATGAACCCGCCGAACGGGAAGCGGAACAGCTCGCGCTTGCCGAGCCACGAGGGCCGGATGCCGAGCACCCAGGCACAGGCCAGCATGTGCGGCAGGTCCCAGTTCGACGTGTGCGGCGCGGCGATGAGCACGCACTTCGCCGCCGGAAGCTGCCCTTCGAGGCGCCACCCGCACAGCCGCAGCCACAGTGTCCCCAGCGCGCGCGCCCAGCGCCCCGCCGGGCGCGATCCCGAAACC
>CBFGUK010000078.1:0-19371 GCA_965651925.1 uncultured bacterium | reverse complement strand
CGATGCGCGTTCCCTATCCAACAGGCGCCGAGGGACCGGCGCCCTCCAGAAAGCGTGAAAACCTGCGACCCGCGCGGCTCACATCCGCCGGAACTGGTCGCCCATCATGCCCTGGATGCGCAGGCCGGCGCCGGAGTCGTCGATCGCCTTGCGGTCGGACTGGCGGAGGTTGAGGTTCTTCAGCTGGATGCGGAGGTTGTTCGCGCTGTCGGCGTTGGCGAGCGCCTGCTCGGCGCTGATGCGGCCGGCCTTGAACAGATCGAAGAGCGCCTGGTCGAACGTCTGCCCGCCTTCCTGCGTGCTGCGCTCCATCGCCTCCTTGATCGTGTCGACCTCGCCCTTCTTGATCAGGTCCTTCACGTAGGGCGTGTCGATCAGGATCTCGAGCGCGGCAACGCGCTTGCCGTCGACGCCGGGCACGAGGCGCTGCGAGATCACCGCGCGCAGGTTGAGCGACAGCTGCAGGAAGATCTCCTGGTGCCGTTCGACCGGGAAGAAGTTCATGATGCGCTCGATCGCCTGGTTGGCGTTGTTCGAGTGCAGCGTTGCGAGGCAGAGGTGGCCGGTGTCGGCGAACGTGATTGCTGCCTCCATCGTCACGCGGTCGCGCACCTCGCCGATCAGGATGACGTCGGGCGCCTGGCGCAGCGTGTTCTTCAGCGCCGACTCGTAGTCGTGCGTGTCGAAGCCGATCTCGCGCTGCGTGATCAGGCAGCGCTTGTGCGGGTGCATGAACTCGATCGGATCCTCGACGGTGACGATGTGGCCGGCGGAGTTGGCGTTGCGCCAGTCGATCATCGCCGCCAGCGTCGTCGACTTGCCCGAGCCCGTCGCGCCGGTGACCAGCACGAGCCCGCGCTTGGTCATCACGACGTCCTTCAACACCGGCGGCAGCGCCAGCTCGTCGATCGACGGGATCTGCGTCTTGATCGTGCGCACGACGACGCCGACCGCGCCGCGCTGGCGGAAGACGTTGACGCGGAAGCGGCCGAGCTTGCTCGAGCTGATGCCGAGGTTCATCTCGAGCGCTTCCTCGAACACCGCCCGCTGGCGCTCGGTCATCAGCGAGTTCGCCAGCGCCTCGACTTCCGTCGGCGTCAGCGGCTCGCCGGGCAGGACCTCGTTGACGCCCTCGACGCGCAGCACCGGCGCGCTGTCGACGGTGACGTAGAGGTCGGACGCGCCGCGCTCGACCATTTCGACGAGCAGCGTACGGACATCGGTGGCCATCGGCGCCTCCGGCTCAGGAGCGCAGGCCGCCGAGCCGCGGCGGCGGCTGCGCGCCGTTGCCGGCGCCCGGCCGGTCGGCGGCGTGGGCGGAGAAGAGGTTCGGGGTCAGCGTCCGCGACTGCGCCTCCTCGGCGGTGACGAGGTTGCGGCGCACGAGGTCGATCAGCGACATGTCGAGCGTCTGCATCCCGACCTTCTGGCCGGTCTGCATCGCCGACGGAATCTGGTGGATCTTGCCCTCGCGGATCAGGTTGCGCACCGCCGGCGTGCCGATGAGGATCTCGAGCGCCGCGATGCGGCCGCCGCCGCGCTTCTTGAGCAGCGACTGCGTGATCACCGCCTGGATCGATTCCGAGAACATGATGCGGATCTGTTCCTGCTGCGCGGCGGGGAAGACGTCGATGATGCGGTCGACGGTCTTCGGCGCGCTCGAGGTGTGCAGGGTGCCGAACACCAGGTGGCCGGTCTCGGCGGCGGTCAGCGCCAGCGAGATGGTCTCGAGGTCGCGCATTTCGCCGACCAGGATCACGTCCGGATCCTCGCGCAGCGCGCCGCGCAGCGCGTTGCTGAACGACTGGGTGTGCGGGCCGACCTCGCGCTGGTTGATCAGGCACTTCTTCGAGTGGTGCACGAACTCGATCGGATCCTCGATGGTCAGGATGTGCCCCTCGAAGCTCTCGTTGATGTAGTCGATCATCGCCGCGAGCGTCGTCGACTTGCCGGAGCCGGTCGGCCCGGTGACGAGCACGAGCCCCTTCTCCTTGTCGCACAGCTCCTTGAGGATCGGCGGCAGGCCGAGGTCCTCGATGGTCATCACCTTGGTGGGAATCGTGCGGAACACCGCGCCCTCGCCGCGGCGGCCGCGGAAGACGTTGACGCGGAAGCGGGCGAGATCGCCGAGCTCGAACGAGAAGTCGACGTCGTTGGTCTCCTGGAACTGCCGGCGCAGGCCGTCGGACATGATGTCGAACACCATGTTGTGCACTTCCTCGGCGCTGAGCGGCGGATGCTCGAGCTTCTTCATGTCGCCGTGGATACGCAGCCGCGGCGGCTCGCCGGCGCTGAGGTGCGCGTCGGAGGCCCCGGAACGGTGCGCGAAGGTCAGCAGCTCGGTGATGTCCATGATCCTCCCTCGAAACTGGTCCGTTACGACGCGGCCGACGGCACACGTTTCCCGGCCAACGGGGGAAGCAACCCGCACGCCAGTTGCGCCGCGAACCTGCAGCGCGACTGCCCGGAGCCGCGGCGTCATCCATTTGCCGCCCTCCCGGCGCCGACCGACGGACTTCGATCCGTCAGCGGGGGCCCTACAACAAAACTGCCAGGGCGCCAGGAACGCCAGGTGCGGGAAACGAGTCCGAATGCGGGTAGCGGATCCCGCCTTCTGATCGGACTTGGTGTCCTTGGGGCGGTTCAGCTGCTGGCGCGCGTCCGCCGCTCACACCATGCTGCGGGCGAGGAACTCGTAGAGCAGGTTCGCGAACCCGTGGTAGGCGGCGGGCACGGCGATGGTGCCGGTGCGTTCGCGCAGCCAGCCGGCGAACAGGCCGAAGAACGCCGTGCGGATGCGGTCGAGGTCGCCGGTCACCACGTGGCAGAGGCCGAACAGCAGCGCCGCGTAGATCAGCCCGCGGCCCCACGCCGCGCCGAACAGGCGATACGGGCGGCCGTACACCGCGTTGAGGTGCGTCTGCAGGTAGCCGCGGAAGAAGAACTCCTCCGACAGCCCGATGATGACGAGCTGGGCGAAGATCGTGTCGGCGAGATTCGGTGGCAGCGTGGCGACGAACTGGCGGCCGAGCACGACATGCGCGTAGCCGTAGTGCAGCAGTGCGTAGCCGCCGAAGATGACGGTCGCGGTGACGAGGTGAAAGCGCAGCGAGCCGGGATTGTGCCACGTCAGGCCGTAGTCCTCGTACGGCCGGCGGGTGAGCGTGAGAATCACGAACGGCGCGAGGAACCACAGGGTCGGCAGGCGCAGCCAGATCGCCAGCGGCAGGACGGCGCACATGACGACCACCGCCTCGAGGGCGAGGGCGCGCGGGCTCTGCCAGTCCCAGGGCTCGCGCACGGCGGCGTCGCTCATCGGCGCGCAGGCTAGCGCGCCGCGCCGCGCGCCACCACCAGCGCCGGCATGCCGAGGGCGAGGAGGCGGCGGGCGACCGAGCGCGCGTCCTCGGCGCTGGCGAACGGGCCGACGCGCAACTGGTAGTGCCGCTCGCCGTCGGGTCCGTCGACCAGGGCGAGGCGGACGCCGCCGACCGCCGGTTCGAGGCGCGCCTGCGCACGGCGCGCCGCCGCATAGTCGGTGTAGGCGCCGGCGCGTACCGCCCACGCCGCCGGCGGGCGCGCCGCCACCGCGTCCGGCTCCGCTGGCGCGGCCGGTGGCGGCGGCAGCGCCGCGGCGCGTACCGGCGGTGCGGCGGGCGGCGGAGCGGGCGGGCGCGCGGCGGGCGGCACGGCGGCGACCTGCACCGCTGCCGGCGGGAGGTCGCGCTCGCCGGGCGCGAGCACCTCGACGCGCACCGGCGCGATGCCGGGGCCGATGAGCGCGATCTGCTGCGCGGCGGTGTAGGAGAGATCGATGATGCGGCCGTCGATGTACGGGCCGCGATCGTTGATGCGCACCACGACCGAGCGGCCGCTGTCGAGGCTCGTCACCCGCACGCGCGTGCCGTGCGGCAGCGTGCGATGCGCCGCGGTGAGCGCGTACTGATCGTAGATCTCGCCGCTGGCCGTGCGGCGGCCGTGAAACCCGGGCCCGTACCAGGACGCGATGCCCTCCTGCGTCGCGCCCGGCTCGCCCGTGATCGCCGGCCCGCTGCGGAAGAATCCGCAGCCGCCCGCCGTGCAGGCGAGCAGCACCACCGCCAGCCACCACCGCATGCGAGGCGTGTAGCGGTCGACAACGGACAAGATCAACGCGCGCCGCGTTCGGATCGTTCGGCGCCGCTTTCCGGTGGCCTCTCGGCGGCCGAGCGGATACAGACGTTCCGGCAGGGGACGCGCTGCTCGACGATGACGCGGCCGGTACCGTGCGGTCGTCGGGTATGCTGTTTCTGGAAGGTTGGTTCTGGGTCTTCGCCGCCGTCGCGGTGCCGGGCTACTGGCTCTGTCCGCGCCGCCTGAAACTCGCCTGGCTGCTGGTCACCAGCGCCGTCTTCCACCACCACTTCGCCGGGCCGGCGGGGATGGCGCCGATCATCGTGCTCGGCACGCTGACCTGGGTGGCCGGCCTGCGCATGCAGCCCGGCGCGACGCTGCCGTGGTTCCGGCTCGCGCTGCTGAGCGTCGTCGGCGCGCTGGTCTTCTACAAGTACTCCGAGCTGCTGCTGCACACCGCGCTCGCCGTGCTCGGCGCGCTGCACATCGGCGTGCCGCACGCGGTGGTCGACTGGCGCGCGCCGATCATGCCGCTCGGCATCTCGTTCTTCACGTTCGAGTTCGCGCACTACCTCTACGAGGTGCGGGTGCGCGGCCGCGAGCCGATCCGCCGGCCGGCGCACTTCGCGCTCTTCACCATCTTCTTTCCGTGTCTCGCCGCCGGGCCGATCAAGCGCTTCGCTGATTTCGTCCCGCAGCTCGACACGCTCGCCAATCCGGACCGCGACACGCTCTGGGACGGCGTCCGGCGGGTGATCACCGGCCTGTTCAAGAAGGTCTGCATCGCCGACCTGGTGGTCGAATACGTCACTGTGCTCGAGGCGACGCCGCGCTACACCGGCGCGCTGGTGATCGCCCTCGCCGTGCTGCAGGGGCTGCGCATCTACTTCGACTTCTCGGGCTACTCGGACATCGCCATCGGGCTGTCGCGGATGCTGAACCTGCGCGTCCCGGAGAACTTCGACCGCCCGTACCGTGCGACGACACTGCAGGACTTCTGGCGCCGCTGGCACATCAGCCTGAGCACGTGGATCCGCGACTACGTCTACATCCCGCTCGGCGGCAATCGCGCGCACCGCGTGGCGAACCTGCTGGCGGCAATGTTCCTGTGCGGCCTGTGGCACGGCGCGGCGTGGAACTTCGCGCTCTGGGGCGTGTACCACGGCGCCGGTCTGGCCCTCGAAGGCGCGATCCGCCGCCGCTTCCCCGTCTGGTTCGAAGCCGGCCCGCTCCGCCAGTGCGCGCGCTGGGCGGTCTGCATCACGTTCGTGATGTACGGCTGGCTCATCTTCTTCTATCCGATCGAGACGGTCGGGCGGATGACCGCCGCGCTCCTGGTGTGGTCGTGAGCCCGCGCGCCTCGCAACCGCCGGCGGACGCCACTAGACTCGCGAGACGACCCCGCCTCATGCGCATGCTGTCGATCCTGCGCCGCGCCGGTACCGTGCTGCTCTACCTCCTCATGCTCGCCTGCGTGCTGGCGCTGTGGAACACCGACGCGCCGCAGTTCATCTACGTCGCGTTCTGAGCCTCGCGGTGCCGCGCCCGATCGTCCGTCGACCGACCCGCCGCGCCCCGCGGTGGACCGGGTTCCTCCCCGCCGCGGCGCTCGCGCTGCTCGCGGTCGCGGCCGCGGTGCCGGCCGCGGCGCTGTGGCCGGGGCTCTGTCTGCCGCCGGTGTACGAGGGCGGACGCCGCCTGCATCAGCTGCCCTCGCCGCGCGTCTTCTGGCTCGAGCTTGCGCTGCGCCAGCACGAGATCTGCTGGCGGCGGCCGCCGCGGCCGGAGACGCGCATCGCCATGCTCGGCAGCAGCGCCGTGTTCGGCCTGCCGCTGCCCGTCGAGGAGACGCTCGGCGAACGGCTCAACGAACGCCTCGCGGCCGATGCGGTCCCGGCGCACGTCTTCAACCTCGCCTGGGCGAACCCCTACCAGCTGCGCGACGCGGTCATCCTGCACGAGATCCTGCCGCTGCGGCCCGACGTCGTCGTCTATCCGCTGACGCTCGCCGAATTCGTGCACACCGCGCCGATTCTCTTTCCCACGCTGACGCCGTTCTTCACCACCAACGTTCCGCAGCTCGCCGCGCTCATCGCCGCCTCGCCGCCCGGCCTCTCCGAGCCGCTGGCGATCTACGACCGCAAGGTCGTGCAGCGACCCGATCCGTGGCGGGTGTGGCACTACCTGCGCGAGATCGGTCGCTTCGTCCGCGTCGCCGCGAACGGCAGCGCACACGCCCTCCTGCCGCGGCTCGTGCCGGGGGCGCCGCCGCCGCAGTTCCGGACGCGCGGGCGGCAGACGGACTACGACTGCGCGGAGACCGCGAAGCGGATCCGCCGCAACTACGCGAACTTCGCCGAGTGGAGCGTGCTGCCGTATCTGCAGCAGCTGCAGGAAGAGCAGGGCATCGCGGTGCTCGTCGTCAACTGGCCGATCGCGCACGAGCCGCTCGGCGACTGCTACAGCGTCCGCTTCACGAGCGCGATCGTCGCCGAGTTCAACGACTGGCTGCGCGAGCAGACGGCGGCGCGCGGGCTTGCGTACCTCGACCTGCACGACGCGCTGCCGCCCGAGGCGTTCCTCGATTCGCTCCACCTCACCGCCGACGGCCACGCCGCCGTCAGCGAGCGCCTCTACCCCGCGCTGCTGCCGCTCCTCGATCGGCGACAGCCGTAGCCGCGCCGGAATCCGCAGATTACGCAGATTACGCAGATTGGTTGCGTGGAGGAGTCGCCCCGAGATGTGCGCCGCCGCTGAACGTCATCTGGAGGGCGCTGGCGCGCCGGCGCGGTGCATGCGGGCGGGGACGCCCGCGGTCCAGGGGATCGATCTGCGGAATCGGCGTGATCTGCGGATCAGAAATAGACCTTGAACCCGCCGTAGTAGTTGCGGCCGTAGGCGGGGACGATGCCGTCGGTGCGGATGCGGGCGTAGTAGTCCTCGTCGAAGAGGTTGTTGATGCCGCCGTAGAGCGCCAGGGTCTCGCCCCAGACGTTGGCCTCGAACGTGAGGTCCGACACGGTGTACTGCGGGAGATAGAACCGCACGGTGTTGTTGTCGTTGGCGAACTGGTTCGACACCGAGGTGGTCAGCAGGCTCGCCTTGAACACCTCGGGATAGATGTACTCGAGGCCGGCGCGCAGGATGTAGTCGGGCGCGTAGGCGGGCCTCTTGCCGTGCAGGCACTGTGGCAGGGCCGGATCCTGGGCGCACTCGGGCGGATTGTCCGAGGTGAACTCGGCGTCGAGCAGCATCAGGCTGCCGAACAGCGAGACGTCGCCGAAGCGCGTCGCCAGCGTCGTGCCGCGCAGGTAGTCGAACAGGCTGAGTGAGCCGACCTGGGCGGCGATTTCCCAGCCGTAGTGGCGCGCGGACCCGACGTTGCGCACTTCGCTGAGCGGGCTGTTCGGCAGCTGCACGGTGCCGATCTGGTCCTCGAAATCGAGATAGAAGACGCTCGTGTCCCAGAAGACCCACGGCGCCGGGTTGCCGCGGAAGCCGAGCTCGTACTGGTACGAGATGCTCGGCGCGAGGTCGCCGGCGACGAGCAGGCCGGGGAGGGTGGGGACGGCCTGCGTGTACAGCTGCGGGCGGTAGGCCGACGACACGTTCACGTAGGTCTCGATCGTCGGCTGGATGGTGTACACGCCGCCGATGCCGAACAGCGGCTGGAAGTCGAAGTTGCTGTCGTCGGAGAGCGGTTCGCCGCGCCGCTGCTTGCGGACGTTCACCGTCTCGATGACCGACAGCGAGTAGTTCTCGAAGCGCACCGCGGGAATGAGCTGGAAGTCGCCCCACACGAAGCGGTTCTCGAGGAAGATCGATCCGTAGACCGTCTCGCGGAAGCTCTCGTTCTGCACCTGGCCGCGGCGCGCGGCCGGGGCGGCGCCGAGCTCGTCGGTGCGCGGCGCATCGTCGTAGTAGAACTCGATGCCGCCGGTGAGCGTCTGCATCTCGTCCCACAGCATCCAGTCGTGGCGCACGCGGCTGTCGAAGCCGAAGCTGTTGAAGCGCGTCAGCTCGATCGTGTTCGTCCGCGACGCCGACCCGTCCGGCGTCGTGCCGAACGGATCGCCGGTGGTGTTCTGGCGATAGCTGCTGCGCGTGTAGCGGCCGCCCCACATGGCGGTGCGCCACAGCGTGTCGGGTGTCAGATCGCTCTCGAAGATGCCCCAGCCCATGTAGCGCTCGAGCTTGAACTGATCGAGGAAGCGCGACGTCGCGTCGCGGTCGACCTCGTAGAAGACGCTGTTGGCCGGCGGCGGCAGCACCTCGCCGGGATACGACTCGAGCCGCAGGCCGCCCGGCTCGCCGTGCGTGTCGTTGTAGCCGTCGAAGGCGACGAGCAGGCGGTTGCGGTCGTTGAACTCGTAGGTCAGCTTCGCGCTGCCCGAGTAGATCGCGAAGTCGCTGTTTTCCTCGCGGAAGCCGTCGCCCTGCTTCTGGTAGTAGTAGATGTAGTAGCCGAGCCGGTCGACCGTGCCGGTGGTCGCGGTGTACGTCGAATAGTAGTTGTCGCTGCCGAAGGTCTGGTTCGAGTACAGCGAGAACGCGCGCGTCGGATCGGGCTTTTTCGTGATGTAGTTCAGCGCGCCGCCGGGCTGCGGGCCGTAGATCAGCGCCGCGCCGCCGCGGACGAACTCGATGTTCTCGAGCGAGTCGATCGGTGGCAGGTAGTAGTTCTCCGGATAGCCGAACATGTCGGCCGCGATCGGGATGCCGTCCTTCAGCACCAGCGTGTACTGCGTGCGGTGCGGGTCGAGACCGCGATAGCCGATGCTGACCAGCGGCGTCGCATCCTCGGAGAGGTTCAGTCCCGGCACGCGCGACAGCACCTGGCGGTAGTTGTCGTTGGCGATCTGCGGCGGCTCCTCGGTCTCGATCACCGTCGTCTTCTTGCCGGAGAAGATCTCCGTACCCTTCACGTCGGGGAGGAAGCGCGGCAGCTCGTCGCGCTCGCCGACGACCTGCTGCTCCTCGAGCCGGAACGGCTCCGACTGGGCCGCGGTGCCGGGCGTGGCTCCCGCCGCCGGCGTCGCGGCCGCCGGTGCCGTGCCGGGCGGATCCGCCGCCGTCGCGGGCAGACGCCCGAGGCTCACCCCCGCCGCGACGCTCATCGCCAGCAGCCACCACCACCCCTGTCGCCGCCGTGCCGTTCCGGCGCCGGACGCGATGCGCGAGGTGTCCGCCATCGCCTGTTCCCCCCTACCCATCATCGATCGAGAAGCGGAATCGGACGCGCGGTCGTGTCGGGCTCCTGGTGCTGCCGGGCGACCGCGACCGCGTCGGATCGGCTCAGCGCGCCTCCGTCAGCGCCGCGGTCTGATCGCCGCCGCGCGCGCGCCGCCGATTGCTGATCGCGAGCGGCGGCGCGGCGGGAGCGGGCAGGATCCAGTCGGCCGCCGCCAGCCCGTCGGCCACCGTGGTGAGATCGACGGCCGGATCGATCATCAACGTCGCCCGTCGGCCGTTGAGCGACACCCACGCTTCGGCGCGCACCTCCGGATCGCGGATGCCGCGCGTGCGCAGGTCGGCGGCGATGTGATGCGCGAGCTGCAGGACCAGATCGGGCTGCCCGGCCATCTCGTTCGCCTGTCGCCAGGTGAGGTACTGCGTCGGCGATACGTGCCACGTCCGTCCCGTCGCGGGCTCGCGCACGTGGTAGGTGATGCTGCCGTTCTTCTCGCGCACCATCACCTTCCACGACCAGCGCATGCCCTGTTCATTCCACAGCACGTCGCCCGGGTAGAGCAGATGGCGCAGCGGCAGCAGGATCTGCAGCGAGAAGAACACGACCGCCGCCGCCATGCCGGCGCGCGCCGCCAGGCGGCCGTGCGGCGCGGGCAGCGCGAACCGCGGCGCGGCCGGCGCCGCGGCGCGGACCGCGCGCAGCAGGCGGCGCGGCCAGTCGGGTGCGAAGAACAGCGTCGCGTTCACGGTCATCAGGAACGGGAAGATGCCGATGTCGAAGAAGACGTGCGTCAGGAAGTGGAAGCCGAGCACCGCCGCGAACGCGAACGGGCGGGTGCGCCGCCACGAGAGCCACAGCACGATCGTGCAGTCGTACAGGAACCCCGCCCAGCTCATCGCGTACGGCACCCACTCGGTGCCGAGCCAGGGGCCGATGAGCGGCGTCTCGGTGCGCGCCGCCATCCAGATGCCGAGCGGCTGGGCGTGCAGCAGCCAGTCGCTGCCGAACTTCGCGAGCCCGGCGTTGACGTAGACGATCGCGACCTGCAGCCGCAGCACGTACAGCACCCACGCCGGGATGGCGGGCTGTGCGCCCGTGGCCGGCCGCCGGCGTGCCGCGACCGACCAGACGCGGTCGACGGGCAGGAACACCAGCAGCAGCGCGAGCAGCGAGACGAGATAGTAGTGGTTGAGGTAGTTCGTGACGTCCATCAGCTCCACGTAGGTGAAGCCGACGAAGAACAGCGCCGCCGCGAGGCGCGTGCGGTAGCCGACGAGGATGGCGAGCGCGAGCGCGGCGAGCGCGGCGTAGTGGGCGTACATGCCCCACCGCGGCCAGACCGTCACCCACTCGAAACCCCAGTACTTGAAGAAGAACTGCGGCTGGACGTAGAGCACCTCGACCCAGCCCTCGGCGACGAAGCGCACCATGCCGCCGAGCAGCACGGCGCCGAAGAGCATGCGGAAGACCGCGACGCTCGACGCGTCGACCGGGCGGCGCAGGTGCGCGCCCCAGGACGCGAGGCGCGCGGCGGTCGGGTGGCGCGGCTCAGTCATTGTCGCCCGCGCCCTCCTGGCCGATCCGCAGCGCGAGCACGGTGACGAAGTCGGCCTTCAGATCGTCGGTGAAGACCTTCAGCGCGATGTAGGCGTCGCGCACCACCTGCGGATCGCTGCGCAGGGCCTCGGTCAGCGTGCCCGGGATCGCCTCGACGGCGGCGATCGCACCGTCGAGTGCCGTGGTCATCTCGACCGCCAGCTCGCTGGCGCCGACCGCGTGCAGGAAGTCGTCGAAGCCGACGCCGGCGGCGGTGCCGCCGAGGAAGACCTGTCGCGCCGCGATCAGGTTCACGAGGACGTGCTCCTTCGACGCATCCGCCCAGCGCGACTCCTGCAGCTCCGGACAGGTGTTCGCCAGACAGTCGGTGTGCAGGCCCGCCGGCGGCGCGAGCTTGCGGTCCTTCACCTGCAGCTCGATGTAGAACAGCGCGCGGAACACCTCGTCGAGCGCCACCGCGGCGGAGTCGAACGGCGAGCCGGCGTCGCCCGCGTTGATGAGCTGCGCGGCGAAGTTCTCGCCCGACTCCTCCCACGCGTTGCGCAGCTCGACGGCGCGGCGCTGCACCTCGGCGGAGGCCAGCGCCGCGTAGCGTGTCCGGCGCACCGGAATCTCGCCGTCGGCGAGCAGCGCCGCCCAGGTGCCGTTGAGGTTGATGTCCACCGACGCGGCGCAGGCGTTGTCGGTATCCGGATCGAAGAGCAGATACTCGAGGGCATCGAGGCCGCGGGTCTGCAGCTGCTCGCGGACGAAGAAGTCCTCGCTCGCGAAGTCGTTGCTCGCGGTCTCCTGATCGACACGGCACGGGTTGACCATCGGCCACGAGTAGATCTCGTCGCGCAGCCCGCGCCCGCCGATGCGCGTCATCGCGTTGCCCGCCGGCCCGACCTGCATGACCTCGAGCAGCTGCCACGACCCCATCGCGTCGCGCCACGCGTCGCGCGCCGCGGTGCGGTCGGCCTCGCTCGCCGTGCCCGCCGCGGTCCGTTCCGCCAGCGTCGAAGTCGCGTCGGCGAGGACGCCGGCGTTGGTCTCGAAGCCGCGCAGCGCCGGCAGCACGACCTGCGTCGCGTAGCTGCGCAGCAGCGCCTCGCGGTCGAAGAGATCGGAGGGCGCGCTCGAGGAGCTGCTGCTGACGTTGCGACACGCGGCGGTCAGCGACAGCAGCGCCACCAGGGCGAGGCGGGTGAGCAACTGCACATGCGAGGTCTGCGTCATGGGTTCGTCATCCGCGGGACGGCGCTGCCGTCCCGTCTGCCGTTCCAGCCGGTCACCGACGGGCTGTCGTTGGGTGAAAGAGTCATCGGTCTACTGATCGGGGCCGTTCCCCGGCACCTGTTGCATCGAAGCTTCCGTCACGTGATGCAACCGCGCCGGCGAAACCGACTCGCGTGTGCAGCCACACCGACGCGCGCTGGGTCCCCTCTCCCCGCCAGGGGAGAGGGTCAGGGTGAGGGGCATCCGACACCTCCAGCGCGAGCAAGCGCCGCGCGCCGCCGGCGATGAGGCCGTCATCGAACGCACCACACGTCTCGTCTCACACACCCCGCGCCCTCCAGGTCGGCGAGTCAGGCGACGGAACCGCCTGACCCGCGCGACCGCCGGAGCTCACCCCGCCGTCGGTGTCCGGTACGACTCGATCTCCGACTGATCGAGGTCGTACGCCTCCGCGACCACGTCCTCGACGTCGGTCACGACCGCCGCGAAGGCGTCCGCATCCTCGATCAGGTCACCGGTGGTCGAGGCGTTCAGGTCAGCGAGGTTGACGCGCAGCGCGGCGAAGATCGCGTCGAGCTGCGCATCGCTGATCGTGCGCGACGCGCCGGCGAGCGGACCGGAGGCCGCCTCGGGCAGGCCGCGGAAGCCGACCGCCAGACCGATGCCCTCGGTGAGCTGGTGCAGCGCCTCGATGTGGTCGTTGTCCGCCGTCGCATTCGAGGACAGCGAGTGGCCGAGGTTCGCGTAGTAGACGAGGCGCGCGAGCATCGACTGCTCCCAGAGGGCGAAGAACGTGCGCAGCGCGTCGTCGCGCTGGGCGACGCAGGCGCCGTCGCCGGCGTACGCCCTGGCGGCCGTCAGCGCCGCCGCCATTTCGGCGAAGAAGCCCATCTGGCGGCTGTAGTTCGCCGAGTGGACGAGCATGCCGCCGGGATCGAGCATGTCGTTCGCGCCCCAGGCGGCGGCCAGCGCCTCCACGGTGCCGGGCGTGATGTCGCCCTCGGTCAGGCCGAGCGCGTAGCGATACAGCGTCCCGCCCGCGAACATGCCCTTGTCGACGATCTGGCGCACCTCGAGGCCACCGACGTTGATGCCGCGCTGGCTGTTGCCGTAGATGCCACCGTTCGCGCCCGGCACCCAGTTGCCGTCGTCGTCGATCGGATCGCCGCCCCCGGCGTCGATCAGCGCCACGAACTCGGCGAACGACTCGTCGACGAGGGCGTCGAAGGCGGGATGTGTGGCGTCGGCGAGGCTCGGATCGCCGGTCGTGTACAGCTCCTCGAGCTGCGCGACGCCACCGAGCACGACGGTGCCCTGTTCGGCGCCGCGCATCGCCGAGCTGCCGGTCAGCGCGCCGAGCTGCGCGCGCAGGGCGAGGGCGTCGGCCGCGGTGGTCGCCCACTCGGGCGCCGACCACGCGCCCGGCGTCACGGCGCACTCGCCCGCCGGGATCGTCGGCGTCGGCGTCGCGCCGCCCGGCGTCGTCGGCGTCGCGGTCGGGCGATCGCAGCCGAAGAGCGCGTTGTTCACGCCGAGAATCAGCTCGTTGACGGTGACCTCACCGTCGCCGTTCGCATCGCCGACGCACGTCGTGCACACGGCCGCGCCGGCGACCGCGCCGGCCCCGGGCTGCCCGGCAATGAGCGCGGTGATCGCCAGCAGGCACGCGCCGCCCGCGGCCGCGTGCCGCGCCGCGCGCAATCCCCCATGCATCATTCGCTTCCTCATGACTCCTCCTCCTGGGTGTGTGAGCCGCAGCGGCGTCCGCGGCGTCGTCCCTGCGCGCACCGCATCAGCCCCCGGCTGCCCGGTGGACCCCCGGTCGCGCCGCCGTGCGGCCGCCGCGCCGCCTGTCCGATTATGAAAATCATTTTCAGTATCAAAAGCTCCTACTCGCCGCGCGCGATGTTTGTCAATTCCGCTTCGGCGCGGCGGCACCGTCGCGTCGCGTGCCTGCGTTGCGCCGACGCTCGGGCGGCGCGGGCGTCTCGCCCATCACGCAGCGCACGCGCGACAGACGCGCGGAGCGACGCCGTGTGCTGCACCGTCCGCCAGGCGTGGCGAACGGTCCTGCAGTGTCCGGGTGCGGCAGCAGGCGATCGTGCGACGGCGCCTCGTCGTGATCGCGGGCCGCTCCGTCGACGGCTGATCGGATGGAACGTGACCTTGCTGTCTTGACCGGCGCGGCGCGGCAGGACTAAGGATTCTGAAAATCATTTTCATGTTGCAGAACGCGGGCAGCGCGGGACGATGGGACCGTCGGACGCAGGGATGATGGACGCTGGAGCAATCGCCGGAGTCGGGGTGACGGGAGCGGCGCGGGTCGGTGTGGCGTGGCCCGGCGCAGGCGCCGCGGGCGCCGTGCTGCCGCCGGCGTTGATGGCGCGGGCGTTCGCACCGGCGTGGATGCTGGCGCTGGTGGCGCACCTGGGAGTGCTCGCCGCCGTGCTCCTCGCCCCGCCGGCGGCGCCGCCGGTCGAGGAGCCGCTCGTGCGCATGGTGTTCCTCGAGCCGCCGCCACCGCCGCCCGCGCCGCTCGGCGCACCCGGCGGCGCCGGCACGCAGGCGGCCCTGGTCGAGCCGGCGGTCGTGCCGCCGGTCGTCGAACCGCAGAAGCCGCCGGTCGTGCCCGAGGCGGAGCGGCTGCGCGTCGTCAAGAAGCCGCGCAAGGCGCCGGTGAAGCCGAAGCCGGTCGTCGAGCCGAAGCCGCGCGTCGTGGCGGAGCCGAAGCCGAAGCCGGTGGAGCCGGAGCCGCAGGTCGCGGCCGCACCGCCGCCCGGCGTCAGCGCCGGCGTCGCCGACGGCCAGACCGACGGCGTCGTCGGCGGCGTACGCGGCGGTCTGACGGGCGGCGTCGTCGGCGGCACCGGCACGCAGCCGGTGCCGGTCGGGCAGGTCGCGCAGCCGCCGGTGCTCGTCCACCGCGTCAATCCGGTCTATCCGCAGCGCGCGCGCCGCCAGGACGTCCACGGCCTGGTGCTGCTCGAGGCGGTGCTCGACCGCGACGGCCGCGTCGAGCCCGGGGTGAAGGTGCTCGAGTCCATTCCGATGCTCGACGAGGAAGCGATCGCGGCGGTGCGCCGCTGGCGGTTCAAGCCGGCGCGCAATCAGAACGGCGAGCCGCTGCGCGTCATCGTCGAGATTCCCATCCGCTTCGTGTTGCGCTGAACGGCGCCGGGGGCGCGGCCGCGCCCGCCTCTCCAGGAGATTCGATGCAGTTGTCGTTGATTGAGCTCTGGCCCGCGATGGGGCCGCTGGCCAAGGCGGTCATGATCGTGCTGGCCGTCATGTCGCTGGTGTCGCTCGCCGTCGCGCTGGAGCGTTTGTTGAAGCTCGCCGGCGTGCAGCGGCAGTCGGCCGAGTTTCTCGCGCGCTGGCGCGAGGCGCTCGCCGAGAGCGGCGTCGCCGGTGCCGCGGGGCTCGCCGAGCGCTTTCCGCGCAGCTACGTCGCCCACCTCGTCGGCCAGGTGACGCGCATCGTCGGCGCGGGGCAGGGCGATGCCTGGCTCGAGGCGTACGACCGCACCGCGCGGCGGGTGATCGTCGCCGCGGGCGTCGATGCGCGGCGCGGCCTGAGCGTGCTCGCCACGGTCGGGTCGACGGCGCCGTTCGTCGGCCTGTTCGGCACCGTGGTCGGCATCGTGTCGGCGTTCCACATGATGGGCATCAGCGGCCAGGGCGGGCTCGGCACGGTGTCGACCGGCATCGCCGAGGCGCTGGTCGCGACGGCGCTCGGCATCCTGGTGGCGATCCCGGCGCTGTGGCTCTTCAATCACCTCACGCAGCGCATCCAGCGGCTGCTCGCCGAGCTCGAGTGCGTCGCCGAGGAGCTCGCGGTGGCGGCGCTGCTCGAGCACGGCGGCCGCCGCGACGTGCCGCCGCTGCACGCCGTGCGGCAGTAAGCGAGGGCGGCAGCCGTGGCGGTGCGTCCCAGCAGCGACGAGGAGCTGAAGGCGGAGATCAACGTCACGCCGCTCGTCGACGTCGTCCTCGTCCTGCTGATCATCTTCATGGTCGTCACCCCGCTGCTCAAGCAGGAGGTGCCGATCGAGCTGCCGCTCGCCGAGCAGAGCCGCGGCGCCGAGGACGCCGGACAGGTGACGGTCAGCCTCGCGGCCGACGGCCGCCGCCTGATCAACGGCGAGGAGGTCCCGGCCGACACGCTCGTCGAGCGCCTGACGGCGATGTACGCCGAGCGGCCGCAGAAGACGATCTTCCTCGAGGCCGACCGCACGCTGTCGCACGGCGCGGTCGTCGACCTGATGGACGACTGCCGCGCCGCCGGCATCGTCCAGATCGGCGTGATCACGAAAAAGGAAGCGCCCGCCGCCGCCGCGCCGCCGGCTGCCGCCGCGGCGACACCGTCCGCTCCCTGACCGACACGCGGATCCGGAAACACGTCCCGATGCGGGCGGGCCGCCCGCGCTCCCGGGCGCGTGTCGTCCCGGGCGTTCGTCGCCGCCGCTCACGAGCGTTTCAGGCGCGTGTGGAACAGACGCGCGTGGCTTCCGGGTCCCCTCTCTCCGCCAGGGGAGAGGGGCAGGGTGAGGGGCGTGCAACAACTCGAGCGGGAGCAAGGGGCCGCGCGCAGCGCGGCTACTGCCCGGCGACGGTCATCTTCGCGATCTTCACCGTCGGCGCGGCGATCGAATGCCGCATGACGAGGTCGTCGCCGATGACCTCGATGTCACGCAGCATCTGCAGGAGGTTGCCGGCAATCGTGATCTCGCTCACCGGGTAGGCGAGCTCGCCGTTCTCGATCCACAGGCCGCTTGCGCCGCGCGAGTAGTCGCCGGTGGTCGCGTTGACGCCGAAGCCCATCAGCTCGGTGACGTAGAGGCCGGATTTCACGGAGGCGATGATGTCGCGCGGCGGCGCCGTGCCGGCGGGCAGGAAGAAGTTCGTCGGGCTGACGTGCGGCGCGTCGCCGACCGAGCGGGCGGCGTTGCCCGTCGAGCGGCTCGACAGCTTGCGTGCCGCGTAGGTGTCGCAGAGATAGCTCGTCAGCACGCCGCCCTCGATCACCGGTGTGCGCCGCGTCGGCAGCCCCTCGCCGTCGAACGGCTTCGAGCCGTGGCCGCCGGTGAGCGTGCCGTCGTCGTAGACGCTGACGAACGCCGGCGCGATCGTCTCGCCGAGCTTGCCGGTGAGGAAGGAGAGGCCGCGGTAGATCGCGCCGCCGGAGACGGCGCCGGCGAGGTGGCGCAGCAGGCTCGCGGCCATGTCGGGATCGAAAACCACCGGCACCTCGCAGGTGCCGACCTTGCGCGCCCCGAGGCGGCGCAGCGTGCGCTGCGCGGCGGTGCGGCCGATCGACTCCGGCGATTCGAGGCGGTCGAGGCGGCGCTGCACGCTGTACCAGTGGTCGCGCTCCATCGCCCCGTTCTCGGTCGCCACCGGCACGCAGCTCAGCGAGCAGCTCGAGCCGCGGTACGTGCCGGTAAAGCCGTTGCTCGCCGCGTACACCACGGTGTGCGAGCCGGCGTCGAACTCGGCGCCTTCGGAGTTCGTGATGCGCGGATCGGCGTCGCGCGCCGCGGTCTCGGCGGCCAGCGCCCACTCGGTCGCCTGCTCGGCGGTGACCTCGCCGACCGCCGGATCGAAGAGCTGCAGATCGGGCAGCGCCGTGGCGAGCTCGCCGGCGTCGGGCAGGCCGCTGAACGGATCGGGCGCGGTGACGCGTGCCAGCGCGACGGCGTCGGCGGCGAGCTGCTCGAGCGCCGGGCGGGCGAAGTCGGCGGTCGACAGGATCGCACTGCGGTCGCCGGCGAAGACGCGCAGGCCGAGGTGCTTGGCGCGCGAGCGCTGCACCTTCTCGACCGTGCCGAGACGCACGCCGACACCGAGCGAGTCGCCCTCGGCGACGACGACGTCGGCGGCCGTGGCGCCGTGCTGGCGCGCGCCGGCGAGCAGCAGCGCGGCGATCTCCTCGAGCGTGAGCTGGCTCATGCCTGCGTCCCGCCGACGGTCATCGCGTCGATCTTGATCGTCGGCATGCCGACGCCGACCGGCACCGACTGGCCGTCCTTGCCGCACGTGCCGATGCCCTCGTCGAGCGCGAGGTCGTTGCCGACCATCGACACCTGGGTCAGCGCGTCGGGACCGTTGCCGATCAGCGTCGCGCCCTTGACCGGCGTGGTGATCCTGCCGTCCTCGATCAGGTACGCCTCGGTCGCCGAGAAGACGAACTTGCCGCTGGTGATGTCGACCTGGCCGCCGCCGAACGAGGCGCAGTAGATACCCTTCGGCACCGAGCGGATGATCTCGTCGGGCGTCGAGTCGCCGGCGAGCATGAACGTGTTCGTCATGCGCGGCAGCGTCATGTGCGCGTAGCTCTCGCGCCGGCCGTTGCCGGTCAGCGGCGCGCCCATCAGCCGCGCGTTCAGGCGGTCCTGCAGGTAGCCGCGCAGGATGCCGTTCTCGATCAGCACCGTGCGGCCGGTCGGCGTGCCCTCGTCGTCGCAGTTGAGCGAGCCGCGCCGGTTGGCGATCGTGCCGTCGTCGACGACGGTAACGAGCGGCGAGGCGACCTGCTCGCCGATGCGGCCGCTGAACGCCGAGGTGCCCTTGCGGTTGAAGTCGCCCTCGAGGCCGTGGCCGACCGCCTCGTGCAGCAGCACGCCCGGCCAGCCGGGGCCGAGCACGACCGTCATCGTCCCCGCCGGCGCCTCGACCGCGGTGAGGTTGCGCAGGGCCTGGTCGGCGGCGGTGCGCACCCACTTCAGCCAGCGTGCCTCCTCGGCGACGTAGCTGAACTCGACCCGGCCGCCGCCGCCCGCGGTGCCGTGCTCGCGCCGGCCGTCGGCTTCGGCGATGCAGGTGATGCTGAGCCGCACGAGCGGCTGCACGTCGCCGACGACGACGCCGGCGGAATTCACGATCAGGACGATCTTCTGCTCGACGCCGAGGCTGGCGATGACGTTGGTGATGCGCGGATCGTGCCGCCGCGCCGCGCTGTCGATGCGGTTGAGCAGCGCGATCTTCTCGTCCAGCGCCGCCTCGAGCGGCGCGTGCGCCAGCGCGTAGAGGTCGTGCGCCGGGCGGGCCGGGTGCACCGCCACCGGCGACTGGCGTCCCGGCCCGTCGGCGATCGCCTGCGCGGTGCGCGAGGCGAGCTGCAGGGTGTCGACGCTGACGTCGTCGGTATGCGCGCAGCCGGTCTTGTCGCCGGCGACCACCCGCACCCCGGCGCCCTGCGAGACGTTCTTCGCCGCCTTCTTGACGATCCCTTCCTCGAGGACGAAGCCCTCCGAGGTGCGGAACTCGAAGTAGAGGTCGGCGAAATCCGCCTG
>CBFGUK010000077.1:0-19554 GCA_965651925.1 uncultured bacterium | reverse complement strand
GCTCGCATGGCGGAGGCGTTCAAGGATCGCGCGGCGATCGTCGGCATCGGGCTGACGCCGTTCGCGAAGAAACGCGAGCGCACCGAGCTCGATGCCGGCTGCGAGGCGATCCGGATGGCGCTCGACGACGCCGGGCTCACGCCGCGCGACGTCGACGGCATGGTGCGCTACGAGATCGAGAGCAACACGCAGGAGAAGTACGCGCGCGCGCTCGGCATCGAGAACCTGCGTTTCTACGGCTCGGTCGAATACGGCGGCGGCGCCGGCTGCGGCACGCTGCTGCACGCCGCGACCGCGGTGGCGACCGGCATGGCCGACGTCGTCGTCTGCCTGCGCAGCCGCAACCGCGGCTCCGGCGGGCGCCCGTGGGCGAAGACCGGGAACTACGTCGAGGGCGACTGGCAGTTCTCCTCGCCCTACGGCCTGATCCGGCCGGTCGACCAGATCGGCCTGCTCGCGCGGCGCATGATGATCGAGCGGGGCGTGCGCCGCGAGCACTTCGGCGCCGCGGCGATCGCGGTGCGCTCGCATGCGCAGCACAACCCGATGGCGCTGATGCGCAAGCCGCTGACCATGGACGAGTACCTCGCGGCGCGCATGATCGCCGACCCGATGTGCCTCTTCGACTGCTGTCTCGAGTCCGACGGCTCGCTCGCCTGCGTCATCACCTCGGCCGAGCGGGCGCGCGATCTGCGCCAGCCGCCGGTCTACCTCCACGCCGCGGCGCAGGGCATGGGGCCGAACGCCTCGATCATGACGAACTATTACCAGCGCGACATGCTCGAGACGGCGAACACGTACGTCGCGCGCGAGCTGTGGCGGCGCTCGGACTTCACGCCCGCCGACATCCGCTGCGCGCAGGTCTACGACGCGTTCACGCCGCTGATCCTCGTCTCGCTCGAGGAGTTCGGCCTGGTCGACCCGGGCGAGGCGGGCGACTTCGCGCTCGACGGCCACCTGCAGTGGCCGCACGGCCGCCTGCCGATCAACACCTCCGGTGGTTCGCTCTCGGAAGCGTACGTGCACGGCTTCAACCTCATCTGCGAGGCGGTGCGCCAGCTGCGCGGCACCGCGGTCTGCCAGGTGGCGGACTGCGAGGCGGTGCTGGTCACGAGCGGGGCCGGCGTGCCGAACGGGGCCGTGGTGCTGAGAAGATAGGCTGTTAGGGGGTTACGCTGTTAGGCTGTTAGAGGTCGACCATGTGCTCGTAATCTGCCGCGGTCACCAGGACGCACCTCCGGACCCTAACAGCCTAACAGCCAACAGCCTAACAACCTGATAAGGAATGATGACTGGCTACACCAAACCCCTCCCGTACCCCGATCGCGACGCACAGCCGTACTGGGACTTCGCGAAGCGGCACGAGCTGCGCATGCAGCACTGCGCGGAGTGCCGCACGCCGCGCTTTCCGCCGCGGCCGATGTGCCCGCAGTGCCAGTCGCCGCGCGACGAGTGGGTGCGCATGGCCGGCACCGGCACGGTCTACAGCTGGATCGTCGTCCATCCGCCGGTGCTGCCGGCGTTCGCCGACGACGCGCCATACGCCGTCGTGCTCGTGCAGCTCGACGACGACCCGACCCTGCGCCTCGTCGGCACCGTCTCCGACGTCCCCCCCGACCAGCTCACCCCCGGCCTCCCGGTCGAGGTGTGGTTCGACGACGTGACGGACGAGGTGACGCTGCCGAAATGGAGACGAAAGGCGTGACCGGTGACCGGTGACCGGTAGGGAGCACCAGACTGGCCATGCGTTTCGCTTCTCTCACTGTCTGCGAGCGGGCAGGTGCATCACCTGTCGGATGGGTCGCACCGGTCACTGGTCACCGGTCACCGGTCACGTCGTCGCATGTTCGCCCCGACCATCGCCGCTGAGCTGCGCCGTACCGCGCAGCGGCACCCCGAGGTTGCGGCCATCCACTTCCATGGCCGCGACATCACGTACGCGGAGTGGGATGCGGCGGCCGACCGCTTCGCGCGCGGCCTGCTCGCCGCCGGCGTCGGGCGCGGCGAGCGCGTCGTCCTGCTGCTGCCGCCGGTGCCGGAGTATCTCTTCTGCTATCTCGGCGCGGCGCGCATCGGGGCGATCACCGCCGGCATCAGTACGCGCTACCGCCGCGGCGAGATCGCGGCGATCCTCGCCAACGCCGATCCGCGGCTGGTGGTCAGCGTCGACGCGGCCGAGGGCGTCGACTTCCCGGCGCTCATCGAGTCGGTCCGCGACGAGGCGCCGAGCCTGCGGCGGCTCGTGCGTCTGGCCGGCGACGGGCCGGGCACGCTCGCGGCGTTCGAGGCGGCGGGGGCGGGCGTCGACCTCGCGGCCGCCGAGGCGGCGGTACAGGCGACCGATCCGGTCGCCATCGTCTACACCAGCGGCACCACCGGGCTGCCCAAGGGGGCCGTCTACGATTCGGCGGCGTTGATCGCGCTGACGCGCCTGTTCGCGACGCGCCTGCCGGCGCCGCCACCACCGGGCGAGCCGAACCTGTGGCCGGGCATGTCGCTGACGCACGTCGGCTGCATGGGGCGGATCCACATCCAGCTCGCGTTCGCGGCGACGCTCGTGCTCCACGACCGCTTCGAGGCGCGCTGGTGCATCGCGCAGCTGCAGCGCCTGCGGCCCGCGCGGCTCGGCGGCTTCCCGCCGGTGCTGGTCATGCTGCTGCGCGCGCCGGAGTTCGCCGGCCGCGACTGGTCGTTCGTCAGGGCGGTGACCTTCGGCGGCGCGCCGCTCGCCCCGCATCTCGTCGACGAGATCCGCGCGAAACTCGGGGTCGACGTCTTCACCGGCTACTCGTGCACCGAGACGCCGATCATCAGCGCGACGCTGGCGAGCGATCCGCCGGAGCGCCGCGCCGGCACGGTCGGCCGCCCGACGCCGGGCGTCGAGGTACGCATCGTCGACGACGCGCGGCGCGCGCTGCCGGCGGGCACCCCGGGGCGCATCGCGGTGCGCTCGCCGGCGACCATGCGCGGCTACTGGCGGCGGCCGGAGGAGACCGCGCGCGCGCTCGACGGCGAGTGGCTGTACAGCGAGGACATGGGTTTCCTCGACGAACACGGCTACCTGCACCTCATCGGCCGCGAGCGCGACATGTACTTTCGCGCCGCGTTCAACGTGTACCCCGGCGAGGTCGAGGATCGCCTGCAACGGCACCCGAAGGTCGTCCAGGCGGCGGTCGTCGGCGTGCCCGACGACGTGCTCGGGCACAAGGGCTGGGCCTTCGTCGTGCCGGCGGATCCCGCCGACCCGCCGACGCTCGCCGAGCTGCGCGAGTGGGTCGGCGCCGAGCTGGCGAGCTACAAGCGCCCCGACGGCCTGACGATCCTCGCCGCGCTGCCGACCAACGCGATGTACAAGGTCGACAAGCGCGCCCTGCGCGAGCAGTGGACGCCGCCGGCGTGATCGGACACGGCCCCGTCACGGCCCCGACGCGCGCGGATCACGCGGCGGCGCTGGCGATTGCCGGCGCGCTGTTCGCCGTCTACGCCGCCGGCGCGGCGCGGACGATCTACGTCGGCGACAGCGGCGAGCTGGTCACCGCGGTGCACGTCCTCGGCGTGCCGCATCCGACCGGCTACCCGCTCTACGTCCTGCTCGGCAAGCTGTGGTCGCTCGCCGTGCCGGTCGGCTCGATCGCGTTCCGCATGAGCCTGTTCAGCGCCGCGTGCACGGCGCTCGCTGCCGGATGCCTGTTCCTCGTCTGCCGGCGGCTCGACGCCGGTCGTCCGGCGGCGCTCGTCGCCGCGCTCTGCTTCGCGTTCGCGCCGAGCGTCTGGGGCGAGGCGAACGTGCAGCGCGTCTATGCGCTCAACGCGCTCGCCCTCGCCGCCGCGCTGCTCGCCGCGGTGGCGTGGCTCGAACAGCGCACGGCGCGGCGCTTCGCGCTCACCGTCTTCATCGCCGCGCTCGGTGCGGCGAACCACACGTACATGGGCGCCTTCCTCATCGCGTTCGGCGTCGTCGCCCTCGTCGTCGACGTGCGCGCGGTGCTCGCGCCGCGGGCGCTCGCGTTCGGCGCACTCGCCGCCGGCGCCGGCCTGCTGCCGTATGCGTACCTGCCGATCGCGGCGGCGTTCGACCCGCCGCTGGCATGGGGCGATCCGCGCAGCGTCGCGGGGTTCCTCGACATCGTCCTGCGACGCGACTTCTGGCATCGCGCCTGGGTCGAGTCGCCCGCCGACGTCCTCACCGTGCTCGCCGACTGGGGCCGCAGCCTCGGCCGCGAGCTCGGCTGGCTCGGCGTGCCGCTCGCGCTCGCCGGTGTCGCCGGCGGCGCGCGGCGCCGGCCGGCGGTCGCGCTGCTCCTCGTCCTCGCGATGCTCGCCAACGTCGGCACCATGGCGCTGCATGGCTCGCGCGAGGATCTCTTCGTCTGGCACCGCTACTACATCCCGAGCTACCTCTGCGCGGCGCTCTTCGCCGGGCTCGGCGTGCAGGCGCTGACCGGCGGGGCACGGCTGCCGTGGCGCCTGCTGCCGCTCGCCGTGCCGCTGGCGCTGCTCGCCACCGGCTGGTCGGCGTTCGATCGCAGCCGCTACCGCATCGCCGAGGACTTCTCGCGCCGCCTGCTCGCCGACCTGCCGCCGCACACGGTGCTGCACGCCGCGGACGACAACGTGCTCTTCGTGCTGCTCTACCTGACGCTCGTCGAGGGCGTGCGCGCCGACGTGCCGGTGGTCGTGCACGGCTCGGTGCCGCTGCCCGATGCGGACGCGTTCGATCCGCACGCCACGCCGGTGTCCTTCACGCATCCACCGGCACTCGAGGACCCGCGGCTCGCCGTCGTGCCGGCCGGCCTCGCGTTCCACCTCTGGCGCGCCGACCTGCCGCCGCCGGCAATCCGCCTGCCGCCGGAGACGCTCCCCGGCGCTGACGATCCCGTGGTGCCGAAGGACTACCAGACGCAGCATCTGCTCGCGCATCACCACGTCATGCTCGCGTTCACGCTCGAGCGCATCGACTGGCCGCGCGCCGCCGAGCATCTGCGCCGCGCCGCCGCGGCGGCCCCCGACGACGACGTGCTGTTCTACACGCTGGCGCTGATCTACCTGCGCAACGGTCTGCGCGACGAGGCGATCGCCGCGCTCGAGCGCTCGGTGGCGATCAACCCCCGCGAGCTGTCCTCCGGCGGCGCCCGCGCGGCGGACGTGCTCGCGCAGCTGCGCGCGGCGGAGTAAATGTCGTGTTTCGTCCCGGGACGACCCCTGGAGGGCGCCGCCGAGCGGGAGCCCTAGCCAGCTCGACAACGCACGCCCGGATCGAAGACGCGCGTAGCCGCGGCCCCTGTGGCCGCCGGCGGTGCGTAGCACCGCCCAGTCGGGGGGCGCGGCATGGATGGGCGGCGGCACGTTGGTGTCACGTCTGCGCAGCCGTTGAGTCAAAACGGCGCGTGCCCGATCCAACGGGCGCCGAGGGACCGGCGCCCTCCAGGGCGTTGCTGGTGGACTACACCTGCAGCAGCAACGCCCGCGCGGGGTGACCGGTGGCGGTGGCGAGGGCGCGGGCGTAGAGGGCGACCTGGCGGCGGTAGGTGGCGGCGGCGCGGTCGCCGAGCTCCTGGTCGGTCTTGAAGTCGATCACCACCCAGCCGTCGCCGTCGCGGTACGCGAGATCGATCACGCCCTCGACGAGCGTGCCGTCGTCGTCGACCAGCGTCACCGGCGTCTCGCGGCGGCAGACCGGCGCCGCGGCGGCGGCGCGCAGCAGCGGGTGGGCGAGGGCGGCCTCGCAGGCGGCGACCGCGGCGCGCGCCTCGTCGTCCGGCGCGCCGAGCACGCGCGCCTGCACGGCCGCGACCTGCGCGAGCCGATCGCGTGTCGCGGTGAGCGGCGCGAGTGCGAGCACGGCGTGGACGAGCGCGCCGAACCGCGGACCGGCGGGACGCACCGCGGCGCGCGGCACGGCGACGAGGTCGACGGCCGGCACCGGCCGCTCGGCCGCGGCGGCCCAGGCGGTGGCGGTCTGCGTCACCAGTCCGGGCACCGCGCCCGCCGCGAGCGCCGCGTCGCGACGCGCCGCCCAGTCGGCGACCCGCTGCCGGCCGCGCGCGACGACCTGCGGATCGATGCCCTTGCCGAGCAGCTCGCCCTGGCGGATGCCGAAGGTCGCCGCGACGCCGAGGCGCAGCACCTTCGGATCCCACCACGTGACGTCGTAGCCCTCGAACCGGTGCCGGCCGGGGCGCACCGGGTCGGCCGTCGCCTCGTGCTCGAGCGGGCGCTCGAGCACGCTGTCGGTGCCGAACGGCGGACACCCCGGGGCGGCGCTCGCCGCGCGGCGGTCGGCGGGATAGAGCGCGTCGCTCAGGGCGCCGATCCAGCCGCTGCGGAACGGTTCGTCGCCGATGGCCGGCACGACGAGCAGGTCGCGGGCGCGCGTCGCGGCGACGTAGGCGACGCGCAGCCCTTCCGCCGCATCGCGCGCCTCCTCCTCGGCCTCGTGGGCGAGCAGCTCGGCGGGCGCCCAGCCGCCGATCTTCAGCGCGCACAGCTGGCGCGCCGGGTCCGTCCAGCGGCTGACGCCGCCGGTGAGCTTGCACGTGCTGTCGGCGAGGACGACGACCGGGAATTCGAGCCCCTTCGCCTTGTGCACCGTCATCAGACGCACGCCGTCGCTGCCTTCCTCGAGAATCGGCGCCTCGGCGGTTTGCGCGCGCTCGGCCTCGTCGTGCAGGCGCTCGACGAAGCCGCGGAACGAGATGCCGCCGCCCGCCTCGTAGGTGCGCGCCAGCTCGGCGATGTGCAGGACGTTCGCCAGCGCCTGCTCGCCGGCGGGGCGCAGCACGAAGCCGGCGTGCGCGCGCGTCGCCTCGAGGAGGCGGGCAATGGTGTCGGCGACCGGCCGGCGGTTGCGGCCGCGATGCAGATCGCGCAGCAGCGCCAGCGCCTCGCCGATCGCCTGCCACGGGGCCGGCAGCTCGCCGGCGGGGCGCCGGAACGGATGCAGCGCGCCGTGCGCCTGGCGGTAGAGGAAGAGCTGCTCGTCGTGGATGGCGAACAGCGAGCCGCGCAGCGTCGCGTACACCGACAGCTCGTCGTCCGGCCACTCGATCGCCGCGAGCGCCGCGCGCATCGTCTCCACTTCCTCGCGGGCGTGGAACGACTTGCCGCCGACCAGCAGGTGCGGGAGATTGCGCGCCTCGAGCGCGCGCACGTAACCGCGCGTCACGTCGCCCGCCCAGAAACTGTCGAAGCGGCGGAAGAGCAGGCAGACGTGCCGCGGCGCGACCGGCACGCGCGCGCCGCCGCCGTCGCGTTCGCTCACCGTCCAGCCGCTCTCGTGCAGCAGCCAGTCGAGAAAGGCCGCGACCGCATCGGGCAGCGAGCGCTCGATGGCGACCTTCGCGATGCGCGGCTGCAGGCCGCCGCCGTACGGGCGCGGCACGGGCAGGGCGACGATGGTCGGCTGGTCCGCGAGCTCGCCGCGCACCGGCGCAAGCGGCACGTACGCGGCCTGCAGCGCGGCGGCATCGGCCTGCAGGTGCGGCGCGAACGCGGCGTTGACGAACGCCTGGATCGACGGCACGGCGCGGAAGCTGCTCGTCAGCTCGAGGCAGCGCGCGCCGTGGGCGGCGAGGTGGCGCTTGACGTCGAGGTAGATGCCGACGTCGGCGCGGCGGAAGCGGTAGATCGACTGCTTCGGATCGCCGACGAGGAAGAGCTTGCCCGGCGCCGGCCGCGCCGCCCGCCAGTCGCGCTCGGCAGGATCGTCGGCGGCGAGCAGCAACAGGATCTCCGCCTGCAACGGATCGGTGTCCTGGAACTCGTCGACGAAGAGGTGCGTGCAGCGCTGCTGGAACGCGGTGCGGACGCCGGCGTGCGCGCGCAGCAGCGCGCACGCGCGCAGCAGCAGGTCGAGGAAGTCGAGCGCGCCGGCACGCGCCTTGGCTTCCTCGTAGCGGACGAGCGCGCCCTGCAGGTCGCCGTGCAGTGCCGCGGCGAGATCGGCATCGGCGGCGCGGCGGAAGTCGTCGAGGGCGACGAGCAGCGCGCCGTGCGCCTCGCGCACCGCGCGCCGTTCGATCTCCTTGTAGTAGAAGCGGCCGCTGCCGGCGCGCGGGCGGCGGAAGTCGCGGTGTCCGGCGAGCTCGACGAGCGCCGCCTCGAGGCCGTCGGGATCCTGCGGTCCGACCGTCTCGCCGTGGACGATCAGGTCGCGCAGGCGGCGCGCCGGCGCGGTGTCGCGATACAGCGGATCGCTCGCCGGTCGCGCGCAATGGTCGGTGAGCTGTGCGAAGTCGACGACCTGACGCGCCAGCTCCGCAATCGCCGTGTCGCGGTCGAACGGCGGACGCTCCCAGGCGGTGGGGAAGTCGCGCCAGCCGGCGAGCTGCCAGGCGGCGCGCAGCAGGCGCTCGGTGCGCCCGTGCTCGTCGCGGCCGGCGGCGCGGCGCAGGGAACGGCGCAGCCCGGCGGGGGGCGCCTGCAGCTGCTCCTGCAGCCAGCGGGTGAACGCGGTGCGGAACAGCGCCTCGGCATCGCCCTCGGCGAGGACGCGGAACTGCGGATCGATGCCCGCTTCCACCGGGCGCTCGCGCAGCAGGTCGGCGCAGAAGCCATGGATCGTGCCGACGCGCGCCTCCTCGAGGCGGGCGAGCGCGGCCTCGAGGTGGTGGCGCGCGGCGCCGTCGCGCGGTGCGTCGCGGCGCGCGCGCTCGAGCCGCGCGCGCAGGCGCAGCTTGAGCTCGCCGGCGGCCTTCTCGGTGAACGTCACGGCGACGAGGCCGTCGATGCGCGCCCGGCCGGCGGCGAGCACGGCGACGATGCGCTCGACGAGCGCCGTCGTCTTGCCGGTGCCGGCGGCGGCCTCGACGATCATCGTCGCGTCGAGATCGTCGCGGATCGCGGCCCGGGCCGCGGCATCGACGAGCGGTGGACCGCCGGGCGGGGATGCGGTGCTCACCGGCGACTCCTGAGCGCGGCGAGGTCGGCGATCGGCGCCTTGCGCGCCGCGCGCTCCTCCTCGTACGGGCCGCACACCGGACGGAAATCGCACGTGCCGCAGGCGTCGGCGCGCGGCGCGGCGTGGAAGTGCCCGCCGGCGATCGCGCGGTCGATGATCGTCAGCACCTCGAGCGCAGTGGCGCGCGTCGTCGCGTCGAACCGCACGACGTGCTCGGTGAAGCCGCCGCGCGTCGTGCAGAACGACAGCCGCGCGTCGTGCACCGGCGCGCCGAGTGCCGCCTCGACGGCGAGCGCGTAGAGCGCCGGCTGCAGGCGCTCGCCGTGGCCGACGACGAGTCCGGACGGCACGTCGTCGCGACCGGTCTTGTGATCGATGACGCGCAGCGCGCCGTCGGCGCGCCGCTCGACGAGATCGATCGCGCCGCGCAGCCGATAGCCGGCGTCGCCGATCCGCGCCGGCGCGCGCACGCTCGCCGGATCGTATTCCCGCCGGGCATCCAGTCCGATGCCGAGCTCGACGTAGACGGGCTGCCACTCCGCGCCGTGCGCCAGCAGCCGTTGCAGCCAGGTGCGCAGGTCGCCGCGCACGGCCTCGACCTCGTCGCGCCAGACGCGCTCGATCGGCGGCGCGAAGTCCTCGGCGAACGCCGCGGCGATGCGCTCGAGGGTCCCCTCGAGCACGCGTTCGGCGTCGGGCAGCCGCGCCTCGGTGAGCGGGGTGCCGTCGGCGAGCAGCGCGCGCAGGGTCTCGGCCTGGACGCGGTGCACGAGCGTGCCGCGCGTCAGCGGATCGAGCTGCTCGAGCGGCGCCGGCGCGGCGCGCGGCGCGAGGCGCAGGATCGCGGCGAGAAAGAAGCGGTAGGGACAGCGCGCGAACTGTTCGAGCGCCGACGGCGAATAGGGGCGCGCGGTGAGGCGCTGGCCGGCGAGCGCCGCTGCCGCCGCGTCGCCGGCGCGCGTGAAGCCGTCGAGCTCGTGCCAGCGGTGTTTTTCCCAGCGCGCATGGCGCGCGCGCAGCGAGCGGCCGAGATGCGGATTGAGCTCGAGCAGGTACTGGGCGCCGGCGCGCCGTGCCGCGGGGTCGTCGGCGCGCAGCAGCCCGGCGAGCGTGGCGAGGTCGTGTTCGGCGGTGTCGATCGCGTCGGCGGGATCGAGCGGCGCCGGCCAGGCGAGCCGTGCGGTGGCCGCGTCGGCCGCGGCGCGCTCGAACGCCTCGACGTCGGGAATCGCGCCGCGCGTCGCCCGCGCGACGTCGAGGCCATAGAACGAGATGACGCGCGGTCGGCCCTGGATGACGTCGGCGCGCGGATAGGAGAGCACGAGGCGGTGCGTGGCGGCGCCGGCGGCGAGCCGCAGCCGCAGCCGCTCGCGCGCGCCGCGCTCGGCCTGGGTGTCGAGCGCCGCGTCGAGCGCCGTGCGCAGCGCGTCGAGCAGCAGCGGATCCTCGCGCGGGCGCTGCGGGAACAGCCGCTCGGCGAGGCCGGGGACGAAGACCAGCGGCAGCGCGCGGCCGCGCAGGTCGTCGATCGTCGTCACCAGCACGCGCCCATGGCGCTCGGCCGGCGGATCGGCGGTGAGCGTGGCGAGGCGGTCGGCGAGCACGGCGCGCACCTCGTCGAGGCCGACCGGACCGACGGTCGCCATCGGCGCGAGCTCGGCGAGCACCGCCTGCACGCCGGCGGGCGCGCGCAGCGCCTGCGTCGCCAGCGCCGCGAGCGCGGTGAGCCACTCGCCCCACGACGCCTGCGCGGGCAGCGCGGCGAGCCTGCCGATCAGCGGCAGCGCGAACGTGCGCAGCACGTCGAGCTGCGCGCGGGTGCGCGCCAGCGCGGCGAGGCGCGGCGCATCGGGCTCCTCGTCGCGCAGCCGTGCGAGACGTTCATCGTACTCGCGGGCGAGCCCGTCGAGCCGGCGCGCCCAGCGGTCGGCGCCGCCGAGCACCGCCGCCTCGGTGAGCAGGGCCTCCCATCGCCACGGCGCGGCGGCGACCGGCTCGCCGCCGTCCTCGGGCGCGTCGGCTTCGTCCGTCGCGGCGGGCGCTGCCGCGGCGGCGGTGAACGCCTCGTCGCGCGGCGGCTGCCAGGTCGGCGCCGCATCCGGACGCGGCGCCTCGCCGAGCGACAGGTACTCGGCGAAGCGTGCGGCGGAGAGTCCCTCGGCGGCGCAGGCGAGCAGCGCGAGGAATGCGCGGCCGCCCGGGTTCGGCCGCCGCGTGCCGCGCGCGAACCACGCCGGAATGCCGGCGCGGCGCAGCGCCGCCTCGAGCAGCGTGCCGTACGTCTCCGGCGAGCGCAGCGCGATCGCGATCTCGTCGAAACGCGTGCCGGCGCGTGCCGCGGCGAGGATGCGGCGCGCGATCTCGACCGCCTCGCGGCCTTCGCCCGGCGCGGAGAAGAGCTGGACGCTGTCATCGGCCTCGCCCGGCGGCGGTTCCGCGTCGGCGAAGAGGAACGCCTGCAGCCGGCCGAGACTCGTCGCCGTGTCGGTGTCCGGAGGCGTGTCCGCCTCGTGCGCCGCGGCGGGCCACTGCCGCTCGGCCTCGTCACCGGCGGGCAGCGTGACGAGCGTGCGCGCCGCGGCGCCGGCCAGCGCCCGGGCGAAGTCGACCTCGACGCGGCTGGTCAGCGGCACGTCGAGCAGCAGCAGCGGCAGGCCGAGCAGCGGGTCGCGGTCGGGCGCGGCGACCGCCGCCGTGGCGGCGCCGAGCAGCGCGGCGCGGTCGGCGAGGCGCGCGCCGGCGAGGTGCGTCTCGTAGGCGGCGAGCAGGGCGGCGAGCTCGTCCGCCGGCGGCGGGGCGCCGGCGAGGCCGGCCGGCGCCACGCCGGCGGCGCGCAGCTCGGCGAGCGTTGCGGCGAGGGCGCCGGTGAAGCCGGGCGCGCCGGCGACCGGGGCGAAGAATCGCAGTGCGCCGGCGGCGCGCGCCTCGGCGAGCGCGCGCGCCGCGACCGCCTGGGCGGCAAGTGGCGGGCAGGGCGCGGCGCCGGTGGCGCTCAGCGCCGGTGCCGCGAGGCGGGCGGCGAGCTGGGTGAGCGTGAAGCGGTGCAGGCCGCACGTCGCGCGGCGGCGCACCGCCACGCGGCGGGCGAGCTCGTCGATCGCGCCGCGGCTGGCGCCGACCAGCAGCGCCTCGCCGTCGCTCGGCAGGCCGTCGAGGAACGCCTCGGCGGCGGCGAGGCGCGCGGCGGCCGATCCGCAGGACACCCGCTCGATCACCGCGCCCCGCAAACGGCGACGGGCCGGGGGGAACGTGTCCCCCCGGCCCGTCGTCCGCGATGCATGGTCGCGCTCAGCTCTTGCCGGCGCGCTGCAGCTCGTCGTCGATGATCGCCTTGAAGTTCTGGAACGGCTGCGCGCCGCTGATCTTGCGGCCGTTGATCAGGAACGCCGGCGTGCCGGTGACGCCGACCGACTGCCCCTCCGCCATGTCCGCCTTCACGCGCTCGAGGGTCTTCTTGTTGTCGTAGCAGTCCGTCCACTTCGCCATGTCGACCTTGGTGCCCTTGAGGGCTTCCTCGGACTTGGCCTTCACGTTCTCGGGCGTGATCTGCTGCTGGTTGTCGAAGTAGTAGGTGTACAGCTTCCAGAACGCGTCCGGATCCTGGTCGAACGCGCACTCGCCGGCGATGCCGGCCGGCTCCGCCCACTTGTGGAAGCCGAGCGGGAAGTTCTTGTACACCAGCCGCACCTTGCCGTCGTACTCCTTCATCACCTGGTTGGCGATGGTCTGATGCGCGCGCGCGCAGTACGGGCACTGGAAGTCCGAGTACTCGACGATCGTGACCGGGGCGTCCTTGGCGCCCTTGATCGGGCTGCCGTCGATCTTGATCTTCGCGGCGATCGCCTTGAAGGGGTCGGACGTGACGTCCTCGACCTCGCCGAACACGACGTAGCGGCCGTCCGGCGACATGATCACTTCGGTCTGCTGCGTCTGCGCCCCGCGCGACAGCGTCAGGGTCGCCTGCTTGGCACCGGGGATCTTGGAGTCGGTGACGTTGGTGATGCTCGCCGTGACTTCCGGCGGCAGATTCGACTTGCGGCGGTAGTAGTCGATGATCTTCTGGTTCGTGGCGTCGTCGGCCAGCGCGGCCGTGGCGCTCGCCATGCCGGCGACGACCGCGACTGCAAACAAGCGGGACCACAGATGTGCTTTCACGAGCCTCTCCTTTGTGGGCGGGTGTACGGAATCAACGCCCGTCAGTACCAGCTGAGGTCCGGCTTGGCAAACAAAGAGACGCCGCGATGACGTGTCCGGCGCCTCCGCGCAGCCGCCTCTTCCGTACCGCCGCCGGCAGGGGGTAACACCCCTTCCTCCGGGCAGGAACTGCCGTTCCGTCACCGGGGATCCATGGCGAACGAGCGTGAACTGTGGTCAGGTGAGGCTGTTATGGGCGCGTACTACCCGGTGTTTCTGCGCATCGCCGGCGAACGCTGTGTGGTGATCGGCGGTGGCGCGGTTGCCGAGCGCAAGGTGGCGGCGCTGCTCGAGGCCGACGGCCAGGTGGTCGTGATCGCCCCGGCGCTCGACGCGGCGCTCGCCGCCCGCGTCGCGCGTGGCGAGGTCGAGCATCACGCCCGCCCCTACCGTGACGGCGACCTCGACGGCGCCTGGCTGGCAATTGCCGCCACCGACGACGAGGCCGTCCAGGCGGTGGTCGCCGCCGAGGCCGCGGCGCGCCGCGTGCCGCTCAACGTCGTCGACCGGCCCGAGCACTGCTCGTTCATCGTCCCGGCGCTCGTGCGCCGCGGCGAGCTGACCGTCGCGATCGCGACCGGCGGCGGCAGCCCGGCGCTGGCGGCCCGCGTGCGGCGCGAGATCGCGCCTCTGCTCGGACCCGAGTACGGCCGCGCGCTCGACGTGCTCGCGCGCCTGCGCCGCCTGCTGCGCGCCCGCGCGCTGCCGAGCGCCGAGCGCCAGCGCATCCTGAAGACGCTCGCCGACTCCGAGCTGCTCGACCGCCTGCGCGCACCGGATCCCGTCGCCGTCGACCGCCTGCTCGCCGAGCACGTCGGCGCCGACGTCACGCTCGCCACCCTGGGAGCGCGGCTATGAGAGGCGCGATCACAACGCGAAGGCGCGAAGGCGCGAAGGGCGCGCGTCGCGTCTTCGCGACTTCGCGTTGACGAAGCGAACATGGACCTCGTTTTTTTCGCGCTCTGCCTGGTGCTCTACCTCGTCGCCGCGGCGGCGTTCATCGCCCACCTGACGTCGGGGCACGCGCTGCCGCACCGCATCGCGCTGGTGGCGCTCACCGCGGCGTTCGCGCTCGACACGCTGGCGCTCGGGCTGCGGCTGGCGAGCGTCGGTCCGCGGGCGTTCCTCAACGTCCACGACCAGCTCTCGATGCTCGCCTGGCTGCTGGTCGCCGTCTACCTCGGCCTGCAGCTGCGCGCGCCGCTGGCCGTGCTCGGGGCGCTGGTCTCGCCGCTCGCGTTCCTGCTCACCCTGTCGGCGTACGTCGTGTACTCGGGCAGCGACGGCCTGCCGCCCGGGCTCGCCACCGCCTGGCTGCCGGCGCACGTCGCGCCGGCGTTCCTCGGCTATGCGATCTTCGCCATCGCCTCGTGCGTCAGCCTCGTGTACCTCGTGCAGGAGCGCCGCCTGAAGGCCAGGCGGCGGCCGAGCGGCTTCCGGCGCCTGCCGTCGCTCGAGACGCTCGACAACCTCAACTATCGCTGCGTCGCCTGGGGGTTTGCGCTCTTCACCATCGGCATCGTCAGCGGCTCGCTGCTGGCGAAAACCGAATGGGGTACGTTCTGGGCGTGGGAGCCGGTGCAGATTCTTTCGGTGCTCGCCTGGCTGCTCTATGCCGTGCTGCTGCAGGCACGCACCCTCGGCTGGCGCGGCCGCCGCGCCGCGACGCTGACGCTGGTCGGCTTCGCGCTCCTCGTCGTGTCGCTGATCAGCCTCAACGTCGGGCTGCCGCACGGGCGGTCCTTCGGGTGATGCAGCAGGACGTCCTCATCGTCGGCCTCAGCCACCACACCGCGGCGCTCGAGGTGCGCGAAGCGGTGGCGTTCGCCGAGGACCGCATCGACGACGTGAACCGCGAGCTGCGCGAGCTGCCCGGCGTCGACGAAGCCGCGGTCGTGTGCACGTGCAATCGCGTCGAGGTGGTGTCGACGACGCGCGAGGGGCCGCCGGTCGCCGAGCGCATCGCCGCCTTCCTGCGCGGCGCGCAGCGCACGCCGGGACCCGACCTCGACGCGCATCTCTACAACTACTGGGGACGCGACGCGGTGCGGCACCTTTTCCGCGTCGCCTCGAGCCTCGACTCGATGGTCGTCGGCGAGCCGCAGATCCTCGGCCAGCTCAAGCAGTTCTACGCCCGCGCGGCGAGTGCCGGCACCACCGGCGCGGTGCTGCACCGCTGGTTCCACAAGGCGTTCTCGGTCGCCAAGCGCGTGCGCACCGAGACCGGCATCGCCGGCCGCGCCGTCTCGGTGAGCTCGGCCGCGGTCGAGCTCGCGGCGACGATCTTCGACCGCCTCGACGGCAAGACGGCGATGCTGATCGGTACCGGCAAGATGGGCGAGCTCGCGGCGCGCCATCTGCTCGCCAACGGCGTCGGCAGCCTGATGGTGACCAACCGCACCTTCGAGCGTGCCGTCGAGCTGGCGCGCGACCTGCAGGCGACGCCGGTGCCGTTCGAGCAGTTCGCGAAGTACCTGCCGATGGCCGACATCGTCATCGGCGCGACCGCCGCCGCGACCTGGGTGCTCGGCGAGCAGGCGCTGCAGGAGGCGCTGCGCGAGCGCAAGGGACGGCCGATCTTCTGCATCGACCTCAGCGTGCCGCGCAACTTCGACCCGCGCATCAACGCGCTCGACAACGTGTACCTCTACGATGTCGACGATCTCGCCACGGTCGCCGAGGAAAACCTCGGCGAGCGCGCCCGCGAGGCCGAGAAGGCCGAGCACATCGTCGTCGAGGAGGTCGAGTCGTTCTATCGCTGGCTCGGGCACCTCGAGGTCGTCCCGACCATCGTCGCGCTGCGCGAAAAGGTCGACGGCATCCGCCGCGCCGAGCTGCAGAAGACGCTCAACCAGCTGAAGGAGCTCGGGCCGCGCGAGCGCGAGGCGCTCGAGGCGATGACCACGGCGCTGGTGAACAAGATCCTGCACGCGCCGATCGCGCGCCTGAAGCAGCACGACCGCCGCACCGAGGCGTACTACCTCGATGCGACGCGCCGCCTGTTCGATCTCGACGAGTCGGACGAGTCATGAGCGCCGTCCTGCGTCTCGGCACACGCGGCAGCCGCCTCGCGCTCGCGCAGGCGGGCCAGGTGCGCGCGCGGCTCGAGGCCGCCCATCGCGGCCTGCGCGTCGAGCTGGTGGTGATCCGCACCTCGGGCGATCGCATCACCAGCGTCCCGTTGCACCAGGTCGGCGGCAAGGGGCTGTTCGTCAAGGAGCTCGAGGCGGCGCTGCTCGACGGCACGATCGACGCCGCCATCCACTCGCTGAAGGACGTACCGGGCGAGCTCGCGCCAGGGCTCGAGATCGCGTCGATCCCCGAGCGGGCACCGGCGCACGACGTCGTCGTCACCCGCACCGCGGGTGGGCTCGCGGCGCTCGCCGATGGCGCGCGCGTCGGCACCTCGAGCCCGCGCCGCGCCGCGCTGGTGCGCGGGCTCGCGCCGCGGCTCGCGGTCGTCGATCTGCGCGGCAACGTCGACACGCGGCTCGCGAAGCTCGAGCGCGGCGAGGTCGACGCGCTGCTGCTCGCCGCTGCCGGCCTGGCGCGGCTCGGCCTGACGCCGGCGCATGTCGCGGCGTGCGATGCGGCGGTGTTCGTGCCGGCGGTCGGGCAGGGCGCGCTGGCGCTCGAGTGCCGCCCGGGCGTCACGGTCGACCTCCTGCGCGCCATCGAGCACCGGCCGTCGCGGCTGGCGATCGATGCCGAACGCGGCTTCCTGTGCGCGGTCGGCGGCACGTGCACGACGCCACTCGCCGCGCACGCGCAGCTCGACGGCGACGCGCTGACGCTGCGCGCCGTGATCGCGCATCCCGACGGCTCGCGGCTGGTGCGCGGCGAGCGCCGCGGGGCGGCCGCCGACGGCGCGGCGCTCGGCGCCGGGCTGGCGGCCGAGCTGCTCGACGCCGGCGGCGCCGCGCTGTTGCGCACGCTCGGGTGGACGGGATGAGTGGCGCGCCGGGGACGGTCTATCTGGTCGGCGCCGGCCCGGGCGCCCCGGGGCTGATCACGCTCGACGGCGTGCGCGCGCTCGAGCGCGCCGACGTGGTGATCTACGACTATCTCGCCAGCCCGCGGCTCCTCGATCACGCGCCGGCGGCCGCCGAGCGCATCTGCGTCGGCAAGCACGGCGGCGGCCACCGCACCGAACAGGACATCATCACCGGCCTGCTGATCGATCACGCGCGCGCCGGCCGCACCGTCGTGCGCCTCAAGGGCGGCGACCCGTTCGTCTTCGGGCGCGGCGGCGAGGAGGCCGAGGCGCTCGCCGCCGCCGGTCTGCCGTTCGTCGTCGTGCCGGGCGTCAGCTCGGCGGTCGCCGTGCCGGCCTACGCCGGCATTCCGCTCACCCACCGCGATCTCGCGTCGTCGTTCACCGTCCTCACCGGCTACGAGTACCCCGACAAGCAGGAGCTCGCGGTGCACTGGGACGCGGTCGCGCAGCGCGGCAACACGCTCGTGTTCCTGATGGCGACGCGCCAGCTGCGCGCCAACATGGACCGCCTGCTCGCGCACGGCATCGACCCCGCGACGCCGGCGGCGGTGATCCGCTGGGGCACGGTGGCGGCGCAGGAGACGGTCATCGGCACGGTGGCGACGATCGCCGACCTCGTCGCGGCGCGCGATCTGCAGCCGCCGGCCGTCGCGGTCGTCGGCCAGGTGGTGCGCCTGCGCGAGACGCTCGCCTGGGCCGAGCGCCAGCCGCTGTTCGGCCGGCGCATCGTCGTCACCCGGCCGCGCGCCCAGGCCGGCGGGTTCATCGACGCGCTGCGCGCGCTCGGTGCCGACGTGCTCGCCTGTCCGACGATCGCCATCGTGCCGCCGGCCTCGTGGGCGCCGCTCGACGCGGCGCTCGACGAGCTGCCGCGCTACGACTGGCTGGTGCTGACCAGCGTCAACGGCGTCGCGATGTTCTTCGATCGCCTGCGCGCCCGCCGGCTCGACGTGCGTGCACTCTATCGCGCCCGCGTCGCCGCGGTCGGCTCGGAGACCGCCGCCGCGATCGCGGCGCGCGGGCTGCTCGTCGACGTCGTGCCGGAAGAGTTCCGCGCCGAGGCGGTGGCCGAGGCGATGATCGCCGGCGGCGTCGACGGCGCGCGCGTGCTGCTGCCGCGCGCCGCGGTGGCGCGCGAGGTGCTGCCGGCGATGCTGCGCGACGCCGGCGCGCTGGTCGACGAGGTGCCGGCGTACGAGACGGTGCCGGCACCGGTCGATCGCGACGAGCTGCGCGCGCTGCTCGCGGCGCGCGCCGTCGATCTCGTCACGTTCACCAGCTCGAGCACGGTGCGCACCTTCGTCGCGCTCCTCGGCGACGACGCCGCGTCGCTGCTCGCCGATCTGCCCGCCGGCTGCATCGGCCCGATCACCGCCGACACCGCGCGCGCCGCGGGCATGCCGGTCGTCCTGCAGCCGGCGACGTACACGATCGCGGCGTTGACCGAGGCGATCGTCGCGCACTTCCGGGATCCGCAGCGTCCGGCAGACGACCGCGGATGAGCACGGCGAAATGGCGCGTCGGCCACCGCGGCCGCGACGCCGTGTACTACGAGGAGCGGCACCTCGGCCGGTGGCGGCGCATCGAGATCCAGGGCGAGATGCTGATGGGGCGCGCCCATCACGTCCTCTACTTCGCGTCGCCGGAGCGCTGGCAGGAGTATCCCGCCTGGGCGCGTGATCGCCGTGAGGAGATCATCGGCCGCGTGAAGGCCGTCCTGCGGCCGCCGGAGTACGACTACGACGAGCCGGACGCAGATGACGTCGTGGCACCGACGGCATCGCCGTCAGCCGCGGCGCGGCGCATCCCGCAGGCAACGGCGTCGCAGCGCCGGGCCCTGCTGCTGGCAATCGTCCTGCTGCTCGCCATGGCCGGCGGCACGGCGTGGCTGGTGCACCGCGGCGTTGCCACCGGCACGGCCCTGTGGCCCGCACGGCGCGCGACACCGCACCGTGCGGTCTCCCGCGCGGTCGAGCCGGCGATGTTCTGGTTCGCCATCGGCCTCTACGGCGTCGTCGCGATCACCACCGGCGGCCTCGCCGCGCTCGGCGTGCGCGAGCTGTACCGACTCGGCCGGTGAACGACCATCTCGCGCGGAGGCGCGGAGACACCGTCTGTCTCCGCGCCTCCGCGTGAGGTTTACGCGCGGCGTCGGAGGCGCCGCGCGGCGACTGCGGTCAGCAGGGCGAGGACGCCGGCGAGGGTCCACGGCGCCGTGGCAGGGGCGGGCGTGGCCGCGGCGGCGATCGCCGGGCCGGGTGCACATGGTCGGGAGTCGACAGCACGAGCGTAAACGTCTCGTCGAACTCGGGTAGCGTGTCGCCCTCGACGTCGATCGCGATACGAGTTCGGGCCGCAATCAACGTCAAAGGCCGCAGTCGTTTCCATCGGTCGGGGAGCGCTGCGTGGCCCTCCGTGGTCATCGCGGGCCATCTGTGGTTAGGGCTCGCTGATGGAGTTCCCG
>CBFGUK010000076.1:0-19623 GCA_965651925.1 uncultured bacterium | reverse complement strand
CCCTGTGGCCGCCGGCGACGCGCAGCGTCGCCCGGAGGGGCGGTGTGGCAAAGGCACGCCACCGTCCATCCATACCGTGCCACCCCGCCCGGCGGTGCTGGCCGCACCGCCGGCGGCCACAGGGGCCGCGGCTACATGCGGTTTCGTGGATTGCGCGCACGTCGCCCCATCCGACAGGCGAACGGCGCCCTGCACTGGATCCCCGCGCCCTCGCTCGGCGCGTTCCGGCAGACCACTGACGGCTGACCGCTCCGCCCGCTGACAGCGTGCGCGCTTTCCGCTAAGCACACCCGTTCCCACCAACAAGGAGGCAGGACATGAAGCTCATCGACGGCAAGGTCGCGATCGTCACCGGCTCGGGGCGCGGCATCGGGCGCGCAGTGGCGGAGCTGTTCGCGCAGCACGGCGGACGCGTGGTGGTCAACGATCTCAACGCCGACGTGGCGGAGGAAACCGCCGCGGCGATCCGCCAGACCGGCGCCGAGGCGCTGGCGATCCCCGGCTCGGTCACCGATCCCGACTTCCCGAATCAGCTCGTCAAGCGCACGGTCGACCACTTCAAGGCGCTCGACATCATCGTCAACAACGCCGGTTACACGTACGACGGCGTGATCCACAAGATGAGCGACGAGCAGTGGTACGCGATGATCGACTGCCACCTCACCGGCCCGTTCCGCATCCTGCGCGCCGCCTCGCTCTACTGGCGCGACTGGGCGAAGCAGGAGAAAGAGGCCGGCAGGCGCGTCATCCGGCGCGTCGTCAACACCTCCTCGACCTCGGGCGTCGCCGGCAACGCCGGCCAGGTGAACTACTCGGCCGGCAAGATGGGCATCGTCGGCGTGACCAAGACGCTCGCCAAGGAGTGGGGACGGCTGAACATCCACGTCAACGCCGTCGCCTACGGCTTCATCGAGACGCGGCTCACCGCGGCGAAGGACAAGACCGTGAAGGCGGACGTCGACGGGCACACGGTCGACCTCGGCATCCCCGAGCAGATGCGCCAGATGGCGATCCAGATGATTCCGCTCGGCCGCGCCGGCACCCCCGAGGAGGCCGCCGGCCCGGTGCTGTTCCTCGCCTCGCCGCTCGCCGATTACGTCACCGGCCACGTCGTGCTGGTCACCGGCGGCTCGTACATGTGAGTGAGCGGAGAACGGTCTGGCCACCGAGGCGGAGAGGACACCGAGTCGACTGATCGTCGGATCCAGCTGATTCGACGCGGTGTCCTTCCGGCGCTCGGTGGCCAGCGGACGGCGTTGCAACAGGGGTGACCGCGCGCCTAACGTTCCGGCGATGTGCCGCACGTTCACCGCTCTGCTCTCCGCACTGACGCTCACCTGCGCCGCCGCCGCGGTGCACGCCCACGGCGACCCGCTGCCGCTGTCCGCCTGGGGGGACTTCGGCGCCGGCACCGCGCACTGCCAGCGCGCGCTCGGGCAGGCGGTGGCGCGCTGCGCGGACGAGATCTTCGCCGCGCACCGCGCCTGCATCGAGCCGCAGCTGCGCGGCGAGCCGTGCAACCTCAATGCGCGCTCGCTCGCCATCCGCACGGCGCGCGCCCGCGTCCTCGAGCGCATCGAGGCGGCGTGCACCGACACCGACGCGACGCGCCTGCAGTTCCTCGGCGTGCACGAGGCGCTCGCCGACGCGACCAGCACCTGCCGGCAGCTCGAGAAGGAGCTGTTCACCGCCGTCTACGGCCCGGCGCTGGTCGGCGACTTCGACGAGCCGCCGGTGGTCGCCGAGGTGACGCCCGACACCGCCGCCTGCCTGCACGCCGCCGCCGATCGCGCCGTCGACCTGCTGCGCGTCACGACGCGCGAGCAGCGCAGCGCGCTCGACCGCATCGCCGCCCACGCCCTGCCGCTGGACGGCAAGACGGCGGTGATCGACCGCTTCCACGCCCGCGCCGCCGGTGCCAGCGCGCACGCGGCGCGCCGCACCGCCGCGGGCTGCGCGGCCGCGACGTTCACGGCCATCTACGGGCGGTCGATCGACACCTTCGCCGCCGACCTCGCGGCGCGCGCCGAGTGTCTCGCCGCCGGCGTGTACGTCCAGGACGCGCTCGTCTGCCCGGCGGCCGTGTGCGGCAACGGCATGGAGGAGCTCGGCGAGGACTGCGACGACGGCAACACCGATGACACCGACGCCTGCCGCAACGACTGCACGCGTGGCGACTGCCTCGTCCATGCCGGCACGTTCGCCGCAATCGAGGACCTGCTCTTCGAGCAGCGCGGCTGCGCGGTCGACGCCTGCCACGGCGACAGCGCCGCCGGCGAGCTCGACCTCCGTCTCGGCGACGCCTACGACCAGCTCGTCGGCGTGCCGTCGCCGGCCACCGGCCAGCCGCGCGTCGCTCCCGGTGACCCCGAGGCGAGCCGCCTGTGGCAGCTGCTCGCCAGGGCGACGCTCGGCCGCGACGACCTGCCCGGGCCGCCGATGCCGCCGCCCGGCGAGGGCGACCCACTGAGCGCCGACGAGCTCGAGGCCGTGCGGCTCTGGATCGCCGGCGGCGCGCCGCGCACCGGGGCGATCGCCGGCACCGGCCCGCTGCTCGGCGTCTGCCTGCCGCCGCCCGCCGCGGAGCGCAAGTGAGCCCGCGCCGGCCAGCCGCGCCGCGGCGCCGGACGGCGGCTGTCGGGGGCAGCCCGCCGCCGGCAGGCCGGCGGCGCGCAGGCGCGCCGGCGGCGGCCGGCGCGGCGCCGGTCGGCGAGGTCATCGCCCGCCTCGCGCGCGCCCATCCCGATGCCCGGCTGGCGCTCGACTTCCGCTCGCCGCTCGAGCTGCTCGTCGCCCTCATCCTCGCCGCGCAGTGCACCGACGCGCGCGTCAACGAGGTCACCCCGGTGCTCTTCCGCCGCTTCCCGACCGCCGCGGCGCTTGCCGCGGCGCGCCAGGAGGAGCTCGAGGAGCTGATCCGCTCGACCGGCTTCTTCCGCCAGAAGGCCCGCGCCATCCGCGCCTGCTGCGCAGAGCTGGTGGCGCGCTTCGGCGGCGAGGTCCCGAACCGCCAGGCCGATCTCCTCACCCTCCCCGGCGTCGGCCGCAAGACCGCCAACATCCTGCTCGGCAATGCGTTCGGCATCCCCGGCATCGGCGTCGACACGCACGTCGCCCGCCTCTCGCAACGCCTCGGCCTCAGCCACCAGACCGATGCCGACCGCATCGAGGCCGATCTCAGCGCGGTCGTGCCGACGGCGGACCAGATCCGCTTCTGCCACCTCCTCCAGTTCCACGGCCGGCGCGTCTGCCTGGCGCGCAAGCCGGACTGTCCTGCCTGCGTCCTGCTCGACATCTGCCCGTTTCCGGACAAAACGCCGGCGAAGCCGGCGCCCGAGACGCCGCGCCGTTCGCGCTGGGTCTGAGCCGCATCCGGCGGGCGCAGCGGCGGGGGTACTTTCTCCGCCATACAGATGCGCTGGCGCGCCGACCTACTGCGGCGTCTAGCGCCGGGCAGTCACCGTCAAGCAGCAAAAAATCGGTGCCTCGTCGGCCTGCGACTTTTTGCTTGGCATTATCCGTGCGGTCGTCGTAAACAGGCCCCGTCTCCGGGGGAGTCTAGAACAAAACCGTGCGTTCATGATGGCGCCAGGCCGACGACCGACCACCGCACAGCGGACGATGAACCGGGTGGAGATCCATGACGTGCCGAAGCAGGAGGTCGTGGCGCATCTTGCCCTGCTCGGACACCGCGTCGAGCCGGCTCCGGCGCAGGCGCGGTTCGACTTCATCGTCGACGGCGAGGTGCGGCTGGCGTTGCGCGTCGCGTATCCGAGCTCGTCGCGGCGCCGCGTGCACGTCGGCGGCCGGCACTACAACTACGTGTACCGCGCCTGGAACTTCAACTTTCACCACCGCGGCAAGGTCGGCGAACGGTACAGCGACTTCTTCGCCTGCGTGCCGCTCGTCCCCGGCCAGCCGCTCGATCTCACGCAGGCGTTCGTCATCCCGTGGGAGGCGATCAGCGGCAAGACGTTCTACCTGCCCGACTCGCGCCGCTCCTATGCCGGGAAGTTCGCGACGTACCGCAACGCGTGGGAGCACATCCGGCCGGGCAACGCGAGCGAGCCGGTCCGGGCGTAAGACAAAAGGCGTGCGGAGGTACGGAGGTACGGAGGTGCGGAGGTGTGGCGTCGCCGCTGAGCCGCCACCTGAGAACACCTCAGCACCTCAGCACCTCAGCACCTCCGCAGCACCTCCGCACCTCCGCACCTGAACCAGCGCTTGCCTGCTGCGCGCGCCGCCCTTAAGAGTCGCGCGCCGATGCGCTTCCTTCGCCGACTCGCCGCCGTTCTCCTCGCCGTCTCGCTCGTCTCCGGATGCGTCTTCATCTCCGGTGACATCAATCCGCTCGCGCGCCGGCCGCGGCCGCTGATCGAGCGCGCGGTGGCGGGACGCGGCGATGCGAAGATCCTGCTCATCGAGCTGTCGGGCGTCATCACCAGCGAGGAGGAGCGCGGGCCGCTCGGCCTCGGCGGTGACGAGAGCCCGGTGGCGCGCGTCGAGGCGGAGCTCGAGCGCGCACGCGAGGACGACGACGTGCGCGCGGTGGTGGTGAGCATCAACTCGCCGGGCGGCACGGTGACGGCGAGCGACATCCTCTACAACCAGCTGCTGCGCTTCAAAGCCGAGCGCAACGTTCCGGTGCTGGTGCAGATGCTCGATCTCGCGACTTCCGGCGGGTACTACGTCGCGCTCGCCGGCGACGAGATCATCGCCAACCCGACGACGGTGACCGGCAGCATCGGCGTGCTGTTCACCAACGTCAGCGTCGCCGGCCTGCTCGACAAGCTCGGCGTGCACGACCAGACGATCGCCTCGGGCCGCATGAAGGACATCGGCTCGCCGCTGCGCAGCATGACCCCCGAGGAGCGCGCCGTGCTCGAGGGGCTGATCAACGACATGCAGGCGCGCTTCGTCGCCCTGGTGCGCGCCCGGCGGCCGGGGCTGACACCGGAGATGGCGGCGCAGATGGTCGACGGTCGCGTTTACAGCGCCGATCAGGCGCTGCGCGGCGGACTCGTCGACGCGCTCGACTACCTCGACGGCACGGTGGCGCGTGCCCGCCAGCGCGCCGGCGTCAGCGAGGCGACGGTGATCCGCTATCAGCGCGGCAACGAGTACGCCGAGGGGCTCTACGCCCGCGGCGGCCTGGCGCCGGCGCAGATCACGCAGGTGCAGGTGCTGCCGCTTGCCGAGCGCCGCCTGCCGCCGGGTCCGCACTTCCTCTACCTCTGGGCGCCGTGAGCGCCGCGCCGGCGTCGCGCGCGCTCGGGCGCGCGTGGGCCCTGCTCGCCACCACCAGCGCCGTCTACTTCCTCGCCGACAACGAGGCCGACAACGACCTCTGGATGCACCTGTTCGCCGGCCGCACGATCGCCGGCCGGGGTGCGATTCCGCGCATCGACGACGCGTCCTACACCGCCGCCGGCCTGCCCTGGGTCGATCACGAGTGGCTGACGCAGCTCGCGATGCTCGGGCTGTTCGAGCTCGGCGGCTCGCCGGCGCTCTGGGCGGCGAAGCTCGCGATCGCGCTGCTCACTGCCTGGCTCGTCTGGCTGCCGGTACGCCGGCACGCGCGCTCGCCGTGGGCGTGGGGGCCGGTGCTGGTGCTCGTGTTCGCGGTGATGGCGCGCGGCTACGCCGTGCGCCCGCAGGTGCTGACCTACTTCGGCGTCGCCGCCCTGCTCGCGTGGATTGATTGGCTGACAGCGGAAAGCGGAAAGCGAAAGGCGGAAAGCCGGGGGGAGGGGACCTTCCGCGTTCCGCTTTTTTCTTTCCGCTGTTCCTTCCGCTTTTCGCCTTCCGCTTTCCGCTCCTCCTTCGCCGCCATCGCCATCGGCTTCGCGCTGTGGGCCAACCTGCACGGCGCGTTCATCGCCGGGCTCGGCATTCTCGCTGCGTGGACGGTGCTGCCCGAACGCCTCGTCGGCCGCGACGACGGACCGCCGCTCGGCGTGCGCGCCGCGCTGCTCGCCACCGCGCTGCTCGCCGTCTGCCTGAACCCGTACGGGCCGGGGCTCTTCCTCTACATCCTCGGCGAGCTGCGCGGCCCGCATCCGCTCTCGGAGTGGCAGCCGGTGGCGCTCGGCGATCCGGCGCAGCGGCCGTTCCTGCTGCTGCTTGCGCTCGGCGCGCTGACGCTGCCGTTCAGCCGCCTCGTGCGCGCCCGGCCGTGGTGGGCGGCGATCGCCGTCGGCGTCGCGCTGATGGCGTGCCGCTCGCAGCGGCACACGCCGCTGGCCGCGATCTGCGCCGCCGCCCCGCTCGCCGACCAGCTCGATGCGGCGCTCACCCGGCTCGCGGCGCGCACGCGCTTCCGCTTCTCGGCGGCGGCGCTGTCGCTGCTCGCGGTCGCGCTGCTCGTCCTCGCCGGCGCGCAGACGGTGATGCTGGCGCGGCTGTACGCGGATCGCGGACGGATCGTGTTCGCCGCCGGCGACTATCCGGTCGGCGCCATCCGCCACCTGCGCGCCGCGGGACTGCGCGGCAACCTCGCCGTGCCGCTCGACTGGGGCGGCTACGTGCTGTGGCACGCCGCGCCCGACGTGCGCGTCTCGCTCGACGGCCGCTTCGCGACCGTCTATCCGCCGGCGGTGGTCGAGGACGGCTTCGCCTTCTTCCGCGCCGACGGCGATCCCGCCGCGACGCGGCTCCTCGACGCCTACGACACGACGCTCGTGCTCGTGCCGCGCGGCGTGCCGGTGCCGGTGCAGTCACGCTCCGAGTGGCGCCTCCTCTACAGCGACGCCGTCGCCGCGCTCTACGGCCGCGACGGCGAGCCGGCGCGCGCCCCCGGCGAGGCGCCGCGCGGCCGGCTGCCGTTCCCGTGATGTGTCAACGCGGAGGCGCGGAGACGCGGAGGCCGGAAGGAGGCAACGCTCTTCCGATCTCCGCGTCTTCGCGTCGAGTCTTCAGGTGCGCCGGAAGAGCTGCGCGTCGAGCGAGTAGCGCCCGGGGCCGAGCAGCAGCATGAGCCACGCGAAGCCCCAGTAGACGAGCGCGAGCTCGTAGCCGCCGACGAGCGGGTCGCCGCGGCCGATGTGGAAGAGCAGCGCGACGGTCATCGTCGCCAGCATGCCGAGCGAGGCGAGCGGCGTGAGGAAGCCGACCATCCAGCCGAGTCCGCCGCCGAAGAATTCCGACACCGCGCCGAGCGCCTGCAGGATGCCCGGCGTCGGCGCCTCGGGCGGCATCCAGCTGAACGGCGCCTGGATCTTGCCCCAGCCGTGCGCGAGCATCGCCGCGCCGATGATGACGCGCAGGATCAGCAATCCGATCGCGCCGCGTCCCTCGACCGGCGGCGGGAAGATCCACGACATGAGTCCGCTCCGTTCCATCGGCACCTCCAGGGTGGCGCCCGCCCTAGCACAGATGTGCGGTCGCCGTCGCGTGTCGCGCTCAGGGTCCGTCGTGGCGCGCCACCACCGCCCCGGCGAGCGCGACGAGCTGCTCGGCGGTGAGCCGGCCGAGGAGCGTGTACGTGCCGCCACCCGGGGCGGGGCGCGCGACGACCATCTCGCCCTCGGCAGCCGCCACACCGGTGACCTGCTCGATCGTCCCGAGGTGGCCGACGAGGACGTTGTTGCGTCCCGGCAGAGGCGGCGTCGCAAGCAGGCGGCGCACGGCGTCCAGACGCGCCGCGCCGCCGCTGCCGCGCGGCGGCAGCAGGTCGTCGTCGAGCAGCATGTGGCCGAAGGCGAGCCGCGCGGTGTCGGCGCAGCGACAGTACGGGCTCGAGCGCACCTCGCCGATCGCGATGCCGAGCCGCGCCAGCGCCGCGGCGAGCTGACCCGCCTGATCGCGCCCCTGCGCCGACAGCCCGCGCTGCGTCGTGCAGTCCTCGAGATTGACCCGGCCGGGATCTCCGCCCGGCTCGGTCAGTGCATGACGCAGGAACAGTACGTAGCCGCCCTGCCGCAGCGCCGAGACGAGTTGCGCCGGGTTGCCCGACATCGTCGCCGCCCCCGGCCGCACCGGGCGCGCGTGCTCGCGTCCGGCACACCCGCCGAGCAGCACGAGCAGCGCCGCGACCACGAATTGCACCCGCATGACGCCGTTCGTGTAACAAAGCCGCGGTGGACAGTCGAAGTGGATGTCCGGAAATCGAAAACACGGATGACCACAGATCCCCGCCGCGCCCCGCCCCGATGCGCACGGAGGCAGGTGGGGCGGGGCCGGTTCAGTGGTCATCTGTGTCCGGGGCGAAGTGCGGACGGGCGGGGCTTCGTGTTCATCCGTGTTTGTCCGGACGCCGCGGCTAACGCGCCAGCCAGACGGCGAGGCCGGTGGCGGTGCGGTCGCAGGCGGGTGGATCCCATTCGCGGCAGCCGCTGGCGGCGATGACGTCCGGCAGGCCGTCGGCATCGACGTCCGCCACCGTGACGGCGGCCGGCGGGAACGGCGCCGGCAGGCCCGCGGGTGGCGCGAACACCGCGGCGCCGTCGTTGAGCGCGTAGTGCAGACGCGGGTCCGCATGCGGCGCCTCGTCCGCGAACTGCGCGCTGCCGCAGAGGACATCCGGTGCGCCGTCGTTGTTGAGATCGGCGATCGTCGACGCGCGACACTCGCCGCCGGTCGCAAACACCTGCACAGGCGCGAAGGTTCCGTCGCCCGCGCCGAGGCGGACGAGCACGCCGGGACCTGCGACCAGCGCGGCGTCGAGCGCGCCGTCCGCATCGAGGTCGCCAAGGTCCGCCCGGTACCAGCCGTGGCCTCCCGGCCGTGCCGCGCCCAGGGTTCCATCGCCGCCACCGGGCAGCACCGCCGAGCTCAGCACGACGTCGATGCGGCCGTCGCCGGTCACGTCGCCGACGGCGGCGCCTTCGGGACAGGAGTGTTCCACTTCATCGCAGCCGGTCGCGTAGCGCTGCGCGGCGGCAAACGTGCCGTCGCCGGCACCGAGCCGCACGTCGACGGATCCGTTGCCGTCGCTCGCGACGAGGTCGGGAACGCCGTCACCGTCGAGGTCGGCGGTCGCGAAGGAGAAGGAGTATGCGGTCGGCTCGGCGAGCCGGTAGGTGGCGTGCTCGGTAAACTGTCCGTCACCTGCGTTGAGCAGCACGTGCAGGAGCGGATTGGGCCAGTCCTCCTCCGCATGCGTGACCACGAGCAGGTCCGGCCGTCCGTCGCCGTCCCAGTCGCCCGCCTTCGCATCCGTCACCTGATCGAGGACGAATCGCGGCCCGGCGGTGAAGCGGCCCAGGCCGTCGCCGAGCCACGTCGTGACCCCGGCGTCGTCGGCGGCGAGCACATCGAGGTGCCCGTCGCCGTCGGCGTCACCGGGGAAGAGCGCCAACGGCGCGGTTTCCGCCGCGGCTCCGACGATCGGCGAGGCGTACGCCGGGACGCGCAGCGGCAGGCAGCCCTGCAGCGCGGCGCGCACCGCGGCGATCAATTCCGCGATGTCGACCTGTCCGCTTCCGTCGGCGTCGGCGCCGGGGCAGGCCGCGGAACCGTCGAGGCTCTCCGCCACGGCGGCGACGATCTCCGCGACACCGACGACGCCGTCCCCGTCGCAGTCGCCGCGGCAGAGCGGCACGCGCTCGATGCCGAACACGCCGCTGTCCGTGGTGAGATAGACGCGCCCGGGCCCGGCGCCGAACGCGAACTGGTGCCCGCCGCCCCATGACGGGAGGCCGGCGGTGAAGAGCTCCCACGTGCGGCCGCCGTCCTCGGACCGATACGTCTCACGATACGTGGCGGCGTACACGTGGCCGCGCGCGTGCGGATCGACGGCCACCGCGCGCACCGTCGTCCAGCGGAGCGGCAGCCGCGTCCACGTGCGGCCGCTGTCGGTGCTCTTGTACAACCCGTTCTCGCGCCATTCGTCGCGCCGGGCTGGTCGCGAGCGACTCCCGAAGTCGAGCTGCGCATACAGGGTGCCCGAGGTGTGTGGATCGACGGCCAGTGCCTCGACCGACGCACCGTCGGGGCAGATGTGTCGCCACGTCGCGCCGCCGTCGGGGGAGCGGAAGAGTCCGCAGCGCCAGTCGGTGTCCGAGGCAACGTACACCGTCTGCGGCCGCCGCGGATCGATGCCGATGGCCGAGACGCTGAACCCGCGCAGCGGGAAGGTCTCGTTGCGGCGCCACGTCGCGCCGCCGTCGTCGCTGATGAACAGCGCGTTCCACGTGCCGGCGTAGAGCCGGTCGGAATGGACGGGATCGATCGCCAGCGCGCGCACCTCGGTGGAGAAGCTGTATGGCGCCGGCTCCTGCTGCAGGCCGGTGGCCTGCCAGGTGTGGCCGCCGTCGCGTGACTCGAAGACACCGCGCAGCGTGCCGACGAAGAGGCGCTGCGGATCGTGCGGGTGGGCCGCCATCGCGCTGATGCGGCTGTCGCGCAGTCCGCTCGCCGACAGCGACCACCGCGTGCCGCCGTCGCTGCTGGTGAAGACGCCGTCGGCGCCGACATGCAGCGTGCCCGTGGCCGCGACCGCGAGGTGTCCCCAGTCGCTGCCGAGCCCGGACGACGCGCGCCCGAACGACGCGCCGCCGTCGTCACTGCGCAGCAGCCCGGAGCTGCCGATCGCGGCGTAGAGCGTCGGGCCCGTCCCCTCGGCGGCGAGCATGGAGACCGTGTGTGCGTCGAGCGCCGTCGCCGTCCACGAATCGCCGCGATCGGCGCTCTCGAAGACGCCCTGCGACGTGCCGACGTACACGACGCCGGTGCGCACATCGACCGCCAGCGATCGCATCGCGCCGGCGGGCAGCGCGGCGTCGATGCGTTCCCAGCTCTGGCCGCCGTCGCGCGTGCGCAGCAGGCCGCCATCGTACGTGCCGGCGAAGATGAGGCCGCCCTCGTCCGGGTGAAAGGCAATGGCGGTGACGTCCGCGGCCTCGTCCGCATCGCCGCTGCCGAACGCCAGGAAGGTCCAGGTCGCGCCGCCATCGGTCGAGCACTGCACGCCGCGGTAGGCGCCCGCGCAGAGCCTGCCCGGCCGGCTGCCGTCGACCGCGAAGGCGTGCGTCAACGGGTGCTCCACCTCCGCGCGCGTCCACGTCGTACCGCCGTCGCGGCTGATGGCGACGGCCTTGTAGCTGTCGATGAGATAGACGGTTCCCTCGGCATCGACAGCGAGCCGTCGCGGGCTGTCGATCCCGGGCAGCGGCACGGGCGCTTCCCACGTCTGGCCGCCGTCGGCGCTGCGCCACACCGCGCCGCCCCAGTCGTCGTCATCGCGGTCCGCCACGTAGACCACCGACGGGGTACGCGGGTCGACGGCGAGCGCGGTGGTGGAGACCGGCAGAATCGGCAGCCAGTGGGTGCCGTCGGCGGTCTTGAACGTGCCCCGCGCGGTCGACACGTAGGCGGTCAGCGGGGCGGCCGGATCGACGGCGAGCGCCCACACCGCCGTGCCGTCGGGCCCGACCGGCGTCCAGACGTTGCGCCCTGCCGCCGCCGGCCCCGCGGCCAGCAGCACCAGCAGCGCAAGCGCCCCCGGCAGCGCCCGGCAGCAGCGTCGATCGATCATCCGTCCCCGCGCACGTGATATCGGCACGCCTGCACCCCCGGCGGCACGCGAAAGCAAGTCACGCGCCCTCGTGCACAGACAGGCAGCAACGTATCGGGATTGATCCTGTTGACTACGCCAGCGCTGCATCGCTGCAGCGGGGTTGCAGCACCGCCAGAGATGACTCACGCGGCGGCCGGAGGACGCGGAGATTGAAACACGGATGAACACAGAGGACCACAGATGAACACAGAACCCCGCGCACCGCCCCGATATGCACGGGAGCGGATGGGTTAACCCGGTTCAGTATTCATCCGTGTTCGGGGGCGGGGTGCGGACGGGCGGGGCTCCGTGTCCATCGGTGTTCAAGCCCGATCAGCTCGGCGCGAGCCCGTACAGTGCGGCGCAGTTGCCGCCGGCAATCAGGGCGCGTTCGTCGGCGGGGACGTCCTTGAAGTGCGCGGCGAGCGCCTCGCGCGACTTCGGCCAGGTGCTGTCGGAGTGCGGGTAGTCGGTCGACCACATGATGTTCTGCAGGCCGGCGCGGTGGCGTTCGGCGACGCCGGCGAGGTCCTGGATGAACGTCGCGTGGCCCTGGCGGTACCAGTAGAAGCTCGGCTTCTCGGTGATCACCGACTTCGTCCAGAAGCGGTGTTTGGTGAACGTCTGATCCATGCGCTCGAGGAAGTACGGGATCCAGCCGATGCCGCATTCGACGAGCACGTAGGTGAGCTTCGGGTGGCGTTCGAGGATGCCGGTGAACGTCAGCGTCGAGACGACCTCGCAGATCGAGATCGGCGCGATGGCGATGAACGTCTCCTTCACGCCCGGCGTCGGGTTCATGAACGTCTCGGCGACGTTCGCCCTGCGCGGCCCGACGATGTGGAAGCTCATCGGCAGGCCGGTCTCCTCGACCAGCGACCAGAAGCGCTCGTACGCCGGATCCCACAGCGCCTTGCCGCCGCGCTCGTCCGGGAACGGATCGACGTGGAAGCCGCGCAGCCCGAGTTTCGCAATGCGCTCGAGCTCGGCACACGCCTCGTCGAGATCGATCAGCGGCACGTGCGCGAGCCCGATCAGCCGCTCCGGCGCGGCGCCCGACAGCTCGCGCATCCAGTCGTTGTAGCGCTGCACGACGTACGTGCGCAGCGCCGGATCGGCGGCGTACTGCGTCACCGGGCCGCCGAAGTAGAGGACCTCGGCGTCGACGCCGTCGAGGTCCATGTCGGCGAGCCGCGCCGCCGGATCGTAGGCGCCCGGCCGCATGTCCTTGTACGTCAGCCCCATCGGCTTGAACTCTTCCGGCTTGCGGCCGGCGGAGGCGTCGAGCCCGATCGCGCCGCTGATCTGCGAGTCGACGATCCAGAAGTCGCCCATGTCGGTGGTTTCGACGCGCGGCGCGCGATCGGTGAACTGCGCCGGGCAGTCGCGCACCCAGAGATCCTTCGGCGGATTGACGTGCGAGTCGGCGGAGACGATGCGGTCGGTCATCCCGAGTCCCTCCTGCGCGACCGGTGCCCCGATTGCCGGCGCGCAGTCAAGGCGCTGCGCGCATTGCGGTACGTGAGTTCCGGAATCCGGCGCCGTCATCCGGCACGCGGCCGACGACCGGCCGGCGCTCAGTGTGCCGCGTCGCCGGCGGCGCTCAGCACGACGTAGGTGGCGCGCGGCGGCTCGGCGGGGAAGCCGGCGAGGTCGAGCGCCGCGCTGATCCATCGCTCGTCGCCGTCGGCGACGAAGACGGCGTGGCCGGTGACCGGTGTCGCCGATCCGCTGGCGAACTCGACGACGCCATCCACCATCAAACCGCCGGCGATGCTCGCCACGGCGGTCAGCCGCACCGTGCCGACCCCGTACGGGAAGGTGATCGCCAGGGCGCCGGTCTCGGTGACGTGCACGTCGGCCTCGCCGCGCTGCACGGCGCCCGGCGCATAGTCGCCGGCCGCGCTGGTCGCGGCGTCGTAGCGACCGGCGAACGTGGCGAGCGCCGCGGGCGGCGTGCAGCTCTCGAGGCTCGCGGCGACCGCGGCGATGAGCTCGTCGATTCCCGCCTGCTGATCGCCGTCGAAATCGAGCAACGGGCAGGCCGCCAGCTCCCGCTCGCCGCCGACGACGCGTACGCCGCTGATCAGCTCGTCGATCGTCACCGCGGCATCGCCGTCGCAGTCGCCGACGCACGGTCGCGCCGCGGTCACCGCGAAGTCCTCCTCGGCGCCGACGAAGAGGTTTGCCAGCTGCAGCCGATGGGATCCGACGGCGATCTGCGCCGGAATCGCGACCAGCGTGAGGAAATCGCCCCCGGTGTTGCCGCTCACCGCGGCGATGCGCATGCCGTCGAGCCGCACCTCGGCCGACGCACCGGAATGAATCGGCTGGCATTCGCCGGTGAGCGCCACCACGGCGCCGGCGGGAGCGCGCGGGGGCATCACCATGAGCGGCACTTCGCAGCCGTTCGGCGCGAGCGCCGCGGCCGGGGCCGCCCACAGCAGCGCCGCGAGCGCCGCGCCCGGCCCGCGACCGCGCCGCGCATGGGACGACCGCGCTCCGCGCAGCCAGCGGAGGTTCAGGCGGGAGAAGGAATCCGGGAACGCCATCTGACTAAACAACATTTGTTTGCCCTCCTTGCCGGGAAGGGTGCGGGGCGCGCGCCGTTTGCTGCGTCCGGCGAAGAAAAATCCGGCGCCACGAGTAACCCACCCCCTCGCCCGCGCCGCTTTCCTGACCGAGAAGGGCACCTGCACGGCTCGGGCCGTGCCGCGGCGGGACATCTGTGGTACCGGCGGCGGGCAGGAGGTTCGTCGTTGCCCGGCTGGTATGCCGCGCTGTTCGTTGCCGCCGCGGGGCTCGCGGTGCTGATCACGCCGGCGGTGCGCGGCGCCGCGGTGCGGCTCGGCGCGGTCGACACCGGCGGCGGCCGGCACGTGCACCACGGCCGCGTGCCGCGCCTCGGCGGCGTCGTGCTGCTCGTCGCCGGCGGCGGCGCGCTGCTCGGCGCGCAGGCACTCGGCCTCGGCGTGCTCGATCTGCTCACCGCGTCAGGCTGGCGGCTCGGTTGGCTCACCGCCGGCGCCGGCGTCGTCCTGCTGACCGGCATCGCCGACGACCTCTACACGCTCTCCCCGACGGCCAAGCTCGGCGCCCAGACCGTGGCGGCGCTGATCGCGGTGCACGGCGGCTACGGCTTCGCGGCGGTGACCAATCCGTTCACCGGCGGCGTGGTCTGGCTCGGCGCGTGGGGCGTGGCGGGCTCGCTGCTGTGGATCGTCGCCATCACCAACGCGTTCAACCTGATCGACGGCCTCGACGGCCTCGCCGCCGGCACCGGCCTGATCGCCGCCCTGACGCTGTTCTGCATCGCGCTCGCCGAGCAGCGCCCCGATGCCGCGGTGATGGCGGCGACGCTCGCCGGCGTGCTCGCCGGCTTCCTGCGCTTCAACTTCGCGCCCGCCTCGATCTTTCTCGGCGACGCCGGCAGCCTGCTGCTCGGCTACTTGCTGTCGCTGCTCGCCATCCAGTCGCTGCAGAAGGGGCCGACCGCGGTGGTCGTGCTGGTGCCGATCCTCGCGCTCGGCCTGCCGATCCTCGAGGCGACGGTCACCGTCACGCGCCGCGTGCTGGTCGCCGGCGTCGCCTCGCTGTTCCGCGCCGACCAGGATCACATTCACCATCGCCTGCTCGAGCTCGGGCTCACGCACCGCCGCGCGGTGCTCGTGCTCTACGGCATCGCCGTCGCGTTCGGCGTGCTCGCCCTGCTCGCCATCGGCGCCAACGGGCCGGGCAACGCCGCGATCGTCGCCGGCGTCGCCACCGCGGCGTGGGTCGGCATCCGCCGGCTCGGCTATCGCGTCCGCTGATGCGCGGCGGCGACGGCGGCACCCGCCCGCGCGGCCGCACGGCCTGGAGCGGCGCGCTGCTGCTGCTCGCCGCGCTCGCCGTCGCCTGGATTCGCCTGCTGCCGCTCGGCGTACCGGCGATCGCCGGGCAGGCGCAGCGGCTGGCGCGCAGCGAGGTCGCGGCGCGGCTGGCGCGCGACGCGCAGCCGCCCGCCCCCGCCGCAGTCGAGGCGTGGATCGCCTCGCACCCGGAAGCGTTCGCCGCCGCGGTGGCTGCGCAGGAGGTGCGGCTGCGCGCCGCGTTCACCGACGTCGACGGCGCCGGCCGGCGACATGCGTACCTCGGCGATTACGACAGCTACGCCTGGCTGCGCGGCGCCCGCGCGCTGCTGCGCGACGGCCGCGAATGCGACCGCGTCGCCGACGGCGTCTGCCGCGACACGCTGACGCTCGCGCCGCTCGGCACGGCGATGCGCTATGCCGGCTCGCCGCACACCGCCGCGATCGCCGCGCTGCATCGCGTGCTGGCGTGGATCGATCCGTACCAGCCGCTGCCGGTGAGCGCCTTCTTCCTGCAGGTGCTCGTCGGCGTGCTCGGCGTGCCGCCGGCGTTCGCGCTCGGCCGCCGCCTCGCCGGCGCGCTCGGCGGGTTCGTCGCGGCGCTGGTCGCCAACCTGCAGCCGATGTTCCTGCTGCGCAGCCTCGGCAGCGACAACGACGTGTGGAACGTCGTCGTGCCGCTGTGGATGGTGTGGGCGCTGGCCGTCGCGCTGCGCGCCCGCCGCGCGTCACGCCGCGCCGCGGCGGCGCTCGCCGCGGCGGCGCTCGTCGGCCTGCACGCCGCGATCTGGCGCGGCTGGATCTTCGGTGTCGCGGTGGCGAGCGCCGGTCTCGCCGCGGCGCTCGTCCTGCACGCGCTGCGCGCCATGCGCGCGCCGCACGCCGCGCGCGCGGAGCGCACCGCCGCGCTGCGCCACACCGCGGTGGTGCTCGCGATCTATGCGCCGGCGGCACTGCTCGCCGCCTGGCTCGCCGGCGCGGAACTGCCGGCGTGGCCCGCCGCCGCCGCGCCGGCGCCGCCGGCCGGCGCGCTCGCCTGGCCGTCGGCGCTGTCGCTGGTCGGCGAGCTGTCGGTCCCGAGTCTCGGCGGCATCGCCGTGCACGCGTACGGCGCGCTGCTGTTCTTCGTCGGCTGGCTCGGCATGCTGCTCGCCGTGCTGCCGCGCGGCACGTGGCAGACCGGCCACTTCCTCGTGCTGATCGGCGGCACCGTGCTCTACCGCCTGCTGCTCACCGCAAGCGGCATCGGCGCCTGGACGCTCGCCGGCCTGCTCGCCCTGCCCCTCGCCGCCGCGGTGGCGGTGCAGGTGCGCACCGGCGACGACGCCGATGCCGAGGCCGCCGCGCTCGGCCTCGTCGTCGCCATCTGGCTGCTCGCCGCGCTGGTGATGGCGTACGACGCGGCGCGCTTCGTCCTGCTGCTCGCCGCGCCGCTCGGCATCGCCACCGGCGTCGCCGCCGGCCGCTTCGGCGACTGGCTGACGGAACAGATCAAGGACGCGCTCGGGGCACGTTCCGCTTTCCGCTTTCCGCTTTCCGCTGCCTTGCCTCGCCTCCTCGCCACCGCCGCCGTGCTCGCCTTCGCCGCGCTGCCGCTGCGCGCCGGCCACGCGGTCGCCACCGCGTATCTGCCGGCGATCGATCGCGCCTGGGTGGAGACGCTCGCGATGCTGCGCGGGCGCACGCCGCCCGACGCGATCGTCAGCGCATGGTGGGACTACGGCTACTGGATCAAGTACTTCGCCGAGCGCCGCGTGAACGCCGACGGCGGCACCCTGCGGACGCGCGTGCCGCTGTGGCTGGCGCGCGCCCAGACGGCGGCGAGCGAAGCCGAGACCGTGGGGCTGCTGCGCATGCTCGATTGCGGCGCGGACGCCGATCCGTATCCCGAGGGCGCGCACGGCGCGATGGGCCGGCTGCGCGCACACGGCATCGATGAGGCGACCGCGTTTGCGCTCGTGACCCGCATCGTTTCGCTGCCGCGCGACGCCGCCGACGGCGCGCTCGCCGCCGCCGGCCTCGACGCCGCCGCGCGCGCCGACGTGCTCGCCACCACGCACTGCACGCCGCCGCCGGCGTACCTCGTGCTGAGCAGCGCGCAGGCGCAGCTGACCCCGTGGTGGCGCTTCGGCGCCTGGCGTCCGGGGACCGACGGCGCACCGCCCGACGACGGACTGGCGACGCGTGCCTGGCGCGACTGCGCCGTCGACGGCGCCGCGCGCACCTGTCGCATCGGCGGCCGCCTGCCCGACGGGCGGCTGATCGCGTCGGTGCGCTTCACGCCGGCGGCGCCCGCCGATACCGCGGTCGTCGTCGGCACCGCCGCGTCCCGCCAGACGCTCCGTCCCTCGCTCGTGCTGCTCGCCACGGCGGACGGCATCGAGCGCGTGCCGCGCGGCGATGGCGACCCGCGCCTCGCGGTGCTGATCGATGTCGCCGCCGCGCGCGTCCTCGTCGGCACCCCGGCGGCGCTCGATTCGACCTACACCCGCCTGATGTTCCTCGACGGCCGCGGCCTGCGCCACTTCCGCAAGTTCAGCGACTACACCGGCGCCTTCGACACGCGCGTCGTCACGTACGAGATTCAGTGGCCGGAAGAGACTACCGCGGATTCCGCAGATCGAACCGATTCCGTGGATTCTGACACGTCTTCCGCGTAATCGGGTCGCTCTGCGCAATCCGCGGTAACCTCCGGTCATCCTTCAATGAGGAGGCGATCGCACGCCGCGACGACGCGGTCGGCGGCGTCGATGCGCGCGGCGGCGCGGATGCGGGTGACGAGCGCCTGCCAGGCGGTCAGGTCGTCGAGCAGCGCGGCGAGGCGGCGGGCAAGCGCGGCGGCATCCCAGTCGCGCTCGCGCGTCCACGGCACGCCGCTGGCGGCGGCGAACGCCGCGGCGTTTTCCGCCTGGTGATCATCGGCCGCCGCGGCGAGCGGCACGAGGAGCGCCGGCAGGCCGACCGCCGCGAGCTCGGCGAGCGTCGCCGCGCCGGCGCTGCTCACCGCGACGTCGGCCCACGCGTACGCCTCGGCCATGTCGGCGATGTGCGCGTCGCAGCGCGCCGCGACTCCCGCCGCCTCGTACGCGCGCGCCGTGTCCGCGAGCGCGTGCCGCCCGCCCTGATGCCACGCCTCGACCGTGCGGCCGTCGCCGGCCAGCGCCGCCGCCAGCTCGGGCGCGCGGCGGTTGAGAAACGCCGAGCCCTGCGAGCCGCCACACACCAGCACGTGCAGCCGGTCGCGCGCCGGCGGGCGGCGCGGCTGCGTGTGCAGCGCGGCGATCGCGGCGCGGATCGGCGTGCCGGTCCAGCGGATGCGCTCGGTTTCGCGGCGCGGCGGAAAGCCGAGCAGCACGCCGTCGGCGAGATGGAAGAGGATGCGGTTCGCGAGCCCCGGCCGCACGTTCGCCTCGTGCACCAGCGTCGGCAGCCCGAGGCTGCGCGCCGCGAGCACGGCGCCGGCCGACGCGTAGCCGCCGAAGCCGAGCACGAGCTGCACGCCGCTGCCGCGCAGCGCCGCGCGCCCGCGCCGGATGCCGGCGGCGAGCTCGCCGAGCGCCCGCAGCTGGCCACGCCGATCGGTGCGGCGCAGCGGCGCCGCCGGCAGCATCGCCGCTTCGCAGCCGTGCGCCGCGATCAGCTCGCGCTCGAACCCGGTCGCGCTGCCGATCACCGTGACGCGCGCCGCCGGGTGGCGGGCGCGGTAGGCGGCCGCGACGGCCAGCGCCGGGGTGACGTGTCCGGCGGTACCGCCGGCGGCAAGCGCGAGGTGACGCGTCGGCGACGCGGACGGGGCGATCATGCGGCCGTTGACGGCGAGATGCGCGCAGCCTATCCCCGATCGCGCCACAGGCCAAACGCGAATGCCCGCCGACGCCGCTCCGCGCGCCGCCGCGCCGCCCCGGCCCGCCGCGCCGCCCGCGCCGCGGCCGCACGTCATCGTCGCCGTGCTCGGCGACCTCGGCCGCAGCCCGCGCATGCAGTACCACGCGCTGGCCCTGGCGCGGCACGCCGACGTGACGCTGATCGGCACGGCCGGCAGCGCGCCGGACGCGGCGGTGCGCGACACGGCGGCCATCCGCATCCGCACGCTCGCCGACACGCCGCTGGCGCCCGGCCGCGCCCGGCTGGCGCGCGCCGGCTGGCGCGCGGTGGGCCAGGCGGTTCAACTCGCCGGCGCGCTGCTCGCCGGCCCGGCGCCGCAGGCGATCATCGTGCAGACGCCGCCGGCGCTGCCGGCGCTCGCCGTCGCGGCGCTCGCCGCCCGCGCGCGCG
>CBFGUK010000075.1:0-19722 GCA_965651925.1 uncultured bacterium | reverse complement strand
GGTCGACGGGCCCGTCGCCCTCGACGGCGCCACGCTCGCGGTGACGCTCAGCTTCGTGCCGGCACCGGGTCAGCAGTTCACGATCATCAGCCGTGCCGGCGGCGGCGCGGTGAGCGGCACGTTCGCCGGCCTGCCCGAGGGTGCGACGTTCACCGTCGACGGCGCGGAGGCCGGCATCACGTACGCCGGCGGCGCGGGCAACGCGGTGGTGCTCACCATCGCGCCCGGCAGCGTGACACCCGGCCTGACGCCCACCGCGACGGCGACGGCGACCGGCGCGGCGGCAACCGCGACGGCGACCGGCATGCCGACCGGCGCGGGCACGGCGTCGGCGACGCCGACTGCCACGCCGACGCCGACCGAGGCACCGGCCGGCTGCGCCGGCGACTGCAACGCGAGCGGCGCGGTCGAGATCAACGAGCTGATCCTCGGCGTCAACATCGCGCTCGGCACCGCCGACATCGGCGCCTGCCCGCCGTTCGACACCAGCGGCGACGGCACCGTCGCGATTCAGGAGCTGATCGCCGCCGTGAACAACGCGCTCGGCGGCTGCGCATAGCGCGCCCGCGACGCGCGTCGCCGCGAACGTCCGTCGCCCGCTTTCAGGAACGGACAGTGTAGCCGCGCCCCTGTGGGCCGCACGGCGACGCGCGAGCGTCGCCCGGGGCGGCGGGGCATGGCACCGGTGTCGCTGCTCCATCGATGCCGCACCGCCCCCGACCGCGGCGGTGCTGGCGCACACCGCGGCCACGGGGGGCCGCGGGCTACATGCGCGTCTGCAGCGTCGGCCTTTGCCTCCCCGCCCGGCGGCGCGCTACGTCGGCGGCGGAGGGCCGGCCATGGCGACGATTTACCACGACGCGGATGCCGACATGGCGATCCTGCAGGGGCAGACGATCGCGATTCTCGGCTACGGCAACCAAGGCAGCGCCCAGGCGCGCAATCTGCGCGACTCGGGCTGCGACGTGCTGGTCGGCAACATCGACGACGCGTACGCCGCGCAGGCGCGCGCCGACGGCTTTCGCGTGCTGCCGATCGCCGAGGCGAGCGCCCGCGCCGACGTGCTGTTCCTGCTCACACCCGACGAGGTCATGCCCGAGGTCTACGCGCGCGACGTCGCGCCGCATCTCCGGCCCGGCGTGCTGCTCGACTTCGCGCACGGCTACAACATCGCGTTCGGCCTGATCACGCCGCCCGCCGACATCGACGTCGCCTTCATCGCACCGCGCATGATCGGCGCCGGCGTGCGCGACGGCTACGTCGCCGGCACCGGCTTCCCGAGCTTCATCGGCGTGCACCAGGACGCCACCGGCCGCGCCCGCGCGCGCCTGCTGGCGCTCGCCCGGGCGGTCGGCTCGACGCGCGCCGGCTGCCTCGAGATGACGATGCTCGACGAGGCGACGCTCGACCTGTTCACCGAGCAGGCGTTCGGGCCGGCGTTCGGCCGCGTGCTGATGACCGCGGTCGACACGCTCGTCGAGGCCGGCTTCCCGCCCGAGGCGGTGCTGCTCGAGCTCTACCTGTCCGGCGAGCTCGCCTACAGCTTCGAGAAGATCCGCCAGATGGGCGCGCTGCGCCAGCACGCGCTGCACTCGCACACCAGCCAGTACGGCACGATCTCGCGCAGCCTGCGCTTCATGGATCTCGATCCGGCGCTGAAGGACCGCATGCGCACGTCGCTCGAGGAGATCCGCTCCGGTGCGTTCGCGCGCGAGTGGTCGACCGATCGCGAGCAGAAGCTCGACATCCTGCAACAGGCGCGCGCCATGCAGGCGGCGCTGCCGCTGACGCAGTGGGAGGACGCGACGCGGCGCGCGTTCCGCATCGGCGACGCCGCGGACGGCGACGCGTGAGCCGTCGCGCCACGGGCGGCGGGCGCCGGGAGACGCGGCTGCACGTGTTCTCCGAGGCGCACGCGTTCGGCGCCCGCCTCGGCGCGGCGCTCGGCCTGGCGCCGGTCGCCGTCGCCTGCCGCGCATTTCCCGACGGCGAGAGCCTGGTGCGCGTCGACCAGCGCCCGGGCGACGACGCGATCCTGCTGCGCTCGCTGCACGATCCCAACGCGCGCCTGCTCGAGGTGCTGTTCGCCGCCGACGCGCTGTGGCGCGCCGGCGCGCGCCGCGTGACGCTCGTCGCGCCGTACCTGCCGTACATGCGGCAGGACACGGTGTTCCACCCTGGCGAGCCGGTCTCGCAGCAGGTCGTCGGCGCGCTGCTCGGCGCCGCGTTCACGCGCGTGCTCACCATCGAGGCGCACCTGCACCGCATCCGCCGGCTCACCGAGGTCGTGCCGGTGCCGGCGCGCTCGCTGTCCGCGGCGCCGGCGCTCGCCGGCTGGGTCGCCCGCCACGCCCCCGGCGCGCTGGTCGTCGGCCCCGACGCGGAGTCCGCCCCGTGGGTGCGCGCCGTCGCACGGGCGGCCGGCAGCGCATGGATCGTCGGCACCAAGCAGCGGCTCGGCCCGCGGCGCGTGCGCCTCACGCTGCCGCCGCTGCCCGCGGCACGGCGCGCCGTGATCGTCGACGACATCGCCAGCAGCGGCGCGACGCTCGCCGCCGCGGTGCGCGCCCTGCGCGCCGCCGGGCTCGCCCGGGTCGACGTCGCCGTCGTGCATGCGATCTTCGCTCCGGGCGCCCTCGCGCGCATCCGCCGCGCCGGCGCGCGCCGCGTCGTGTCGTGCGACACCATCCCCCACCCGACCAACGCCATCGCCGTCGCCCCGCTCCTCGCCGCCGCCCTGTCGTAGGGTGAAAGCGGGAGGCCGGCCTGCTCTCCAGGTCGCCCGGCGCTCCGGCCGACGGCTTCAATCCGCGCCGCCGCGCGAGTTGACGTTGACCGACACGACATCGCCACGTAGGGTTGCCGTCTTGCCGCCGGGCGACTCGACTCGATGATTACCCCGAGCCTGACCACTCGCCCCCCCGTCACCCGGCCTCTCCGTGCGGCGCGCATCGCGCTCGCGCTCGTTGCCCTGCCGGTGCTGCTGGCGCCGCTGCAGTTCTCCCTGGAGCGCGCCTCACGCGTGCGGGTCACCCCGATCCGCCACAGCAGCGGCAGCTCACAGCGCCTGGTGCGCACCGCGTCGACCAGGGCGCACATCGAGCTGCCCGCTCCGTCCGACGTTCCGTACGACGAGATCGACGCAGCCGCCGCGCGCGCCGCCGCCGATCCCGCCGCACCGCAGCACGCCGCACTGCCGTCCCGCGCCCCGCGCGTGCGCCGGCCGGCGCCCGGCGTGCTGCTCGCGTCTGCCGCGACCCCGGTTGCGCGCCGGCGCCCCCTCACCGCCGTCTCCGGGCGCGGACCGCCGCGGGTCTGACCCGCCGCGATCCGCTGCATCAGTTCCACCTCACAAGACGGATTTGCCGGGTCGGACGCGAGACGTGTGTGCTGCCCTCCGCGGCGGCCTCACCCCTGCGTGCGTCCCCGGCCGGAAGGGGTTGTGTCATGCGCAAGCTCATCGAAGGCGCCCTGCGCTTCGAGACCGAGATTTTCCCGCAACAGCGCGAGCTCTACACCGAGCTCGCCGGCGGCCAGTCGCCGCAGTGGCTGATGATCGCGTGCAGCGACTCGCGCGTCGTGCCGAGCCTGCTGCTCCAGGCCGGCCCCGGCGAGCTGTTCATCTGCCGCAACGCCGGCAACATCGTGCCGGCGCACGGCGAGTACTCGGGCGGCGTCGCGGCGACGATCGAGTACGCCGTGCAGGTGCTCAAGGTGCAGCACCTCATCGTCTGCGGGCACTCCGACTGCGGCGCGATGAAGGCCGTCCTGCATCCCGAGTCGGTGCAGCAGCTGCCCGCGGTGGCGCACTGGGTGCAGTACGCGCAGAGCGCCCGCGCGGTCGTGCTCGAGACGGCGAACGGCGAATCCGAGCAGCGTCTGCTCGAGATGCTGACGCAGGAGAACGTGCTCGCGCAGCTCGACAACCTGCGCACGCTGCCGTGCGTCGCCGCGAAGCTGCGCACCGGGGCGCTGACGCTGCACGGCTGGTTCTACGACATCGCCCACGGGCGGTTCACAACGTGGAACGCGGAGGGCCGCGCCTGGCGGCCGCTTGCCGACCTGCTGGCTGACGCCCCGGCGTACGCCAACGGCGGTGCCGCGGCGGAGGTGCAGCATGTCGGCTGAACGGGCAGCGACCCTGTCCGCAACGATCCCGGCCCCGGCGCCGGCGCCCGACGAGGTGCCGCTCGGTCGGCGGCTGCTCTACTACCTCAACCCGTTCGACGGCCGGTACGAGGATCTCTTCCGCGGCGACTGGCGACTGAACGTTCTGCGCGACTTCACCGCCGGGCTCGTCGTCGCGATGGTCGCCATCCCGCTGGCGATGGGCTTCGCGATGGCCTCCGGGCTGCGCCCCGAACAGGGCATCGTCGGCGGCGCCATCGCCGGGTTCGTCGGCGCGCTGTGGGGCGGCTCGAAGTACCAGGTGTACGGTCCGACCGCCGCCTTCATTCCGGTCATCGGCGGCCTGATGGCGAAGTACGACCACGCGATGCTGGTGCTCGCCTCGGTCTGCTCCGGCGTCATCCTGATGGTGTTCGGCGTCGCGCGCCTCGGCCGCTACGTCGCCCGCGTGCCGCACTCGATCATCGTCGGCTTCACGATCGGCATCGCGATCACCATCGCGCTCTCGCAGATCGGCGAGGTGCTCGGGCTCAAGGCCTCGATGGGCTACGCCTTCACCGACAAGCTCCGCGTCATCGTCGCCCACGCCGGCGACATCAGCGGCCATGCGATCGTCATCGGCCTCGGCACGTTCCTGATCACGAAGTACCTGCTCAAGGTGTCGCCGTTCATCCCCGCGCCGCTGATCGCGCTCGGCGCGATGACGCTGCTCGCCGGCACGGTGTGGTCGGACAAGGGCTTCACGCTCGTGCGCGACAAGTACGGCACGATCCCAACCGACTTCTGGATCATCACGCCGCCGGCGCCACTGCCGGTCGACGCCACCATGCTGCTCGATCTCGCCTACTACGTCGCCGCGATCGTCTTCGTCGCCGCGGTCGAGAGCCTGCTCTGCTCGCGCATGGCCGATCGCCTCGCCGACAATGACCGCTTCCCGTACAACCCGAACAAGGAACTGTGGGGGCAGGGTCTCGTGCAGGTCGTCGTGCCGCTGCTGAACGGCTTCCCGCACACCGGCGCCCTGGCGCGCACGGCGACGAACATCAAGGTCGGCGCGGTGTCGCCGCTCGCCGGCGTCTGCAAATGCTTCCTGAAGCTCGCGCTGGCGCTGTATCTCGCGACGTACCTCGAGGCGGTGCCGATGGCGTGCATCGGCGGCATCCTCCTCTACGTCGCCACCGCCATGGTGAAACCCGCCGAGGTACAGCAGGTCCTGGCGCACAACGGCTTCCACGTCGCGCTCATGGGGTATACGGCGGTCATGGTGGTCATGACCGACTTCCTCACCGGCGTGCTCACCGCGATCATCCTCTGGGGCGCGCTGACGCGCTTCTTCGACAAGCCGGCGACCGCACCCGAGTCGGCGGTGGCGACGAGCTGACCATGCACTACTTCGACAAGATCATCGTCGCCCTGTCGCTGGATCCCGTCGATCGCGACGTGCTGCGCTACGCGCGCCTGCTCGTCGAGCTCGGGCAGGGCGCGCCGCACGTCACGTTCGTGCACGTCCTGCCCGACTGGAGCCGCCACGACGCCCCGCCGCGCTCGCTCGGTGCGGCACGCGCGGCGATCGAGGGCGCCGTGCGCGAGTACGCCGCCGGCATCGAGCATGCCGAGGTGCTCGTCCTGTCCGGCGCGCATCTCGACAAGCTCCTCGAGTGCACCGCCGAGCTCGGCGCCGACCTGCTCGTCGTCGGCCACCGCCGCAACGCGAGCGGGCGCCGCTCGCTCAGCCGGCGGCTGGCGATGCAGGCGCCGTGCTCGGTGTGGATGGTGCCCGAGGGGACCCCGGCGCGCATCGGCACCGTGCTCGCGGCGGTCGACTTCTCGCAGCCGGCAGCGCACGCGCTGAGCCTCGCGACCCTGATCGCCAGCCGCGCCGGACAGGCCCAGTGTGCGGCGCTGCACGTCATCGAGCCGCAGTTCGTCGCGCTCGACGCCGCCGATCGCGACCGGCTGCAGCGCGAGTTCGACGACTTCCTCGCACCGCTCGATCTGCACGGCGTCGCTGTCCGCCAGCGCTTCGAGGAAAGCGGCTCGGTCGCGCACGCGCTCGATCGCCACGCACAGGCACTCGACGCCGGGCTGCTCGTCATCGGCACCCGCGGCCGCGGGCGCTCGGCCGCCGTGCTGCTCGGCAGCCAGTCCGAGCAGGTGCTCCTCGAGTCGACCCGGCCGGTGCTGGTCACCAAGCGGCGCGGCGAGCGTCTCGGCCTCGTGCAGGCGCTGTTCGACCGCGAGTTCCGCGCCTCCGGCCCGCAGTTCGGGTAGCGGTTGCGGGGAGGATGGCGGTGCGCAGGTACGACCGGGTGCTCGTCGCCGCCGCCGGCACGCCGGCCGATGCGGCCGTGTTCAAGCATGCCGCGCTGCTCGCCGCCCTCCTCCCCGCGGCGCACGTGCACCTCGCCCGGGTGATCGACCCCGGGTTGTCGATCGCCGCCCAGCGCGCCGTCCAGCAGACGATCGCTGCCGTGCCCGCACCGCTCGCCGCCGTCGCGGCAGCCGGCCGGCTGACCGTCGCGGCGCACGGCGGCGTGCCGCTCGACGTCCTGCTGCACGAGGCTGAGCTCGTGCAGTCCGACCTGCTGCTGGTCGGCGAGTCCGCCGCCGGCGCCGGCCGGCGGCCGCTCGCGCGCCGGCTGGCGATGAAGGCGCCGTGCTCGGTGTGGATGCTGCCCGCCGGCGCACCGGCGCGCCTCGAGCGCCTGCTCGTGCCCGTCGATCTGTCGCCGCGCTCGGCCGACGCGCTCACCGTGGCGACGGCGCTCGCCGCCGCCGCCGGCATCGCGCGCTGCCCGGTCCTGCACGTGCACTTCGATGCCGCGCTCAGCGGCTTCGACGAGTACCGCGACGCGGTCGAGGGCGACGAGCAGCGGGCGCTGGCGCTGTTCGCCGCCCGCGTCGACCTGCATCGCGTCGCGCTCGAGCCGCTCTTCGTCGAAAGCGGCGACGTCACCGCCGCGATCCTGCGCACCGCCGCCGCGCAGCGCAGCGACCTGATCGTCATGGGCACGCGCGGCCGCAGCACCGCTGCCGCGGCGGTGCTCGGCAGCGAGACCGATCACGTCCTCATGCACAGCCCGGTGCCGGTGCTCGCCGTCAAGCACTTCGGCGCCTCGCTGCGCTTTCGCGACGCCCTGCACGACCGCCGCCGCCGCGGCCGCGGCCCGAAGTTCTCCTGAGCCCGTGCGACGGAGCATCGACGCGCTGGTGGGCGCCGCGCTGCCGGCGCCCGTCGAATAGGATACGTTCGGCCGCAGCGCGGCGGGAGCCGCGCCCTCCACCGATTGCACACCACCGGCGATCTCGCCTGCGGAACCAACTCGATGGCCGGGCGGAACCTCGCTCGCCCGCGTCCACTGGTGTCGCCGCGCCGCCGCGGCTAAGGGAACGAGCGGTCCATGTTCCGTCTCAAGCCCCTCGCGATCGACACGCTCAGCGAGCACGTGATCTTCATCCACGAGCAGGCGGTGGCGATCGGCAACCTCGGCTTCCGGCCGCTCGATCGCGTCCGGGTCGTCGAGGCGACCCCGCCGGCGGGGCGCGCACCGCGCGAGATCGTCGGCGTGCTGAACTTCTGCCGCGACGCGCTCGTCGGCCCGGAGGAGATCGGCCTCTCCGAGGATGCGGCGGCGGACCTCGGCCTGCCCGCCGGCGCGCCGGTGCACGCGACGCAGTCGCCGGCGCCGGCGAGCGTCGATCTCGTGCGCGCCAAGCTCGCCGGCGGGCATCTCGACGAAGCGGCGTTCCACGCGATCCTCACCGACGTCAGCGCGCGCCGCTATTCCAAGGTCGAGCTGTCGATGTTCGTCCTCGCCTGCGCGCTGCGCACGCTGTCGATCGACGAGATCGTCGCCTACACGCGCGCGCTGATCGCCACCGGCACACAGCTCGCGTTCGGGCGCGGCCCGATCGCCGACAAGCACTGCATCGGCGGCGTGCCCGGCAACCGCACGACGATGGTCGTCGTGCCGATCCTCGCCGCGCTCGGCTGCACCGTGCCGAAGACCTCCTCGCGCGCGATCACCAGCCCCGCGGGCACCGCCGACACGATGGCGACGCTCGCCGACGTGTCGTTCGCGCCCGACCGCCTGCACGCCATCGTGCGCGAGGCCGGCGCGTGCATCGCCTGGGGCGGCGCGCTCGGGCTCGCGCCGGCCGACGACATCCTGATCACCGTCGAGCGGCCGATGGAGCTCGATACCGAACCGCAGATGGTCGCCTCGATCCTCGCCAAGAAGAAGACCGTCGGCGCGACGCATGTGCTGATCGACATTCCCGTCGGCCCGACGGCGAAGGTGCGCTCGACGCACGCCGCCGAGCAGCTGCGTGACCTGTTCGAAACCGTCGCCAAGGCGATCGATCTGCGCGTCGAGGTCATCCTGACCGAGGCGCGCGGCCCGATCGGCTTCGGCATCGGCCCGCGCCTCGAGGCGCTCGATGTGCTCGCCGTGCTGCGCCGCGCGCCCGAGGCGCCGCACGACCTGCGCGAGAAGTCGCTCTACCTCGCCGCCCGCCTGCTCGAGCTCACCGGCGCCGTCGCCGCGCCGGGCGGCTACCGCGCCGCGCAGCAGGCGCTCGACGACGGCGCCGCGCTCGCGGCGTTCGAGCGCATCCTCGATACGCAGGGGCGCGCAGCACCGCTGCCGCCGGCGCCGTTCCGCGACGTCGTGCACGCCCCCGGCGACGGCCGCATCCGCGCCATCGACTGCTGGCAGATCGCCCGCGTGGCGAAGTGCGCCGGCGCCCCCGCGAACCCCGCCGCCGGCGTCCGCCTGCTGCGCACCGTCGGCGACATCGTCACGCGCGGCGAGTCGCTCTTCGAAATCCACGCGCTCAGCGAGGCCCAGCTCGCCTTCGCCCGCGCCTATGCCGCCGCCCAGCCGACGCTCGTGGAGTTCGGTTTCTGACGACGGATTCCACGGATTGCGCGGATCAGGACGTCCATACACCGCCCGTCGCGGTCGCGACGAAACGACAATCAGCCGCTCGGCGGCGCCACCGTTCCTGACGGGACGGCGAAGGAGCCGCCACCGTCAACCGCACTGGATCAACAGCCATCAGGACTCCCCCTCTCCTCCGTCTTGAATCCGCGTAATCCGCGTAATCCGTTGTAAACGTCTATGCTGCTTCTGAGTTGCCAGGCGATTGCGAAGGCGTACGGCGCCGCGCCGCTGTTCACGAACCTGTCGCTGGGCGTCTTCGCCGGCGACCGCATCGGGCTCGTCGGCCCGAACGGGACCGGCAAGTCGACGCTGCTGCGCATCCTCGCCGGCGAGGAGACGCCGGACGCCGGCACGGTCGCCGCGCGCAAGGGGCTGCGACTCGCCTACGTGCCGCAGGACTTCGCCGTCGACCCCGACCGCAGCGTGGCGGAGGTGGTCGACGCGGCACTCGCCGCCGACGGGCTCGAGGCCGGCGAGCGGCCGGCACGCGTGCACGCGACGCTGGCGCGTGCCGCGTTCACCGCCGACACGCAGCGCGCCGGCACGCTGTCCGGTGGCTGGACGAAGCGGCTGGCGATCGCCTGCGCGCTGGTGCGCGAGCCCGACCTCCTGCTGCTCGACGAGCCGACGAACCATCTCGACCTCGACGGCATTCTCTGGCTCGAGCGCCTGCTGCGCAGCGACGCGGCGGCGTATGTCGTGATCAGCCACGACCGCTACTTTCTCGAAAACGCCTGCACGCGCATCATCGAGCTCAACCCCTGTTACCCGACGGGCGTGCTCGATACCGCCGGCACGTACAGCGACTTCCTCGAGCAGAAGGACGCGCTGCTGGCGAGCGAGGCGAGCTACCGCGACAGTCTCGCGAACCGCGTGCGCGGCGAGCTCGCGTGGCTCAGGCGCGGCCCGAAGGCGCGCACGCGCAAGTCGTCGGCGCGCATCGCGCAGGCCGCCGAGGCGCAGCGCGCCCTCGCCGCCGCCGACGAGCGCGCCGCGACGCGCACCGCGCAGATCGCGTTCACCGCCTCGGAGCGGCGCACGAAGCGGCTGCTCGTCGCCGAGAGCATCGGCGTCGCCATCGCCGGCCGGCCGCTGTTCACGTCACTCGACCTGACGCTCGCGCCCGGCATGCGCGTCGGCGTCCTCGGGCCGAACGGCAGCGGCAAGACGACGCTGCTCGGCGTGCTCGCCGGCGAGCGCGCCCCCGACACCGGCGCCGTGCAGCGCGCGCCCGACCTGCGCGTCGTCTACATGCGCCAGGAGCGCGCGCCGCTCGATCCGGCGTGCACCCTGCGCCGCGCGCTCGCCACGCACGGCGATCAGGTCGTCTACCGCGACCGCCCGGTGCACGTCGCCGGCTGGGCGCGCCGCTTCCTGTTCACCGCCGCACAACTGGATCAGCCGATCGGACGCCTCTCCGGCGGCGAGCGCGCCCGGCTCGCGATCGCGCAGCTCATGCTGCAGCCCGCCGACGTGCTGATCCTCGACGAGCCGACCAACGATCTCGACATCGCGACGCGCGAGGTGCTCGAGGAGAACCTGCTCGAGCTGCCCGGCGCGCTCGTACTGGTGACGCACGATCGCTTCCTGTTCGAGCGCGTAACGACGACCGTGCTGGCGCTCGACGGCGCCGGCGGAGTCGAGCGCTTCGCGGACTACGCGCAGTGGGAGTCCGCGCAGCGCGTCGAGCCGGAGGCGGCCGCGCCGGCGCGTCCTGCCGCCCCGACGGCGCCGAAGCCCACGCGCACGAAGCTCAGCTACCGCGAGCAGCGCGAGTGGGAGCAGATGGAGGAGGCGATCCTCGCCGCCGAGGCGGCGGTCGCCACCTGCCAGGCCGCCGTCGCCGACCCCGCCGTCGCCGCCGACGCCGGCGAGCTCGCCCGCCGCTGCGCCGCGCTCGACGCCGCCCAGGCCGAAGTCGATCGCCTCTACGCCCGCTGGGCCGAGCTCGAATCCAAACGCGCCGCGCTTCAGTAGCGCAGCGCGTTACCGCCTGGGTCCCCTCTCCCCGCAGGGAGAGAGGGTCAGGGTGGGGCATCCGACAACTCCAGCGCGGAGCAACCGCCGCGCGCAGCGCGGCGCAGAGAAGGAACCTTGTCTATCACCGCGGGGTCCCGTCGCGCCGCGAACAAACATCACCTTCCGCATGAGGCGACGCGCGTCCGCGGCCGTGCGGGAGCACGGCCCTCCAGTCCCTCAGGAAGACAGCCGCTCGCCACAGATCGCCAACTGTGATGAGAGGCGCACAGAAGAGGAGGTTGCGCGATGCGCCGGATTGCGTGCTGGGCCCTTCTCGTCGCGGTGCTGGCCGGCTGCGGCGACGACGATGACGACGACGTCCGCGGCGGCGGCCCACCGACCGTCGAAGCCGAACAGACGCTGACGCCGACACCGGACGCGGCCGCGACCGTGACGGCGACGCCAGACGGCACACCGGTGCGGCCGGCGTTCAACTGGGGCTACCCGGAGTACTCGCAGTACGTCGACGGCCAGCATGTCGGCACGACGCTCTACCAGCAGGATCCGACCTGCCGCGAGCGGCTGACGTTCTACACCTGCGACTTCGTCGACGCCGAGACGCCCGACACGCCGGAGAACAATCCGACCGGCGGGAGCACGGCCCTCACCGGCGGTCTCGATTCGTGCACCGCGGCGATCGAGGCGGTGCCGCCGAGCTACTGCATCCCCGCCGACGTCTGCAATCCGCGCAAGCAGCTCGCCGCCTGGGCGCCCGGGCAGGCGAGCGCCGACAACCTCGCCTGGCAGCTGTTCATCGCCCTCAACTGGCCGGCCGACGCCGCCGAGCCCGGCTATCCGGACACCAACTCGCAGCTCGGCGCACGCGCCGGGAACGGCAGCGAGCACGCCGAGGCGGTGTGGCTCGACTATCCGACGCTGTTCGACCTGTTCGGCGTGCCGGCGCCATGCGACGGGCCGACGCTGACCATGTCGAGCAAGGTCTCGGAGCAGCTCCTCAGCAAGCAGCACGCGCTCGGCGCGGTGCTCGGCCTCGGCGACACCGTCGAGGCCGGCGGCGGCACGCTCGTCGACCAGAACGGCAACGCCGTCTACTTCGACATCCGCGTCAACCGCACGCACTGGGAGTTCATCGTCAACCAGCACGACTACTGGCAGCCGGGCGCGAGCCTCGACGCCCTCGCCACCAACGTGCGCCGCGACTACAGCAAGCCGCCCGGGCAGACCCCCGGCACGTTCCTCGCGGCGATCGCCGGCGACGAGTCGACCGTCGGCGACATCGGCGCATCGGAGATCAAGGCGGCCTGGCGGCAGCTCACCGCCGAGGAGGCGGAAGCCGGCCAGTACTACACGCGCGTCTTCAACCTCTACGATCCCGCCGCGCCACCGGCGGAGCGCTGCACGCCGCGCACCATGGGCCTCGTCGGGCTGCACATCATGTACATGCCGGCACTGTTCGGAAATCCCGAGTGGGTCTGGGCGACGTTCGAGCACCGCCAGAACGTGCCGACCAGCGGCGTCAACGATGGCGACACGCAGTTCGCGTTCTACGATCCGGACTGCACGCCGGCGAAGACGCCCGCCGAGTGCGCAGCCTACGATCCCGACACCGACGACCCCGCCGCGTTCCGCTGCTGCGAGAACCTCGAGCTCTATCCCGGCCAGACGAGCCCGGCGACCAGCGGCCTGGTGCCGAACCAGGTGACGCGCCCGACCGATCCGACGGTGTCGACGATCCTGCCGACGCGCTGCACCACGCATTACCTCAACGCGATCACGACGCACTTCGGTGACGACAACGTCTTCCGCAACTACTTCCTCGTCAGCACGCAGTGGCCGCTGCGCGGCGCGTCGACGAACTTCCCGTTCTACGAGCCGGCGTTCGAAGCGAACTTCCCGTGCACGATGCGCAACGCGACGCTCGAGACGTTCGCGGTCTCCGCCACGGCGCCGATGCTCACCGGCTGCTCGATGAACGATCAGGTGCCGTTCTGCCGCGCCTGCAACGGCGACTGCGTCGCCACGGCGGAGGATGCGGCCGTTGCGTGTCCGGGCGGCGCCGATTCGCCCGTGCAGTACGACACCGCCGACTGCATGGGCTGCCACGGCATGTACGCGCCGCACAACTCGTCGTTCATCTTCTCGCACCGCCCGTGCTGCACGCGCCGCGACGGCATGCTGCCGAACACCTGCGGCCGGCTGCTCGCCGAGGCGGCCTGCACCGCCGACCCGATCTGCACCTGGGTGAGCAGCGACTCGACGTGTCGGGGGTGAGGACGGGTGTGAATGAATACGTTGGCGCCTTCGCAGACGCACCTGTAGCCGCGGCCCCTGTGGCCGCCGGCGACGCGCAGCGTCGCCCGGATGGGCGGGGTGCGGCAGAGGCGTGCCGCCGCCATCGTGCCGCGCCACCCCAACCCGGCGGGGCTGGCGCACCGCCGGCGGCCACAGGGGCCGCGGCTACACTGGCTCGTCTCGAATGCGCCGCCGATTGTCCGAGGTCCATGGGATGAGACGATTGCTCCTGATCGCGATGCTCGTCGCGCTCGGCGCCTGCGGCGATGACGACGACCCGCGGCGCGCGACGCCGACCGCCACGACCACCGCGACGGCGGTCGTGACCGCGACCGGCACGATGGCGATGACGGCGACCGCGACGGCGCCGCCGACCGTGACGTCCTCGCCGCCGCCAACCGCGACCGCGACGCCGATGGCGACGCCGACCGCAACCGCAACGCCGGATCCGCTGCGCCTGCCGGATCTGCACGCCGAGCCGGATCCGATCGGCGGCGGCCGCATCGTCGATGCCGAAGGACGCGAGGTCCTGCTGCGCGGCGTCAACGTCAACGCCTTCGCCGAGTACTGGGCCTACGGCGACTTCCCGACCGTGTTCCCGTTCACCGAGGCGGACGCCGATGCCATCGCGGCGATCGGCTGGAACACCGTGCGGCTGCTGCTCTCGTGGTCGCGCGTTGAGCCCGCCCCCGGCGCCTACGACGCGGCCTATCTCGAGGAGATCCGCGGCGCCGTGCGCCTGCTCGCGGGCCGCGGCATCTACACGATCCTCGACCTGCACCAGGACGCATGGGGCGCGACGCTCGCGGCGCGTCCGGACGAGCCGTGCATGCCGGGCGGCGAGCCCGCCTTCGGCTGGGACGGCGCGCCGGGCTGGGCCACGATCGACGACGGCGCGCCGCGCTGCGCCCCGGCCGGCGTCCGCGAGCTCAGCCCGGCGGTGCGCGCCGCGTTCGTCCACTTCTTCTCCGATACCGCCGGGCCCGGCGGCGTTGGCATCCGCACGCGCTACGTCGCCATGCTCGCCGAGGTGGCGCGCACGCTCGCGGCCGAGCCGGGGGTGGCGGGGTACGACCTGATGAACGAGCCGAACGCCTTCCTGCCCGAGGAGGTGGCGGCGCTGGCGGACGTCTACAGCGAGGCGCTCGCCGCGATCCGCGGCGCCGAACAGGCGGCCGGCAGTCCGCCGCGGCTCGTGTTCTTCGAACCCGGCGCGGCGTGGGCCGTGCTGGGCATCGGCACGCCGCCCGACTTCGCGCGTGACGCGAACGTCGTCTATGCCCCGCATCTCTACCAGGGCGGGCTCGACGACCAGCCGCTCGCACCGCAGTTCGCGCGCGCGCGCGACGAGGCGGCGGCATATGGCGGCGCGCCGGTGCTGACCGGCGAATGGGGCAGCGATCCGCGCCGTGCCTCGGATCCCGAGGACGACTACTTCCACGCGCACCAGCGCCTGCAGGACGAGACGCGCATCGGCGCAACGCTGTGGACGTGGCGCGAGTCGTGCGGCGATCCGCACAAGGCCGGCGACGCGCGCGCCGGGCGCGTGCCGTACGTGTGGGGCGAGTTCGAGGTCGACTGCACGACGAACACCGTCAGCGGGCCGCGCCAGGACCTCGTCGACCAGCTGACCCGCGGCTACGTGCGCGCCGCGCCCGGCTACCTGCTCGAAAGCTCCTGGGATCCCGACGCCGCCCGCCTCCTCGCGCGCGGCACCGGCACCGCCGCCGCCGAGCTGCTGATCGTCTATCCCGGACCGGCCGAGCCGACGCTCGCCGACGCCACCGGCCTCACCGCCCTGCGCGCGCAACCCGGCCCGGGCACCCTCTGGCTCGTCACCGCCGACGCCACCGGCCCCTGGCAGGTCACCGTCGCGCCCTGATCCCGGGTATCAGCCACAGCGGCACTGAGGACACAGCGTCGAGAACTCCGCTTCGCACCGGCACCGGTCACGGGTCACCGGTCACCGGTCACCGGTCTCCCCCGATTCGGCTGCCCTGCCGCAATCTGGTAGAAGCGGCGCGTGGTGGCGGCGGCGGGCTACGAGCTGCGGACCGAGCAGCACGACGGAGCGGCGACGGTCGCAATCCGCGGGCGGGTGGCGATCGCCACGGCGCAGCGGCTGCTCGACGAGCTCACGGCGGCGATCCCCGCGCAGGCGCGCGAGGTGCGGCTCGACCTCTCCGGCGTCGAGTACTTCGACAGCGGCGGCGGCGCGATGCTCATCCAGCTGCGCCGGCAGCTGGCGGCGCGCGGCGCCGCGCTGCACATCGCGCGCAGCACGCCGGACGTCGACGGCTTCCTGGCGCTGATCGACGAGGAGGCAATCCTCCGCCCGGCGCCGGCGCCGCCAGCGCGCTCGCTGTTCGAGACCGCCGCCGCCCGCGGCGTCGCGGCGCTCGCCGGCCTGCGCGCCTTCACCGCGTTCACCGGCGAGGTGATCATCGGCCTCGCCGATGCGCTGCGCCATCCGCGCCGCGTGCGCTGGGGCGATACGTGGCTCTACATGCAGCGCGCCGGCTACGAGGCGCTGCCGATCGTCTCGCTGATCAGCTTCCTCATGGGCCTCATCACCGCGTTCCAGGCCGCCGTGCAGCTGCGCCAGTTCGGCGCCGACATCTACGTCGCGAACCTCGTCGGCCTGTCGATCACCCGCGAGCTCGGGCCGCTGATGACCGCGATCATCGCCGCCGGCCGCTCCGGCGCGGCGTTCGCCGCCGAGATCGGCACGATGAAGGTATCCGAAGAGGTCGACGCGCTCGCCGCGATGGGGCTCGACCGCACGCGCTTCCTCGTCACGCCGAAGGTGCTGGCGCTGGTGCTCATGCTGCCGTGCCTGACGCTGTTCGCGAACCTCGTCGGCATCCTCGGCGGCCTGTTCGTCGCCGTCTTCCAGCTCGACGTCCCCGCCGTCGTGTACTTCCGGCAGATGAAGGCCTACATGGTCTGGTGGGACATCGGCCAGGGCCTGGTGAAATCGGTCGTCTTCGCGTTCCTGATCGCCGGCGTCGGCTGCCTGCGCGGGTTTGAAGCGAGCCAGGGCGCGGAAAGCGTCGGCCGGATCACCACGTCGGCGATCGTCGCCGGCATCTTCGCCATCATCTGCGCCGATGCGGTGTTCACGGTGCTGTTCAATGTCTGGTGACCCGGCGGCGGCCGGCGCGTCGGTGATCCGCGTCGAGCATCTCGTCGCGCGCTACGGCACGCGCACGATCCTCGACGACATCACCTGCGAGGTGCGGCGCGGCGAGGTATTCCTCATCGTCGGCGGCTCGGGCTGCGGCAAGACGACGCTGCTGCGGCACATGATCGGCCTGCTGCGGCCGGCCGCCGGGCGCGTGCTGATCGAGGGCGAGGACATCACGCAGGCCGACGAGGAGCAGCTGCGCCGCATCCAGCAGCGCATCGGCGTCAGCTTCCAGGCCGGCGCGCTGTTCGGCTCGCTGACCCTCGGCCAGAACGTCGCGCTGCCGCTCGAGGAGTACACCGTCCTGCCGCGCGAGATGATCGCGCTCCTGGTGCGCATGAAGCTCGCGATGGTGCGGCTCGACGGCTTCGAGGCGCTGATGCCGGCGGAGCTCTCCGGCGGCATGCGCAAGCGCGCCGCGCTGGCGCGCGCGCTGGCGCTCGATCCCGGCATCCTGTTCTTCGACGAGCCCTCGGCGGGGCTCGATCCGATCACCTCGGTCGAGCTCGACGAGCTGATCGTGCAGGTCAACAAGAGCCTCGGCACGACCATCGTCGTCGTCTCGCACGAGCTGTCGAGCATCTTCACGATCGCCGATCGCTGCATCATGCTCGACGGCGCGACCAAGCGGATCATCGCCGAGGGGACGCCGGAGGAGTTGCGCGACCGGCATCCCGACCCGCGCGTGCACGCGTTCTTCAACCGCGAGCCGAGCCCGCAGGCGCAGCAGAGGAGGGCGTCCCGTGGCGACTGAGGCGCGCAGGTTCCGCGTCGGCATCTTCGTCATCGCCGCGGTGGTCATCGGCCTCGCCTCGGCGATCTGGCTCGGCGCGAGCCGCTATCTCGCCGACGAGTCGCAGGCGGTGACGTACTTCTCCGAATCCGTGCAGGGCCTCGATCCCGGTGCGGCGGTGAAGTACCGCGGCGTGCCCGCCGGGCGCGTCGAGCGGATCGACATCGCCCCCGACGGCGACCTCATCGAGGTCGTGATGAGCATCGACAACCGCTACGCCGACCTGCTGGTGCAGGACCCGACGCTGCGCGCGCAGCTGCAGCTCTCCGGCATCACCGGCCTGCGCTACGTCGAGATCGACCGCCATGCCGGCACGGCGCTCGAGAGCGCGCCGGTACTGTCGTTCGAGCCCGAGCTGCCGCTGATCCCGTCGACCCCGTCGCAGTTCAAGGCGATCCAGGAGGCGCTCGAGGACATCTACGCGCGCGTGATGAGCGTCGATCTCGCCGGCATCTCGAGCGACGTGCGCGCCTCGCTGCAGGCCGCCGACCAGCTGCTGCGCGACGAGCGCGTGCAGCAGATCCTCAACAACCTCTCGACGGTGACCGACTCGGCGGCGCGCGTGACCGCGAACGTCGAGCAGGCGACCGCCGGGGTCGAGCTCGCGCCGGTGGTCGCCGACCTGCAGCGCGCCACGCGCCAGGCGAACGCGCTGCTCGCCGATCTGCGCAGCGGCGACACCGGCCGCGAGCTGCGCGGCGCGCTGCGCGAGGTCGACGGCCTGGCGCGCACGAGCCAGGCGTTCATCGTCGACCTGCAGGTGTTGATCGAACGCCTGAACCGCACCGCCGAGAACCTCACGCAGCTCACCGACAGCCTGCGCCAGCAGCCCTCGCGCCTGCTGTTCTCCGATCCGCCGCCGCCGCGGCCCGCCCCGAGGGACTGAGTCTCATGCGCCGCCTCGCTCCGCTCGCCCTGCTGCTCCTGCTCGCCGCGTGCGCCACCGCCACCCCCGGCCGCGTGCACACCTGGCGGCTCACCTACGCACCGCCGGAGCCGGCGGGCACGCCGGCACCGGGCGCGCTGCGCGTTGCGCCGTTCGGCATCGCGTCGATGTACGGCGGACGCGGCTTCGTCTACCGCGCCGGGCCGTACGACATCGGCGTCGACGCGTACAACCAGTGGATCGGCGCGCCGGCGGCGATGATCACCGATCTGCTCGCCCGCGATCTCGCCGAGGCGCGCGTCGTCGAGGTCGTGCTCCAGTCGCCGTCCGCCCTGCCGGTGCGCTGGGAGCTGACCGGCACGATCGAGGAGCTCGAGGAGCAGGCCGCCGGCGGCTGCGCGGCGCACCTGCGGGTGCGCGCCGCGCTGATCGACGTGCCGCCGTCCGGGGCGCGCCGTGTGCTGTTCGACGAGGCCTTCAGCGCCGACGAGCCCTGCACGCCGGGCGACCCCGCCGCCTTCGTCGCCGCGATGAGCCGCGCCACGCAGAGTGTCTCCGACGCGATCCGCACGCGCATCGTCGCCGCCGTGTCGGACTGATTCAACGCGGAGGCGCGGAGACGCGGAGGTAAACGAGCTCGGCGCCTCCCTCGAGGTCAATCAGGGCATCGCGCGGCTCGCCAGCCGCTCGATCGCGTGGCCGAAGAGATCGCGCTTGAGCCGCCCGTAGATCGCGCGCTGCTTGCCGGCGAGCGCGTCGGCACGCGCGATGGCGCGCGGCAGCACCTCGTCGGCGGCGACCGCCTCGTCGACGACCCGCAGCGCGAGCGCCTCCGCAGCGCCGAGCCGGCGGCCGGTGAGGATCAGATCGCTCGCCGTGCGGCTGTCGAGCTTGGTGGTGATCAGCGCCTGCATGCCGGGGGCGAAGGGCATGCCGAGATCGACCTCCGGCAGGCAGAAGTAGCCGCGGTCGGCGCGCATGACGCGGAAGTCGTGCGCCAGCGCCCACATCGCCCCGCCGGCGAAGGCGTGCCCGTTCATCGCCGCGACGGTCGGCACGGGGAGCGCGAGGAGGCGCCCCATCAGTGCCAGAAAGTCGCCGATGAACGCCTGCCCCTCATTCGCGCCCGGCCCCATCAGCCAGTCGAGATCGAGCCCGTTCGAGTAGAACTTCTCCGTCCCGGTGGTCACCAGCGCCGCCGGCCCGCTGCTCCCCTCGACCTCGTCCAGCGCCCCGGCGAGCACATCGACGAACGGCCGGTTGAAGCGGTTCTCCCCCGCCTGCATGGCGAGGACGAAGACGGATCCGGCGCGGGAGAGGGTGAGCATGGGGGCACCTCGCGGGTTGTGTTCGGCAGTAGGGCCGGGTTGACGGACAAGGGGTTAAGGGGTTCGGGGTTAGGGGGTTAGGGGGCGGAACCCTAGCGCCCCGAAACCCGAACACCCCCCAACCCCCCCCCCACACAAAAAAACGGGGAAATATAAAAAGTGTTTGGGCCCACCCCCCCCCC
>CBFGUK010000074.1:0-20116 GCA_965651925.1 uncultured bacterium | reverse complement strand
CGGCGCCTCCGCCCCGCTCGCCGACGTGCAGCGCAAGTTCGGCTTCGAACCCGAGGCGGTCGTCGCCGCCGCGCGCGCGCAGCTCGGGCGCTGAAGGATCTCGGCGAGAGGTGGCGATACGACGACTCGCGAATCGTTGCCCCTCACCCTGACCCTCTCCCCCTGGGAGAGGGGACCATCAAAAGAACCGCGCTGCTTCACCAGGTCCCCTCTCCCAGGGGAAGAGGGGCAGGGTGAGGGGAGACGCTGGCGGCAAGTGCCACGGAGGAGACGATGACGACACGGCTGACGCAGCGACCGGAATGGCAGGCGCTGGCGGCGCATCACGCGCAGGTGCGCGACCTGCATCTGCGCGAGCTGTTCGCGCGCGACCCGCGGCGCGGTGAGCGGCTCACCGCCGAGGGCGCCGGGCTCTACCTCGACTACTCGAAGCAGCGCGTCACCGACGAGACGCTGGCGCTGCTCGTGCGCCTCGCCGAGGCGTGCGGCCTGCCCGAGCGGCGCGCGGCGATGTTCGGCGGCGAGCGCATCAACACCACCGAGCACCGCGCCGTGCTGCACGTCGCGCTGCGCGCACCGCGCGACGCGACGATCGCCGTCGACGGCACGAACGTCGTGCCCGAGGTGCACGCCGTCCTCGACCGCATGGCGGCGTTCAGCGACCGCGTGCGCTCCGGTGCCTGGACCGGCCACACCGGCAAGCGGATCCGCACGGTGATCAACGTCGGCATCGGCGGCTCCGATCTCGGCCCGGTGATGGCGTACGAGGCACTGCGCCACTACAGCGCCCGCGAGCTGCAGTTCCGCTTCGTCTCCAACGTCGACGGCACCGACTTCGCCGAGGCGACGCGCGACCTCGATCCCGCCGAGACGCTGTGGATCATCTCCTCGAAGACGTTCACCACGCTCGAGACGATGACCAACGCGCAGAGCGCACGGCAGTGGACGCTCGCCGCACTCGGCGACGAGCGCGCCATCGCGCGGCACTTCGTCGCCGTGTCGACCAACGCCGACGAGGTGACGCGCTTCGGCATCGACACGGCGAACATGTTCGGCTTCTGGGACTGGGTCGGCGGCCGCTACTCGATGGACTCGGCGATCGGCCTGTCGACGATGCTCGCCGTCGGCCCGGCGCACTTCCGCGAGATGCTCGCCGGTTTCCGCGCCATGGACGAGCACTTCCTCACCGCGCCGCTCGACCGCAACCTGCCGGTGCTGATGGGTCTGCTGACCCTCTGGTACACCGACTTCTTCGGCGCGCAGACCGTCGCGGTGCTGCCGTACGACCAGTACCTCAAGCGCTTCCCCGCCTACCTCCAGCAGCTGACGATGGAGAGCAACGGCAAGCACACGACGCGCGACGGCGGGCGGGTCGACTACGACACCGGCCCGATCTTCTGGGGCGAGCCGGGAACCAACGGGCAGCACTCGTTCTACCAGCTCATCCACCAGGGCACGCGCCTGATCCCGTGCGACTTCATCGCCTTCGCGCACACGCTCAATCCGGTCGGCGATCATCACGATCTGCTGACCGCGAACGTCTTCGCGCAGGCCGAGGCGCTGGCGTTCGGCAAGACGCCGGCCGAGGTCGCCGCCGACGGCGTCGCCGACTGGCAGGTGCCGCACCGCACGTTCGAGGGCAACCGCCCGTCGAACGTCATCCTGGCGGAGCGGCTGACGCCGGCGACGCTCGGCGCGCTGGTGGCGCTCTACGAGCACAGCGTGTTCACGCAGGGCGTGATCTGGGACATCAACTCCTTCGACCAGTGGGGCGTCGAGCTCGGCAAGGTGCTCGCGAAACGCATCATCCCCGAGCTGCAGAGCGCCGCCGAGCCGGCGCTCGCGCACGACAGCTCCACCAACGCGCTGATCCGCCGGTACAGAAAACACAGAGAACACAGATAGCCACAGATCCCCTCAACCCCCCTCCCCACCCCAACACAGAGCGGGCAATGCGGGGGGCGGTCGGTGTTCATCTGTGCCCCGAGGTCGGTGTTCATCTGTGTTTCTCCGGGACGGACCCGCGTTGAAGCGGTGCACGACCCGCGGTAGGCAACGCGCATGGAGTTCGGGTGCGTGAGCTGGCCGGGTGGGCCGATCGACGCGGCCGAGCTGCGCACGCGGCTCGATCGCGAGGGGTACGACGTCTGGCAGTGGACCGATGCACCGGGCGCGAGCTACGCCCCGCACACGCACGAGCGCGATGAGAACATCTGGGTGCTGGCCGGCGACATCACGTTCGAGGCGCTCGGCCGCAGCGTGCGCCTCGGCCCCGGCGACCGCCTCCTGCTGCCGAAGGGCACCGTGCACGCGGCGCGCGCCGGCGGCGACGGCGCGACCTATCTCGTCGGCGAGCGGCGCTGACGGCGCGGCGTCGCGTCCCGAGAGCCGGCGTTGCCGCGCTACGCGATCTGGGGCTCGGAGCTCTCCCCGTACACGCTCAAGCTGCGCGCGCTGCTGACCGCGGCGGCGATGCCGTTCCGCGATCTGCCGGCCGACGGCACCCGGCTCGAGAACCTGCGCGCCCTGCGCCTGATCGAACGCGGCAAGCGGCGGCGCACGATCGAGCGCTGGCCGGCGCTCGACCCGCTCGACGAGTACCCGCTCGTCCCGTTCCTCGTCGTCGACCTGCAGCGCGTGCTCTACGACTCGAGCGCGCTCGCCGCCTGGCTCGATCACGTGCAGCCGGCGCCGCGCGGGCCGCTCATCGCGGCCGACCCGGCGGTCGGCTTCGCCGTGCGGCTGATCGACGAGGCGTTCGACGAGGTCGGCCTCTACCTCGTCCACCACGCGCGCTGGGTCACCTCGGCACGCACCAACGATGCCGGCGCGCGGCTCGGACGCGAGTTCGCGCGCGTGCTGCCGCCCGGCGGGCCGCGCCTGCTCGCCCGCCGCTTCGCGCAGCGCCAGGTGCGGCGGCTGCCGTACCTGTTCAGCGTCGCGCCGCCGGGGTTCACGATGCCCGGCCTGCCGCCCGAGCTGACGCCGCCGGCGCGTCCGGGCTTCCCGCCGACGCACGCGCTGCTCGACGCGCTGCGCACCACCTGCCTCGATGCCGTCGAGACGGTGCTGACGCGCCAGCCGTACCTGCTCGGCGAGCGCTTCACGCTCGCCGACGCGAGCGTCTACGGACAGCTCGGCATGAACCTCAAGGATCCCACCGCCGCCGAGGACATGCGCCAGCGCGCGCCGACGACGTTCCGCTGGCTGTGCCAGATCCGCGACGGCGCCCACGTCGCGCCGGGCGGCAGCACGCTGGCGCTCGGCGATGCGCTGCGGCCGCTGCTCGCGTTCATCGCCAGCACGTTCGTGCCGCTGATGCGGCAGAACGCCGCCGCGTGGGAGGCGGCCCGCGCCGCCGGCGAGACGCGGTTCAACGAATGGGCCTTCGACCGCAACCGCGCGCTCTACGACGGCGTGCTGCACGACCAGCCGTTCCGCGCCGTGGTGAAGACGTTCCAGGTGCGCGTCTGGCGCGACCTGCGCGCCGCGTGGGCGGCGCTCGACGCCGAGTCACGCAACCGCATCCGGCGCGTCCTGCCCAACACGCAGGTCTGGGACGAATCGACAGGACCTGCCGCGGATTGAACGAGGATGAATCCCGACACACGAGGGCGGAGAGGACACCAGGTCGCTGTCCATCCGAACTCATGTGACTGATCTGACGCGACGTCGTGTCCTCCGCGCCGCGCTGGCGGATCGGTCTGCCCTGATGGGCCACCGGTCGACTGACCAGAGCGGGTTCCACCGCCGCCCGTGGTGTGGGAGAGCGATCAGCCATGCCCGACGAGCTCGAGAGGCTGGCGCGGACGCTGATCGGTGAGCCGGTGTACACGCCACCCGAGGTCGCGTCGTCGAGCGGCGTGTCGCTCGACGAGGCGCGCCGGCTGTGGCGCGCCCTCGGCTTTCCGCCCGTGCCCGACGACGCGCGCGTCTTCACCGCCACCGATGTCGAGATGCTGCGCGCCGCGCAGGGCGTCGTCGAGCAGGGCGTCGCCCCGCCCGAGCTTCTGCTGCAGATGACCCGCATCACCGGGCAGGCGCTGGCGCGTATCGCCGAGGCGCAGGTCAGCGCCGGCGCCGCGGCACTGCCCGACCTCGACGCCGCGGTGACCCTGGCGGCCAGCGTCGCACCGGTGATGGAGCCGTTCCTCGCCTACGTCTGGCGGCGCCACCTGCTCGCCGCGCTGGCGCGCGCCGGCACCACGACGGCGCATCCCGGCGGCGCCGCGGTGGTCGTCGGCTTCGCCGATCTCGTCAACTTCACCGCCTTCAGCCAGCGGCGCGAGGCCGCCGAGCTCGCGGCGGTGGTCAACCGCTTCGAGACGCTCGCCTACGAGCAGATCCCGGAACACGGCGGCCGCGTGATCAAGATGATCGGCGACGAGGTCATGTTCGCCGTCGATGTGCCGGCCGCCGCGGCCGCGATCGCACTCGGCCTCGTCGAGGCGTGCGCGCGCGACCCGGCGCTGCCCGAGGTGCGCGTCGGCCTGGCGCTCGGCCCGGTGCTGGCGTGGGGCGGCGATCTCTACGGGCCGACGGTCAACCTCGCGAGCCGGCTCGTCGACCGCGCGCGCCCGGGCACCGTGCTCGCCTCCGAGGAGCTCGGGCAGGTCCTGGGTGACGATCCCGCCCTGACGCTGCGCCACCTGCGGCCCGACTCCCTCAAGGGCATCGGCCGCGTGCGCATGTGGGTGGTGCGCCGCGCCGCCGCCGCGCGGCCATCCTGAGGAACATACCTTGACGCAGCACGGACACCCGTGCGACGCGCCACGGCAGGAGGAATCACCATGTTCGGACGATGGATCGGGCTGGCCGCCATGGGCGTGGCGCTGGCCGCCGCGACCTCGGCCGTCGCGCAGCAGTGCGACGACTTCAACATGTGCACGCAGAACGACATGTGCGTCGCCGGCCAGTGTACGGGCACGCCGGTGTCGAGCGGCACCTGCGACGACTTCAACGAGTGCACGACCAACGATCGCTGTACCGTCACGGGCTGCATGGGCGATCCCGCCGTCGGCGCCCCGTGCGCCGGCGGCTGCGGCACGTGTCAGAATCTCAGCCCGGTGCCGGGCTTCGAATTCGTGGTGTGTGTCGGGGATTCGGCGGATGACGGGGCAGCATGTGATGCGAGCATCTTCGGCCCGTGCCTGACCGGCACGTGCCTCATCGAAGAGAGCGGACCGGACGAACCCGCGATCGCATTCTGCGCCCCCGCGCCCGTCGAGTGCCCGGAGGCGGACAACTGTCGCGGCGCCTGCAACCCGGCGACCGGCCAGTGTGACAACAGCCTGTCGCGCTGCTTCGGCGTCTGCGAGCGCTGCAACACGGAAACGAACGAATGCGAGCCGGCGAACCTCGGCGTCGCCTGTGACGATTTCAACCCGTGCACCGAGAGCAGCTGCCAGGCCGAGGACATCAATGGCCAGTTGCGCGGTATCTGCTTCGAAGGCACGCCGTCGGCCGAGCTGCCGACCCCGACCGCGACGCAGCCCGGCGCCGCGACGCCGACGCGGACGCCCGGCGAGCCGTTGCCGTGCGTCGGCGACTGCAACTACGACGGCATGGTGGTGATCAACGAGCTGATCATCGGCGTCAACCTCGCGCTCGGCGGCAGCACGTTGAACTGCACCGCGTTCGACACCAACGACGACGGCGAGGTGTCGATCAACGAGCTGATCGCGGCGGTGAACAGCGCGCTGAGTGGCTGCGTGATCTGACCTCCGCCGCGGAGGGAACCGGCCTGGCCACCGAGGTGGAGAGGACGCCGAGTGGATCGATCGCGATGACATCGAACGCGATGGTCCGGTCGACTCGGTGTCCGCTGTTCGCTCGGTGGCCGGGCAGTCGCACCCGTGATGTCGGAGCGGACGTCCAGGCGTCCGGCCGCGACCCTGGTTGCGTTTGCCCCGGATCGCTTCTGTAATCCGGAGTGCCATGGCCTGGATGCACGACAAGCTGCGCATGCCGACCCCTGACGAGGCGCTGCCCGGCCGCGCCGAGTCGATGCCCGTCCCCGAGCACCACGTCGTGAACGGCAACCGCATCGTGCCGCCGTTTCCCGACGGCAGCGAGCGCGCGCTGTTCGGCATGGGCTGCTTCTGGGGCGCCGAGCGCGTCTTCTGGGAGCTGCCGGGCGTGTACGCGACGGCGGTCGGCTATGCCGGCGGGCTGACGCCGAACCCGACCTATCGCGAGGTGTGCAGCGGGCGCACCGGACACAACGAGGTCGTGCTGGTGATCTTCGATTCCCGCACGGTGCCGTACGCGGAGCTGCTGCGCGCCTTCTGGGAGCACCACGACCCCACCCAGGGCATGCGCCAGGGGAACGACGTCGGCACGCAGTACCGCTCCGGCATCTACGTATTCTCCGAGGCGCAGCGCGCCGCCGCCGAGGCGTCGCGCGCCGCGTACGAAGAGCGCCTGCGCGCTGCGGGCTACGGCCCGATCACCACCGAGATCCTGCCGGCGCCGCCGTTCTACTACGCCGAGGACTATCACCAGCAGTACCTGGCCAAGAATCCCGGCGGCTACTGCGGCCTCGGCGGCACCGGCGTGACCTGTCCGACGAGCCTCGCGGACGTCGCCGCGGCGACGGTCGCCGCGGAGCGACACTGACTCGCGGAGCGGCGCGATGACGCCGGGCGCCTGGCCCAGCGCCGCGGAGACGGCGATCGCCCGGCTCGGCCCCGCCACCCGGCGCTCGCCCTTGTCGCGCGCCACCGAGCCGTTCGTCGCCGACGACGAGGCGGTCCTCATCACCACCCGCCGCGTCGATCTCGACGCCCTGCTCGCCGCCGGCCACGCGCTGCCGACATTCGAGCGCGCCGGCCCGCGCGAGGCGATCTTCCACGACCCGGCGACGCTCGGCTGCGGCATTCTCACCTGCGGCGGCCTCTGTCCCGGCCTGAACAACGTCGTGCGCTCGATCGTGCTGCGCCTCTGGTACGCGTACGGCGTGCGGCGCATCCTCGGCTTCCGCTACGGCTACGCGGGCCTCGCGCCGCGCAACGGCCATGCGCCGCTGGTGCTCACGCCCGACGTCGTCGAGCCGCTGCACGAAATGGGCGGCACGCGGCTCGGCACCTCGCGCGGTCCGCAGGACGTCGGCGAGATGATCGAGCACCTCGCGACGCTCGACATCGGGCTGCTGTTCGTCCTCGGCGGCGACGGCGGCCTGCGCGGCGCCGCGGCGCTGCACGACGAGATCACGCGACGCGGCCTGCCGATCGGCGTCATCGGCGTGCCGAAGACGATCGACAACGATCTCGAGTGGACGGCGCGCAGCTTCGGCTTCGGCACCGCGGTCGAGGCGGCGTGCGCGGCGCTGAAGGCCGCACACGTCGAGGCACGCTCGGCGTGGAACGGCATCGGGCTCGTGAAGCTCATGGGGCGACACGCGGGCTTCATCGCCGCGCACGCGACGCTGGCGAGCGCCGACGTGAACTTCTGCCTGATTCCCGAGGTGCCGTTCGCGCTCGACGGCCCGCACGGGCTGCTCGCGACGCTCGAGCGGCGGCTGGCGCTCAAGCATCACGCGGTGATCGCGGTCGCCGAGGGCGCGGGCCAGGAGCTCTTCGGCCCCGAACGGCGCATCGAGCGCGACGCCTCGGGCAACATCAAGCTGCACGATGTCGGCGTGCTGCTGCGCGACCGCATCGGCGCGTGGTTCGCCGCGCGCGAAATCGACATCGCGATCCGCTACATCGACCCGAGCTATCTGATCCGCAGCCTGCCGGCGAACGCGCTCGACGCGCAGTACTGCCTCGTGCTCGGCCAGCATGCCGTCCACGCCGGCATGTCGGGCCGCACGAACATGCTCGTCGGCGTCTGGAACGACCAGTTCGTGCACGTGCCGATCCCGCTCGCCACCCGCCGCAAACGCCAGATCGACCCGACGGGCGAAGAGTGGGAACGCGTGCTGGAGGCGACCGGCCAGCCGGCGGAGATTCGGTGACCCGAGCCGGTGACCGGTGACCGGTGGTGGTCACCGATGTCGGCCGTGCATGTCATGCTCGCGGTCGCCCCCGCCGTAACGCGGCGCCCGCCGACGCGCATGTAGCCGCGGCACCTGTGGCGGCCGGCGGTGCGGGATCAGCGGGCGGGTACGCGTCTGCCACACCCCGCCTCCGGGCGACGCGGCGCGTCGCCGGCGGCCACAGGGGCCGCGGCTACATGCGATGGTTGGAAGGTCGCGTCGCCGCTCCTCCAGGGCGTGACCGGTAGGTCGCCCCACCGGTCACCGGTCACGCTTCTGATCGCGGCCGTATGTCGCGCTGAGCTCGGCAAGGTGTTCCGCGTGGACGGGGCCGAGCTCGCCGTCGCGCAGGCGCCAGCTCCAGTTGCCGAGCGGATTGCCGGGCTCGTTCATGCGTGCGCTGCGGTCGAGGCCGAGGATATCCTGCGCCGGGATGATCGCGGTGTCGGCGACCGAGGCGAACGCGAGGCGGACGAGCGCCGCGACGAGGTCGCCCTCGCGGCAGCCGGTGTAGCGCTGCACGGCGGTGCGCACCGCCGGCGGGGCGGTAGCGAGCCAGCCGGCGGTCGTGTCGTTGTCGTGCGTGCCGGTGTAGACGACGCAGTGCGGCTCGTAGTTGTGCGGCAGGTAGCGGTTGCTCGCGTCGCTGTCGAAGGCGAACTGCAGCACCTGCATGCCGGGCAGCGCGAAGTCGCGGCGCAGGGCATCGACCTGCGGCGTCAGCGAGCCGAGATCCTCGGCGATGATCGCCAGCTCGCCGAGTGCCGCGCGCGCCGCGGCGAGCACCGCGGCCCCGGGGGACGGACGCCACTCGCCGTGCATCGCCGTCGTCTCGCCGGCGGGCACCGCCCAGTAGCGGGTGAAGCCGATGAAGTGGTCGATGCGCACGCAGTCGTAGCGCGCGAACGCGGCGCGCAGGCGGGCGATCCACCAGGCGAAGCCGTCGGCGGCGTGGGCCTCCCACGCGTACAGCGGGTTGCCCCACAGCTGGCCGGTTTCGCTGAAGTAGTCGGGCGGCACGCCGGCGACCACCGTCGGCGTGCCGTCGGCATCGAGCTGGAAGAGCTGCCGGGCGGCCCAGACATCGGCGCTGTCGCGCGCGACGAAGATCGGCAGGTCGCCGACGAGGCGCACGCCCGCCGCGGCGGCGTGTCGGTGCAGGGCCGCCCATTGCGTGAAGAACAGCCACTGCAGGGCGACGTGCTCGGCGATCGCGTCGCCCAGCTCGGCGCGCGCCCGGGCGATCGCCTCCGGCGCGCGCAGCCGGAGCGGCGGCGGCCACTCCCACCACGGCGCGCCGCCGTGCGCCTCCTTGAGCGCCATGAACAGCGCGAAATCCTCGAGCCACGCGCCCTCCGCGGCGCGGAAGCGGTCGATCTCGTCGCGCCAGCGCACCGTGGCGCAGGCGCGGCGCGCGGCGCGGCGCAGCACCGGCAGTCTGGCGGCGATCACCGCGCCGTAGTCGACGCGCCCCGGCGGCCGCGCCAGCGCATCGAGGTCGGCGGCATCGAGCAGCGCCGCGGCGGCGAGCGCCTCGGGGCTGATCAGCAGCGGGTTGCCGGCGAACGTCGACGGGCTCTGGTAGGGCGAATCGCCGAAGCTCGTCGGCCCGAGCGGCAGCACCTGCCAGCAGCGCTGTCGCGCCGCGGCGAGCCAGTCGACGAACGCGAACGCCGCCGGGCCGATGTCGCCGATGCCCCACGCGCCCGGCAGGGCGGTGGGATGCAGCAGCACGCCACTGGCGCGGGGCAGGCGCACGCGCTCAGCCTCGCGGGCGTCGCGTCAGGCGGCATCGACGGGCGAAGCCGTCGTGCCCGGTGGCGACCGTCTGCTGCGCCGGCATGCCGTGAGTTATACCCGTGCCGCGGGTCGAGTGCAGCGCGGGCGCGCCGGAAAGCGCATTGACACGCCGCGTGCGCCGGCGCGATGGTCCGGCAGCGAAAGGAGCCGCGATGGCCGACAAGCCGAAGCCGGATTTTTCCGATGTCACGGCGGGCAGCTCTTCCACCGCGCCGGAGCCGGGCGCGCAACAGGCCGGCGATGCACCACGCACGCACACCGTCGTCAAGGGCGACACGTTGTCGAAGATCGCCCGGCAGTACTACGGCAACGCGAACCGCTGGCAGCCGATCTTCGACGCCAACCGGGACATCCTGAAGGATCCGGACCGCATCTACCCGGGTCAGGTCCTCAAGATCCCCGACCTGTGACCGAAGGGGGAGCCGCATGCGCCACTTCCGACTCGCAGTCTTCGTCTGTCTGGCCGCCGCCCTGGGCGCGACGGGGTGTCGCCGCGACGACGCCCGGTCGGCAACGCCGACGGCGGCGCCGGCCGCGGCACCCACCGCCGCCGCGCCGGCGACACAGCCGGCCGCGCAGGCTCCGCCGGCCGCGCCGTTCGCGGTCTCGTCGATCGAGCTCGGCAAGGAGATCAAGCCCGACAAGCGCGTCGCCGAGGCGATCACCGTCTTCGCGCCGACGGACACGATCTACGCCTCCGTCGTCACCAGCGGCACGGCGCCGAGCGTGACGCTGAAGGCGCGCTGGACCTACGAGGACGGCCAGCTGGTCAACGAATCCGAGCAGACCATCGCGCCCCAGGGACCGTCGGCCACCGAGTTCCACATCGCGCGACCGAGCGGCTGGCCGGCCGGCAAATACAAGGTCGAGATCGCCGCGAACGGCGCCCCGGCGGGCAGCAAGGACTTCGAGGTGCGCGACGCGGCGCCGCCGCCGGGGTGAGGCGCGGCGGAATCAGCCATCGAGGTGGAGAGGACACCGAGTCGAGTGCGTCAGCTACGCCTGAGGTTCAGTCGGATCCGAATCGGCTGACTCGACTCGGTGTCCTCCCGGTCTCTGTGGCCGTCCATCTCACACCACCTCTGCCACCACCGCGAACCGTCCCTTGTCGCGGCCGCCGGTCGGGCGGCTCAGGAATTCGCCGCGCCGGATGCGGTAGCCGAGGGCCTGCAGCAGCGCCACGGCCGTGTCCGGCGGGTGCGAGTCGTAGAAGAACTCGCGGCCGAACATCGTGTCGGTGAACGGCGGCTGCGCCGAGCCGCCGACGGTGAGCATCAGCCGCGCGCCGGGAACGAGCGCCGCGTGCAAGCGGCGCAGGATCGGCTCGTGCCACCGGCGCTCGATGTGGAACAGCACATCCCAGCAGAGCGCGGCGTCGCAGCCCGCCGGCAGCGGCGAGGTCTCGAGCGCCGCTGCGATCCAGCGCTGCGCCGGGAAGCGCTGCCGTGCCAGGCGCAGCAGCGCGAGCGACTGATCGATGCCGATGACGCGATGGCCGCGCGCGAGCACGTGCGCGGCGAGCGGCCGCCCGGTGCCGCAGCCGAGATCGAGGACCGTCGCGCCCGCCGGCAGCGGCGCCAGCACCTCGTCGAGACAGTTTTGCTCGCGCGCGCCGCACACCTGCCGGGCGGCATCCCACTGCGCGGCGATCGCGTCGTACGCGGCGCGGTTCACGACGGCCGCCGCGCCGCTCAGGACAGCGCCGCGGCGGCGAGCAGGACGAGCCCGATCCAGATCAGGTCGGAAAGCAGCAGGTGCGCGAGCTGCAGGCCGACCGGCGCGAGCAGGTAGACGTTCGCGGCGCCGAGCACGAGCTGCGCGGCCCAGAGGAGGATGACCGCGACCGCCAGGAGGCGCACCAGCGGCAGCGCCCGGCGGCGGGCGGCGTACGTGACCGCGGCGCCGACGCCGAGTCCGACGGCGACGGCGAGCGCCGGATGCCAGATGCGCAGGCGGACGAACAGGTGCGCGCTGTCGGAGAACGTCAGCGCCTTGCCCTCGGCGAACGTCGCCGCCGGGAAGAGCGTGTCGCCGAGCGCGGTGATCGCACCGCTGACGCCGAGCAGCAGCACGCCGGCAAGCGCTGCGCCGAGGATGGCGGCGAGGCGCGGCTGCGCGCGCCAGCGCAGCGGCGGTCCGTCCGACGCCCACCACGCAGCGAGCGTCAGCGCGCCGACGAGCAGGAACGTATTGACGAGATGGCCGGCGACCCAGTAGCCGCGCGCCACGCGCGTGTCGTCGGCGACGTACTCGAGCAGCACGAGGCCGGCGCCGATCAGGGCCTCGCTGAGCATGAACACCGCCGCGAGCACCGCGCCGAGGCGCGCGGCGTGGCCGCGCGGGAAGCGCCGCCAGGCACCGGCGACCAGCGCGACGACGAGCAGCAGCGCGACGCCGCTGCTGGCGCGATGGCCGAACTCGATCAGCGTCTGCAGCTCGGGGGCGCGCGGAATGACCTCGCCGTTGCACAGCGGCCAGTGGTTGCCGCAGCCGGCGCCCGAGCCGGTGGCGCGCACGAACGCACCCCAGAGGATGACGGCGAGGTTGAAGGCGAGCACGCCCCACGCGAACGCGGCAAAGCGCCGCCGCGCTCCGTTGCGCCCCACCACCTCACTCAGCGGCGCGGCCGTGGCAACCTGCGGCATCGCCGCATTGAACCACCGCCGCGCCCGTGAGTCGACGGACCCGGACGAATCAGCCGCGAAGGCGCGAAGGACGCGAAGTCCGAACGGAAGTTCAAGTCCTGCCTACCGCAGTCTCGTTCCGGGCTTCGCGCCCTCCGCGCCTTCGCGGCTGGAATCTGTCGTCACTGGAGGAGCACGTAGGACCAGGTCTCGGTCAGCACGTGGCCGTGCTCGGTGAGGAAGGCGCGCAGCTCGATCGGGCCGCTGCGTTTCGGCTTCAGCTGGAACGACAGCCGCCAGCCGCCGGTGCCGGGGTGCTTGACGACGTGCTGGTCGAGGATCTCGGCGGCGTTCACGCCCGGTCCGGCGCTGACGATGCCGTCCGGCGGCTGCTCGGGCCCGAGGGCACGCAGCCGGTCGCCGTCGAAATCGATGACGAAGCGGTAGCCGCCCTCGACCGTGCCGCGGTCGCGGCGGGTGCTGATCGTGCGCCCGCCGGGCGGCCGGCTCGGGTCGTCGCCGTACCAGGACAGCGTGTACGACAGCGACAGCGGCGTGCCGGGCCGCAGCGGCGCGGCGGGCACCCAGAAGGCGACGATGTTGTCGACCAGCTCGGTGGTGGTCGGGATCTCGACGAGCTCGATGTGCCCCTCGCCCCAGTCGCCCTCGGGGTCGACCCACACGCTCGGCCGCAGCTCGGCGCGCGTCTCGATGTCCTGGTGGTTCGCGAAGTCGCGGTCGCGCTGGATGAGGCCGAAGCCGCGCGGGTTGCGGGTGGCAAAGCTGCTGACGTTGATGCGCGGCGGATTGTCCACCGGGCGCCACAGCCACTCACCGCCGTCGAAGTGGATGAGCAGCCCGTCGGAGTCGTGCACCTCGGGGCGAAAGTCGTCGAAGTGCCGCGTCGTGTTCTCGCCGAAGAAGAACATGCTGGTCAGCGGCGTGAGCCCGAGCTTGGCGACCTGGCGGCGCGGAAAGAGCCGCAGCTGCACGGCAACGGTGGTCTGCTCGCCGGGGGTGATGTCGAAGCGGTACGCGCCCGTGACGCTGCGACTGTCCATCAGTGCGTAGAGCACGAGGTGGTTCGCGGTCGGCTCCGGCTCCACCAGCCAGTATTCGATGAACGCCGGGAACTCCTCGCCCGACGGCTCGACGGTGTCGATCGCCAGGCCGCGCGCCGACAGGCCGTAGACGTTGTCGCGCCCGAGCGCGCGGAAGTAGCTGGCGCCGAGGAAGACGATCAGCTCGTCGAGGTAGTTCGGGTTCTTGAGCGGGTAGTGGATGCGGAAGCCGGCGTAGCCGATGTCGGCCGGGATGCGGTCGGCAAACGTGTTCTTGCCGTAGTCGAAGCGCTCCGGCGAGAACGGCACCGCGTGCACGCCGGCGGTGTCGACGACGTTCACCTGCACGGTGCGGTCGTAGTAGAGGCCGGGATGGAAGAACTGCACCTGGAAGGGCAGGTTCTCCTCGCGCCACAGCGCGTGATCGGGCCGGAAGCGGATGTCGCGCCACTGGTCGTAGGACATCGAGCCGACCAGCATCCACTCCGGCACCTTCTTCTGCGTGTTCTCGTACGGCCGGGCGGCGAGCGCCTCGGCGCGCGCCGCGACGTCGGTGAATCCGAAGCCCCAGGCCGCGCTCGCTCCGAGCAGACCGGCGATCAGCACCAGCAGGCGGACAGCACCCATGCGCGGCATCGGACCGGAACGCCGCCGACGGGTCAAGCCGCGCGCTCGCTCCGCCCCTTGCCGCGTCGCGTCAAAAAACGTCGCCCCCCGGCTTGCCTCGGGTGCGCCGTCGTATAGATTAGCGACACCTCACTTGAACGACGATTCAGTGAGGCTCTGCTTATCCAGCCCTCCACATCGCGGGCACAGCAATGCGCCCGCGGTTGCAACGGGATGATGGACCCCTCCCTCATCCCGAATCGGGGCCGACCGGAGCCCACGCCGGTCGGCCCTCCCCCCCTGCTCGGCGGCGACGCGGGCGATGTCAGGCGACAGTTGCGCCGGGGGTTAGGCGGTTAGGGGCGCCAGAAAGCCGAACCCTCAAGACGTCCAACACGCCAGACCGAAAGCAGGCAACTGCGACCGCTCCCTCCGGACTTGGCGTTCTTGGCGTCTTGGCGGTCCGTCTTCGGAGCGGAGCGTAGGGCAGAACCGGGTGCAGGCTGCGAGCGCTTCTGGCCCCCCAACCCCGTAACCCCCCGCTCCCCCAGCCCGCTCAGTCCCGGCCGATGATGGCGATGCCGCACGCCTGGGGGGCGCCGCCGATGTTGTGGCTGAGCGCGAGGCTCGGGTTCTTCACCTGGCGGTCGCCGGCCTTGCCCTGCAGCTGCTTGTAGTTCTCGTAGAGCATGCGGACGCCGGTGGCGCCGGTGGGGTGGCCGAAGGTCTTGAGGCCGCCATCGGTGTTGACCGGCAGCTCGCCGTCGAGCGCGAACGTGCCGCTGGCGATGTGCTCCTTCGCCGAGCCCTTCTCGCAGAGACCGAGGTCCTCGTAGGTGAGCAGCTCGGTGAGCGTGAAGCAGTCGTGCACCTGGACGACGTCGAGCTGCTTGAACGGCTGCGTGATGCCCGCCTGCGCGTACGCCTGCTGCGCGGCGGAGATCGTCGGTTTCCAGCGCAGGAAGTCGAACGACGGATCGGCCTGCGGGTTCGCCTCGAGCGAGATCGCCACCGCCTTCACCAGCACGTAGTCGTCGCGGAAGCTCTTCGCGAGCTCCTTCTTGGTCAGCACCGCGACCGCGGCGCCGTCCGACTGCGCGCAGCAGTCGTAGAGGCCGAACGGCCAGGAGATGATCGGCGCCTTCAGCGCCTCGTCGACGGTGATCTCCTTCTTCAGCATCGACTTCGGCGCCAGCGTGCCGTTGTGGTGGTTCTTCACGGCGATCTTCGCGAGGTCCTCGCGCGTCGCGCCGTAGGTGTCGAAGTAGCGTGCGGCGCACAGCGAGAACCAGCCGGCGGGCGTCATCGGCAGGCCGCGCACGCCGGCGGTCTGCACGTTCGGTCCCGAGACGCCGCGGTCCTTCGGCTTGTCGAAGCCGACCACCAGCACGGTGTCGTAGAGGCCGCAGGCGATCGAGAAGACGCCGAAGCGGAACGCGTCGGTGCCGGTGGCGCAGTAGTTCTGCGTCATGCTCACCGGGCGGCCGAAGAGCTTGAGCGAGTCGGCGACTTCGGCAGTGCCGCGCGACGGGTACACGGCGCCGCAGAACACCGCCTCGATCTGCTTCTGCGGCTCGCTGATGCCGGCGTCCTCGTAAGCCTCGAACGCCGCCTCGACGATCATGTCTTCGGGCGCCTTGTCCCAGTTTTCTCCGAACTTGCAGCACCCCATGCCGACGATGGCGACCTTGTCGCGGATGGCGTCTGGATTCATCTGCTCGCTCCTGCGTCGCTCGCGCTGTCAGCTCTCAGCCGTCAGCGCTCAGCTGACTGCTGATGGCTGACCGCTGACCGCTATCGTACCGGCGTGCACTTCCAGAAGTAATTCGGCGTGCCGCCGTATTCGTGCACCTTGCGGAACGCGAACTCGACCGGCAGGTCGAGCGTCACTTCCTTCGCGTTCGCGTCGGTCATCTGCAGATAGAGGCGCGCGCCGCCCTCGGCCTCGATCATGGTGACGATCAGCGGCGGCGCCGGGCTGCCGGCGAAGAAGTCGAACGTATGCGAGAGGACCTTGCCGGTGCGGTCGGCGAGGCGGATCTCGTCGAAGTCGTCGCGCGCGTAGCAGCCGAAGCAGACGCGTTGCAGCGGGAACTGCTCGGTGCCGCAGCGCCGGCAGCGCTGGCCGTGCAGGCTGATGTCCTCGTTGCGGTCGCGGTAGTGCACGGTCGCCGACACGCCGGCGCCGGCGCGGCGATCGAACTCGCTCGGCTCGAGGTTCCGGAAGCGCAGGTAGGTGTTGTAGTCGCCGAGCTCGGCGCGCCGCTCGAGATGCCAGCGGATGCCGCGCCGGTCGGTGAGCCCCTTGACCGCGTCGGTGACGCGCAGCGCGAACGCGTCGGCGCCGTCGCCGTAGCTCGCGAGCAGCAGCGTGTCGCCCGCCTTCGCGTTCTCGAGCGCGGCGACGAGCAGCATCGGCGCGAACGCCGCGCCGGTGTTGCCGAGGCGGCCGAAGAGCGGATCCTGCAGCTGCGCCTTCGGCTCGACACCGAGGGCGCGCGCCGCGGCGGCGTGGCTGCGCGCGTCGGGCCCGTAGAGCACGGCGCGCGTGAAGTCCGCCGCCGTCCGGCCGCTGCTCGCCAGCAGCCCCTTCACCGCTTCGACGAGGTTGTCGCGGTAGCCGTGCTCGACGACGAACCGGTCCTCCCACGAGCGGATGAAGCGGTCGGAGTCGAGCCGCCAGACGTCGATGATCTCGTCGGCAATCGTGTGCTGCGCCTCGACCGCGGCGGCGACGTCGTCGGCACTGATCAGCAGCGCCGCGGCACCGTCGCCGATCGTGCGCTCGAGGGCCGAGCGCGGCGCCGCCGGCCGGCAGTCGCTGGCGATGACGAGAACGTTCGCGGCGCTGCCCGCCTTCACCGCATCGAGCGCGGCGCGCAGCGCGGTGGTGCCGGCGCGCAGCGAGCCGCCGACGTCGCCCGTGGCGACCGTGCGCGGCAGGTCGAGCGCCTTGGCGATCACGCTCGCGCCCTGCTTCTCCTTGTATGGGTGCGAGGTCGACGCGAACAGCACGCCGCCGATCGTGCCGCGGTCGATGCCGCGCAGGCAGTCGGTCGCCGCCGCGACGCCCATGGTCACGGCGTCCTCGTCGAAGTTCGCCACCGCCCGCTCGCCGCCGCCCGCCGCCGCCACCTTGCGCCCGCCGCCGGCGATCGCCGCGAACGGCAGCCGCAGCATCGGGATGTATGCCCCGAACGATCTGATGCCGACCATCGCCGGACGTTACCCGCGCCCCGCGCGCACGGTCAAGCGAGCCAAACGGTTGTTTCAGACGGCGGTGGCTCGAAGCGCAGTGCGTCGCGTGCGGCAGGCAGTAGTCGCTCGGAGATGCCGGCGTCGGGTGCTGACGTGCTGACGTGCTGACGTGGACGTGCAGATGTCGACATTCCGGCCCACGTCAGCACGTCAACACGTCAGCACGTCAGCACCGGCGCGGAGCGCCGTGCCCGCGCGTGCGTCGCTACCGAATCCAGGTGGTGACCTGGCGCGTACGTATCCGCTCAGTACTTGCGCAGGACGGCGACGACCACGCCGCGGATCTCGCAGGCGGCGGCGTCGACGAGCAGCGGCTGCAGCGCGTCGTTCGCCGGCTGCAGGCGGATGCGGCCGCCGCGCTCGCGGTAGAAGCGCTTGACCGTCGCCTCGCCGTCGATCACCGCGACCACCGTCTCGCCGTTGTTCGCCGTGGCACGCTGCTCGACGACGATGAAGTCGCCGTCGAGAATGCCGTCCTGCACCATCGAGTTGCCGGCGACCTTGAGGACGAACGTCGGCTGGCGGCGCACGAGGTCCTCGGGCACGGCGATGGTGTCGGCGGTTTCGAGCGCCTCGATCGGCTGGCCGGCGGCAACCCGCCCGAGCAGCGGCAGCTCGAGCGCGCGCACCGCCGCCTCGGGCCGCACCAGCTCGATGGCGCGGCTGTGGTTCCAGGTGCGGCGGATACAGCCCTTCTGCTCGAGGTTCGTCAGGTGCTTGTGGACCGTCGCCAGCGAGTTCAGATTGAACCGGGCGCCGATCTCCTCGAGCGTCGGAGCGTAGCCGTGCTCGCCGATGTAGCCGTCGAGATAATCGAACAGCTCCTTCTGCCGCTTGGTCAGGTACACGCGCCAGCCTCCCTGCGTGCCGACCGATAGCGAACATCCGGCGAAGACGCAATTCGCGGACTTTGCCACGCTCTGCGAACGGCTGGCCGGCACGCCGGCGCGCCTGGCGCGCACCCGGCTCGTCGCCGACTACCTGCGCGACCTCGACCCCGCCGCGGTCGAGGTCGCGACGCGCCTGCTGCTCGGGCGGGCGTTCGCCGAAACGCAGGGCCGCCGCCTGGCGCTCGGCGGCAGCGCCGTGTGGGAGGCGGTGCGCGCCGCCGGCGGCAGTCCCGCAGCCCTGCAATGGGCCGGCGCCCCCGACGTCGGCGCGCTCGTCGCCCGCGCCCTGCCGGCGCGCGCGCCGGGCGGGCTGACGCTCGCCGACGTGCAGGCGACGTTCGCCGCCATCGCGACGCGCAGCGGCGCCGGCTCGCGCGCGGCGCGCATCGCGCTGCTCGCCGCGCTCTTCGCGCGCGCCACACCGCTCGAGGGCGCGTACCTCGCGAAAATCGTCCTCGGCGAGATGCGCCACGGCGTGCAGGAGGGCATCGTGCTCGACGCGCTCGCGCAGCTCGCCGGCGTCGCGCCGGCGGCGATCCGCCGCGCCCAGCAGGCGCTGAGCGACATCGGCCGCCTCGCCGCGCTCGCCGTGCGCGAGCCCGGCGCGCTGGCGGCCATCGAGGCGCGGCTCTTCCACCCGATCAAGCCGATGCTGGCGATGTCGGCCGCCGACGTGCGCGCCGCGTGGACGGCGCTCGACGGACGGCTGGCGCTCGAGTGGAAACTCGATGGCGCGCGCGTGCAGATCCACCGCCGGGGCGACACGGTGCGCATCTTCTCGCGCCGCCTGCAGGACCTGACCGCGAGCCTGCCCGATGTCGTCGCGCAGGTGCGCAGCCGCGCGGCGCTCGACACCGCGATCTTCGAAGGCGAGGTGCTCGCGGTGCGCGACGGCCGGCCGCTGCCGTTCCAGGAGCTCATGCGCCGCTTCCGCCGCGTGCGCGACATCGAGGCGACCGCGCGCACGATTCCCGTGCACCTCTATCTGTTCGACCTGCTGCGCGCCGGCGACACGCTGCTGCTCGATCAGCCGCTCGCCGCGCGCTGGGCGGCGCTGCAGGCTGCGGCCGGCGGGCTCGACTGCGTGCCGCACATCGAGCCGTCCGATCCCGCGGCCGCCGAGGCGTTCTACCGCGACGCGCTCGCCGCCGGACACGAGGGCGTGATGGCCAAGGCGCTCGACAGCCCGTACACGCCCGGCGTGCGCGGCGCCGCCTGGCGCAAGGTGAAGCTCGCGCACACGGTCGATCTGGTGATCGTCGCCGCCGACTGGGGCTACGGCCGCCGCCACGCGTGGCTGAGCAACTACCACCTCGCCGCGCGCGACCCCGACAGCGGCGCGTTCACGCCGGTCGGCAAGACGTTCAAGGGACCGACCGACGCCGAGTTCGCACAGCTCACCGAACGCCTGCTCGCGCTGCAGACGCATGCCGCCGGCGGGACGGTCCACGTCCGCCCCGAGCTCGTCGTCGAGGTGAAATTCGAAGGCGTGCAGGCGAGCCCGCAATACGCCGGCGGCATCGCACTGCGCTTCGCCCGCATCGTGCGCGTCCGCGACGACAAGACACCGGCGGAGATCGACGATCTCGAGACGCTGCGCGCCTCGCGGCGGTGAAAAGGAGCGGGGGGCGGTCCCCGTTCCTGTGGGTCCCCTCTCCCCGCCAGGGGAGAGGGTCAGGGTAGGGGCGTCCGACATCTCCAGCGCGAGCAACGGGCCGCGCGCGCAGCGCGCGGACGCGGATCCGTGTACGTGTACGAGTACGGGCCGGCGCGTCGTCGGTCGGACCGGGGGCGACGCGCGCGCACCCCTAGTCGTCGAGGCGTGGGTCGGGCGGGATGTGCGGCGCCTCGCGGCCGGGGGGCGGATGCAGCGGGTCGTGCACGACCGGCGGGTGCGCC
>CBFGUK010000073.1:0-20390 GCA_965651925.1 uncultured bacterium | reverse complement strand
AAGCACGGCCCTCCAGCGCGTCTACCAGCCAGCCGACCGGTCGACCGCGCACGCCTATCCCAACACGCGTTGGAGGGCCCGGCGCCCGCCGGGCCGCGGACGACCGTCGCCTTTCGGGTCCCCTCTCCCCGCCAGGGGAGAGGGGACCCGAACGGTCTGCGCGGGCGCTTACGCCGTCCGGCGGCGGTAGGCGAGCGCGGCGGTGCCGAGCAGCGCCAGCACGCCCAGGCCGGCCCCGAGTGGCGACAGCAGCGGCGCGGGTGCCGGTGGCGCGCACAACGCGCTGTCGGTGTCGTTCGCCGGGTTGAGGTCGCCCGCGGTCATCGCGGTGGCGGTGTTGCGCAGGCCGATCACCACGTCGCTCTGAACCAGCACGGTCACAGTGACCGTCAGCGGGCCACCGTTGGGCGGCACCGGCGGCGGGTAGCTGCAGGACAGCAGGTGCGGCGTCGAGGCACTGCAATCCCACCCCGGCGCCGTCACCGGCACGACCAGCGTCATCCCCGCCGGCATCGGATCGGTGAGCTCGATCGGCCCGCTGGTCGGACCGGTACCGACGTTGCGCACCGACAGCTGCATGGTGCTGCGCAACCCCGGACCGCAGGCCGCGGCAAAGGCCTTGCGCAGATCGAGATCGGGCACGACCAGCGGCTCGAGCGTCGGCTCGACGAACGTCTCGGTCGGCGTCGGCGTCTGCGTCGCCGTGCCGGTTGCCGTGGCGGTCGCCGTCGGCGTATCGGCCGCCGTTTCCGTCGGCGTCGGCGTGTCGCTCGGCGTCGCCGTCGGCGTGTCGCTCGCGGTGGCGGTCGCCGTCGCCGTATGACTCGCCGTGGCGGTCGACGTCGGCGTATGCGTGGCCGTGGCCGTCGCCGTCGGCGTATCGCTCGGCGTCGCCGTCGCGGTGGGCGTATCGCTCGGCGTCGCCGTCGCCGTCGGCGTGTCGGTCACGGTTGCCGTCGGCGTCGGCGTGTCGCTCGCAGTGGCGGTCGCCGTCGCCGTATGACTCGCGGTGGCAGTCGACGTCGGCGTATGCGTGGCCGTCGCCGTCGGCGTATCGCTCGCCGTCGCCGTCGCGGTCGGCGTGTCGCTCGCCGTGGCGGTCGCGGTCGGCGTGTCGCTCGGCGTCGCCGTCGCGGTCGGCGTATCGCTCGGCGTTGCCGTCGCGGTCGGCGTGTCGCTCGCCGTGGCGGTCGGCGTTGGCGTATCGGTTGCCGTGGCCGTTGCGGTCGCCGTCGCCGTGAACGTGCTGGTGGTGGTTCCGGTCGGGGTCGCGGTGGCGGTCGCACTCGCGGTGGCCGTGTTCGTCGGCGTCGGCGTCGCCGTGCTGGTCTGCGTCTCGGTCGGGGTACTGGTCGGGCAGAGCGTCGTGGAGACGAACGTCTCCGGAAACGGCACCGAGGCGCTCTGCAGCAGGTAGTCCGTGAAGTCGACGCGCGAGTCCGGATAGACATCGACGAGCTGATCCGGCCCGCCCGGCGTGAGCATGACGTCGAAGGTGACCGTACGCGTCTCGCCGACGCTGATGATGCCGAGGTTCCAGGTGAGCGTCTGCCCGACGATGGTGCTCGGCGGCGGCAGCGCCGAATCGGCGAGGTAGGAGACGCCCGGCGGCAGGATGTCGGTGATCACGGCGGTCGACCCGGCAATCGAGGTCACCGCTTCCGCGATGTCGGCAAAGGCCGCCTCGACACCGCTGGTCGGGACTTCGAAGTACTTGGCCGGGTTGGTGGCCATCTCGATCAGCGTTCCGCGCGCCAGCTCGCGGGTCGCGAGCGGCGTGAGGCCGGCGATGTTGAGCCCGACGGTGAACACGATCGTGCCGGCGTTCTTGGCCGCCAGCGCCTGCGCCACCGCGTCGGCGGTGCACGTGTTCGGCGTTTCGGGCGAGATGACGCACTGCGTGCCGTCGGCGGCGGTGTTGGCGACGCCGTCGGAGAGCACGATCAGGATCGGCACGACGGGCGCCGGCCGGCCGTTGGTGGCGAGCTCGGCCTGGCCGTTGAGCACGGCGCCGCCGATGTTCGTGCGGGCACCGGGCGGAATCGTCAGGTTGTTCACCGCCGTGGTGACGGTGGCGAAGTTGCTGGTCAGGCCCGCCTGCAGGACCGCCGTCGTGCCGTACGAGGTCAGGCCGACGCGATCGGTCGCGGGATCGAGCTGGCTGATGAGGGTGTTCGCGGCGCTCTTCGCCGCGGCGAGCGGTGCCCCCTGCATCGAGATCGAGGTGTCGAACACGATCTGCACGTCGAGCGGAATGTGCTGGCTGGGCGGATCGCCGGCGCCTTCGACCTCGAGCGTCACGCGCGCCGTCTGACACGCCGGCAGTGCCACCGCCTGCTTCGCGGTGGTGAGCGCGGGCGGGACGAACACCGCCTTGTAGGTGGCGATCGCCGACGCCCAGTCGCGGCTCGTGCCGAGGGTGCCGTTGGACGCATAGGCGCCGGTCAGGCTGGCGATGCGGAACTGCGGGTTGATGGTGACGTTCGAGCTTGCGCTGCCGCCGCTCGTTCCGGCACGCGGCAGGCCGGTGAAGAACGGCCCCGCGGTGAAGCTGTCGCCGCTCGGGCCCTCGGCGCCGATCGCGCCGATCAGCAGCTCGTATGCCTGCGTGGTCGGCGCCGTGAGCCCGCTGGACGGCACCGTCCCGCTGCCGGTGCCCGTCTGCACGCGGTCGAGCGGATTCGGCAGCAGGCCGGCAAACTCGTTCGCCGTCAGGGCGCGCGCCGTCACGCTCGGATGCGTGACGGTGATGGTCTGGCCGGGCGCGAGCGCCGTGACGTTGTGCGCCGCCAGGATGACCGTCCGCACGTCGCCGCTGTTCGAGGCCGACGCGTCGGCGGTGTACACGTTGCCGGCGCTGTCGGTCGCCGTCACCATCCCGCTCGCCTGGTCCATCGCCAGCATCAGGATGATGCTGTTGCCGGCGGCGACGCCGCCGGCGGGCACCGTGACGCTGATCGTCGTACCGCTGCTCTTCGACGTGGCGGTGCCGATCGATTTGACGTGCGTGACGGTCGCCGATGCCGGCGCCACCGCGAGCGCGATGAGCGCGAGAACGAGGATCACACGGCGCGAGCGCCCGCCGATCACGGATGGAGGCATGTCTCCCTCTTTCAGCGCCGGGTACTCGGATCCCCACCGCCCTGAGGGGAGTACGGCTGCAACGGATTTTTGTGTTGAGCCTCCCGACTAGCGCGGTTGCACAGCGTGATGCAAGCCGGATGCTCAGGCTTTTGTCATGTTTCAGTCCGCACGAATAGTCATGCGCGCTGCCACAGCATCGACAGGCGCCGTGTCAATTTGTCACGTGACTTGCGGACTCGCGCATCACCCAGCGTACCCCGCGCGACGGCCGGCGCCGACGTCCCGGCAGGCGCCGGGGGCCGAACAATGCGTCCGCCTTCGAGAACGGATCACGGTAGCGGCGGCCCCCTCTGGCCGCAGGCGGCGCGCAGCATCGCTCGGCGGGCGGGTTGGAGGAGAACGGCGTGGCGTCTCCATCGCTGCCGCGCCGTCCCCGTCCGGCGGTGCTGACGCACCACCGTGCGGCCACAAGGAGCCGCGGCGACAGGCGCGTCGTCGCCGGCGCGGCACACCCCCGAAGGCACCGGGCGCCGACGGAGCCGCGCCCCCCAGCATGCGTCCGGGATACGCGGGCGATCAGTGTCCCGCGACGGCGCGCGTGACGTCGACCGGCACGCCGGCGGCCTCGCGCACCGCCGCGCGCAGCAGCTCGGGATCGACGCGCGGCGTCAGCTTGCGCGCCCGCACGAGGCGCTGCGCCTCGCGTTCGAGGCTGCGGTAGCGGCGGTAGAGGTCGGGGTGCACCTCGACGAAGATGCGCCCGTCGTGCTCGCCGAGCTTGACCGGCTCGTAGACGAACGCGCCTTCCATGCGCGGCTCGACGAGGTGGTAGAGCTCGCCGATGTCCTCCGGGTAGAGGCGGATGCAGCCGCGCGTCGTCAGCGTGCCGATGCTCCACGGATTGTCGGTGCCGTGAATCGCGTAGAGGCCGCGCGACAGCTTGATCCGGTAGGCGCCGAGCGGGTTGTCCGGCCCGGGCGGCACGACGCGCCGCGGGCGCTCGGAGCGCGGAATCGAGTCGGGCACGTACCAGGTCGGGTTCTCGTCCTTCGAGCGGATGGTGAACGGGCCGCGCGGCGTCGGCGTGTCGCGATCGCCGATCGCCACCGCCCAGGTGCGCACCGCGACGTGATCGCCCGGCTGCGCGCGCTGCGGGAAGAGGTAGAGACGCATCTCCGGCACGTTGACGACGATGCCGCGCTGGCGCGTCGCCGGCAGGATCCAGCGCGTCGGCACGGCGACCTCGCTGCCCGGCGGCGGAATCCACGCGTCGACATCGGGGTTGGCGTCCGTGATCTCGTTGAATCCCACCCCCGCGCTGCGCGCGACGTCGAGCAGCGTATCCCGCGGCGCGACGCGATAGCGCTGCGGCCGGCCGATCACCGGCGGCAGCGCGCCGTTCGCCGGCAGCTGCGCCTCGACGATCGTGATCTTCTCCAGCGGCGGCAACGCCGCCGGCCCGCGCAGCGAACAGCCGGCAAGCAGCAGCAGCGCGCCGAACGGCAGCCACGCACGGGCCGTCGGCATCACCCGGAGGGATGCCGCGCAACGCCGCTTTGCTGCGCGCCGCCGCCAGCCGGCGTCGCCCAATCCAACAGGCGCCGAGGGACCGGCGCCCTCCAGAGCGCCTCTCGAATCCGCGCAATCTGCGTAATCTGCGGATTCCGGGATTCCGCTTGCAGCACGCCACCCATGGCCGCTACCCATCCACCCCGCATGGCGACCGACGACGACCTGCCGCCCTACGAGCCGGCACGTCTCCTGAACGCGCCGTTCCCCGAACGCGTGCGCCTCGTCTGCCGCACCTGGGCGGCGCAGGTCGTCCCGACGCCGCGCAGCGTCATGGCCATGTACTGGGCGAAGTATCTCGTCCTCTACATCGGCGGCTGGGCGTTCTTCGTCTCGTACTCCGCCGGCTGGCCGGGCCTCGCCGCGCCGGGCGCGTGGGCGTTCACCGGCATCGCGTTCCAGAAGGCGATCCTCTGGTCGATTTTCTACGAGCTGCTCGGGCTGGGCTGCGGCATGGGGCCGATGAACGCGCGCCTCATCCCACCGCTCGGCGGCTTCCTCCACTTCCTGCGCGCGGGCACGACGAAGCTGCCGCTGTTCCCCGGGCTGCCGATCGTCGGCGGCATCCGCCGCACGTGGCTCGACGTCGCGCTCTACGCCGCCGCCCTGCTCTGCCTCGTGCGCGCGCTGCTCGCCGCCGAGCTGACGGCGGCGCTGCTCTGGCCGCCGGCGGTGCTGATCGCGCTGCTCGGCATCACCGACAAGACGCTCTTCCTCGCGGCGCGCGCCGAGCACTACTGGGTGGCGCTCGTCTGTTTCGCCGCCGCGCACGCCGACGCCCTGTGGCTCTCGGCCTGCAAGGCGATCTGGTGCGCGATCTGGTTCTGGGCGGCGACGTCCAAGGTCAATCACCACTTCCCGTCGGTCATCATGGTGATGATGAACAACGGGCCGTTCTTCCCGCCGTGGCTCAAGCGGCGCCTGTTCGTCGCGTACCCCGACGACCTGCGGCCGTCGCGCCTTGCCACGCGCCTCGCGCACGGCGGCACGGTGGTCGAGTACCTCATTCCCGTCGGCCTGCTGCTGGCGAGCGGCCACCCGACGGCGACGGCGCTGATGCTCGTCGTCATGGCCGGCTTCCACGGCTTCATCGCGCTCAACAATCCGAGCGGCATGCCGATCGAGTGGAACATCCTGATGGTGTACGGCGGCGTCTTCCTGTTCGGCGTGCACCCCGACGCGAGCCTCGCGGGGCTCGCCGCGGCGCCGGGGCTCGTCGCCTTCCTCGCCGTGTGGCTCGTCCTCGTGCCGCTCGTCGGCAACCTCGTGCCGGCGCGCGTCTCGTTCCTGCTCGCGATGCGCTATTACGCCGGCAACTGGGCCTACAACATCTGGCTCGTGCGCAGGGGCAGCGCGGCGAAGTTCCGCCGCCTCGTCAAGGCGGCGGGCACGTTCCGCGAGCAGCTCGAGGCGGTGCTGAAGGATCCGGTCGCGGTCGAGAGCGCGCTGGCGCTGACCATGGCGCACCGCTTCATGCACTTCGAAGGCCGGCCGCTGCTCGAGGCGCTGCCGCGCGCGGTCGACGACATCGAGGAGTACGAGTGGATGGAGGGCGAGGTGCTCGGCGGCATGGTGCTCGGCTGGAATTTCGGCGACGGACACCTGAACGGCGCGCAGCTGCTCGCCGCCGTGCAGGCGCAGTGTGACTTCGCGCCGGGCGAGGTGCGCGTCGTGTCGATCGAGTCGCAGCCGCTCTTCCGCCCGACGATGGCGTGGCAGGTGCTCGACGCGGCAAGCGGCGTCGTCGCACGCGGCACGACCGATCTGCGCGCCATGCGCGACGTGCCGCCGTGGCCGGCGGGCGCCTACGCCGACGCGCTCCTCGCGCGCCGCCGCGCCGCGAGTGCGTGATGGCCGACGCGACGCCCGACGCGATCGTCGTCGGCGCGGGGCCGAACGGGCTCGCGGCGGCGATCGCGCTCGCGCAGGCCGGCGTGTCGGTGCGCGTCGTCGAGGCGCACGACGAGCCCGGTGGCGGCGCGCGCAGCGCCGCGCTGACGCTGCCCGGCTTCGTGCACGACGTCTGTTCCGCCGTGCATCCGATGGGCGTGCTGTCGCCGTTCTTCCGCACGCTGCCGCTCGCCGCGCACGGTCTCGTCTGGCGCCATCCGCGCGTCTCGGTCGCGCACCCGCTCGATGACGGCCCGGCGGTGATCCTGCGCCGCTCGCTCGACGACACCGCCGCCGGGCTCGGCCGCGACGGCGCCGCGTGGCGGCGCCTGCTCGCGCCGCTGCTCGACGACCCGCACGCGCTGCTCGCCGATGCACTCGCGCCGCTGCACGTCCCGGCACATCCCGTGCGCTTCGCGCGCTTCGGCCTGCGCGCCGTGTGGTCGGCGCACCGCCTCGCGCGCACGCTCTTTCGCGAGGAACGCGCGCGGGCGCTGTTCGCCGGCTGTGCGGCGCACGCGATCCTGCCGCTCACGCAGCCGCTGACCGCGGCGATGGGCGTGCTGTTCGCGCTCACCGCGCACGTCGTCGACTGGCCGGTCGCCGAGGGCGGTTCGCAGGCGATCACGCGCGCACTCGTCTCGTACCTGCAGAGCCTCGGTGGCGAGGTCGCGACCGGGCAGCGCATCGCCGCCCTCGCCGAGCTGCCGGCCGCGCGCGTCGTGCTGTTCGACACCTCCCCCGATCAGCTCGCGCACATCGCCGGCGCGGCGCTGCCCGCCGGCTACCGCCGGCGCCTGCTGCGCTACCGCTACGGCCCCGGCGCGTTCAAGCTCGACTGGGCGCTCGACGGACCGATCCCGTGGCGCGATCCGGCGTGCAACGAGGCGTCGACGGTGCACGTCGGCGGCCCGCTCGCCGAGATCTGCGCCTCCGAGGACGACGCCTACCGCGGCCGGCACAACGAGCGGCCGCTGCTCATCCTCTGCCAGCAGAGCGAGATCGACCCGACGCGCGCGCCGGCCGGCCGGCACACCGGCTATGCGTACTGCCACGTGCCGCACGGCTCGACGGTCGACATGACCGAGGCGATCGAGCGTCAGATCGAGCGCTTCGCGCCCGGCTTCCGCGACCGCATCCTCGCGCGCCACGTGCTGCGCCCCGCCGACTTCGAGCGCGACAACCCGAACGACCGCGGCGGCGCGATCACCGGCGGCGTCGCCGACGCGTTCCAGCTCTTCACGCGCCCGGTCGCCCGCCGCGACCCGTACGCGACGCCGAATCCGCGCCTCTTCCTCTGCTCGGCCTCGACCCCGCCCGGCGGCGGCGTCCACGGCATGTGCGGCTGGTGGGCGGCGCAGTCGGCGCTGAAACGCCTCGGCCGCCGCGATCAGCGCACGATGCGCGGCAGTGCCCCGCCGATCGAACCACGGTGATAGCGCAGCCCGGCGAGCTGACGGGAGAGCTCGTCGGGCGTCGCACGGCAGAGGGTACCCGCTGCATCGAGCACACAGGTGCCGACGTGCTCGGCCGGCAACCCGTCGACGATCGCCCGAGCGCTGTCGAGCGCGGCATGCCACTGGCGGGCGAGCGTCGCGGCGTCAGGCGGCGGTCCCTGGAACTGCAGGGCATCGATCTCTTCCTGCGTGTACCGCGCCGTCCGCGCGGCGATGGCCAGGATGCCCGCCGGGTTGAATCCCGGATCCTTCCCCGCCGCCGCCCAGGCGAGAAATCCCAGCGGCTGGACCTGCCGGTCACAGGCAAGCACGTCCATCCAGTCGCGCACCTCGAGCCGTCCGACCAGCGCCAGCACCTTGTTCGTCGCCAGGTCGAAGGGGTGCAGCGTCAGACCCAGCTCGGGGTGGGTCACCAGGGGGAAGAAGCGAAAGGCACTGTCCCGCGCCCATTCGATGAGAATCGCCTCGCCATCGGCCGCGACGCGCGCCTCGACGTATCCCGGTCGCTCACGGAGCACCTCGAGCGCCAGGCCATCGGCATCGAGTACCGTCCGATCGGCTGCCCAGGACGCCGCCACCGCGGCATCGGAGTCGTGAAACAGATCGATGTCGCGCGACACCCGCGCGGTGGCCAGCAGGGTCGTCAGGGCGGTTCCGCCGGTGATGTACCGCTCGCCGGCGGCGATGCGCTGTCGGGCGATCAGGCCGCAGACGCGTCGCTGCAGTGGCGTCAGCGCCATCAGCGCAGCGCGCGCGCGCGGCGGAACGCGTGCAGGTTGCCGTAGCGCTCGATGTAGTCGAGCACGGTGCGTCGCTCCGCGTCGGTCTCGGGATAATAGTCGGGGCGGAGAAACCAGAGGCAGTCGTCCCGCACGTCATCGATCAGCGCGCGCAGGCCGTCGTCCAGGTGGCCCTTGCTCGACACGTGGCGAGCGTACCGCCCGGGTGGCATCGCGACAAGCGGCGGCGAGTGCGGGTTCATTGCGGTGCGCGACAGGCACGGCGACGCGTCCGCTCACAACGGCGCGCAGCGGAACGCGCGGCGCGCCGCGTCGAGCGTCGCGAGCCGGCTCTCGTCGGTGATCAGCGTGCGCGTCAGCACGAGGCCCTGGGCGGTCGGCGTGTCGATGCGCGTCGCGCCCGGCGGCACCTCGACGGCGGTGCCCGGCGCGGCGAGCACGAGCTCGACCTGCCGGCCGTTGGCCCCCGCGCCGCGCGCCACCTGGCGGTCGTTCAGCGCGTAGAAGTTGTCGGTGTCGGCGGCGAACAGGGCCACCGACCAGTACGTGTCCGGCGGCACGGTGGCGCTGACGCGCACCGGTCCGTCGCTGACGTCGAACGCGCACACCGAGTAGAGGAGATCCGGACTCGGCCGCACGATGGTGCGCGCCGTCGCGTCGGCGCGCGGCGGGAAGCCGGCGGTGTTGACGCCGAACTGCGCCCGCGCGCCGCGCAGCACCGCACTCATGATGATGCGCGGCACGGCGTGCAGGACGCCGACGTGCACCAGCGCCGCGCCGGCGAGCGCCGCGAGCAGCCACGGCCACCAGCGTCTCATGAGCAGGCCTCGCGTTCGATGCGCGGCAGCGGCAGCGCGGCGAGGTCGCGCGTCACGACGTCCTCGGGATTGTAGAGCCGCAGCGTCAGCGAGAACGGCACCGGCGGCGCCGCCGGCGGCGTCGCGATCCAGTTGCGCGCCGCGGGCGCACCGCCGACGCGCACGACGAACTCGCCCGCCGCGTCGCGCTCGACCGTGGTGCGCCCGACCGAGTAGCCGTGCGCCGCGTTCGGGATCAGGTAGTGGTCGGCGCCGTAGGCGGTGATCGACCACCAGCGCGCCGGCGGATCGCGGCCGACGATGCGGTACACGCAGTCCGACGACAGCGGCGCGCCGTCGGAATCGCTCCAGGCGTTGTAGTACACGGTCTCGCTGCGGTTGAGCGCCAGCAGGCCGACCACCGCCACGCTGGCGCGCAGCGCCGCATCCGCGCTCGGCGCGCCGACGTGCGCATTGGTCATCCACGGCCCGCTCTGCACGTTGCCGCTGCCGACGCCCTGCTGGACGCGCCACCACACCGTGCCGAGCCCCGCAACCAGCGCGAATACGAGCACGGCGAGGAGTTTGAGCATCCACATGAGATCTCCCTTGCGCAGACGTCGCAGGCGGGCAAGCGCGCGCCGCTGTGCAGTCGGACGCGTGCGGAGGTGGCGCTCGAATGAGCGGTGCTTCGCGAGTCTGCCCTATCGCTCAAAGGTATTCAGTGCTGACGTGCTGACGTGCTGACGTGCTGACAACGTACTGACGTGCGCTGACGTCGCTGCATCTGACGTGCTGACGTCGGTCCGAGCACGTCAGCACCCGCGCGTAGCGCGGTCTCACGTCAGCACGTCAACACGTCAGCACTGAACCCCCGCTCCTCGCCATGCGGGCAGGCCGCCCGCGCTCCCTGACGCGCCCCCGCTGCGTGACCTCCCTACGCATCTCCGCACCTCAGCACCTCCGCACGCCTCTTCACCTGAACGCGTACAGCCCGCCGACGATCGACGGCACGTACACCGTGCCGTCGAGCCCGACGGTAGTACCGACGGTGAACACCGGGGTGCCGGGGATCGGCTCGCGGTCGAGCTCGCTGCCGGACAGCGCGTCGACGACGACGAGGTCGTTGCGCCCGCCGCCGGCCGCGACGGTCGCGTAGACGCGATTGCCGCCGGTCTGCGTCGCGATGCCGCGGTTGAGGAGATCGTCGCGACGCCAGAGGATCTCGCCGCGCTCGCCCTGGTCGTGCACCGCGAGCAGCGGGCTGTCGCCGCCGCCGGCGGGCATGAGGATGCCGCCGGGCGAGAGCGACGGGCTGCCGGCGGAGGCAAAGCCGATCGTCACGCGCCACAGTCCGGCGCCGGTGGCGGCGTCGAGCGCGTGCATGCTGTCGACGTAATCGTTGACGTACACGCGCCCGCCGTCGGCCGACAGCACCGGGCTCGAGGCGCTGCCGCCGGGCAGCGTGTCGTTCGTCCACAGGTCGGTGATCGCCGGCGCCGGATCCTCGCTGTAGCGCATCGCGCGCAGGCCGGCCTGCGGTGCGCCGGGCGCCCAGAACGTGAAGAAGAAGCGGCCGCTGGGTGCGTCGATTGCCGGCGTGTTGGCGCTCGGACAGTCCGCGGTGCCGATCGCGCACGCGAAGATGCCCTGCGACGGATCCCACGTCGCGCCGGGAATCAGCTCGAGCGGCGGCAGCATGGCGGCGCCGGTGTCGCGCTCGAGCACGTAGATGCGCCCGATGTGCGTGATGAACAGCACGCGCCCCTCGGCGGTGAACTGCGCCGAGAACGGCACGCCGACGATCGGCGTCGACCACAGCACCGTCCCGTCGGCATCGAGCGCATGCATCGCCGTGCCGTCGGCGATGAACAGGCGGCCGTCGCGGTCGATCAGCGGCGAGGACGCGACCGTCATCAGCCCGAGCTCGGGCGCACACCAGCGGGTGGCACCGGTCGCGCTGTCGAGCGCCTGCAGGTGGCAGCCGATCATCGTCGAGGTCAGGTACATCTGCCCGTCGGGCGCGATCGTCGGCCCGAGGTTGATCGTCCACGGCAGCGGCCCGATCTGGATGCTGCCGGGGAAGCGCCGCTCCCAGGCGAGCGTGACGTCCGCGGCGCCGTCGACCGCCAGGTAATCGGTGTTGGCGCCATCGGCGTGCACCGCCGACCAGCCCGGGGCGGCGGCGGGCGGTACCGTCGCGGTGGCGCTGGCGCTCGGCGTCGCGCTGGCGGTCGCGGTCGCGCTCGGCGGCGGCGTCGCCGTCGGCGTCGCGGTCGCACTCGCCGAGGCCGACGGCGTGTGCGTCGCCGGCGGCGTGAGCGTGGCACTGGGCGTGTGCGATGCCACCGCCGTCGGCGTCGGCCCGCCGCCGCCGCCCCCCGAGCCGCCGCATCCGGCGAGCGCGCCGAGCGCGGCCAGCGCCAGCACGGCGCCGCGAACCCGTCCGCCTCCCGGATCCGACGCGCGACGATCGACTCGTTCAGCTCCGTTCTCCGCTCCGCGGTGCGGACACTCGGTATTCACCATGCGTGCACTTACTGCACTCACCGTGCAGCTTGTCAACCAGCTATCTTCATGCGAACTGCAGTATCATGACAGCCGACGGGCAATCCGGACTGGCCGGCGACGGCGGGGTGAATCGCGGTGCGCGCGGCGAGCGCACGCGGCGGGCGGTCGTCGATGCGCTGCTCGCGCTGATCGAGGCGGGCGAACCGAAGCCCGGGGCGCGCCAGGTGGCGGAGCGCGCCGGCGTCTCGACGCGCACGGTGTTCGCGCACTTCGCGAGCCTCGAAGACCTCTACCGCGCCAGTGCCGAGCGCGTCGCGGCGCGGGCGATCGCGATGCTGACGCCGATTGCGCCCGATCAGCCGCTCGCGGCGCGCATCGCGTCGCTCGGCGCGCAGCGGGCGCGCGTCAACGAGGCGATCGGCCCGATCCGCCGTGCCGCGGCGCTGCAGGCGGGGCTCTCGCCGGCGCTCGCCGACGCGCGCGAGCGCGGCCGGCAGGCCTCGCAGGCGCAGGTGCTGCGCGTCTTCGCGCGCGAGCTCGACGGACTCGATGACGGCGCGCGCCGCCGCGCCGCGGCAGCGATCGATGCGCTGCTCACCGGCGAGACATGGGACCTGCTGCGCACCGCGCACGGCCTGTCGGTCGACGCCGCGCAGCTCGCGATCGCCGACGCGTTGCGCGCCCTGCTCGCCGCCGCGGCACCGCCGGCGGCGTCGACGTCCACCGCCGCCGCGCCGAGCGCCGCCGAAGGCCGCCGTCGCCGCGCCGCACAACGCGCGCTCGCCGACGTCGACCGCCGCATCGAGCGCCTCGTCGCCGCCATTGAAGCCGGCGCCCCCGCCGACCTCCTCACCCCGCGCCTCGAAACGTTGCGTCAGCAGCGCCGCGACATCGAGCACGACGCGGGGACGTAGGCGACGCGTCGCCCGCGTGCGGCAACGCGCCGCGCCCGTCGCGCGCCGCTCAGTATTCGAAGCGCGCCGACACGGGGCGATGATCGCTCGGGCGCAGGCCGCGGCTGCGGACCTCGACGGTCGCATCGTGCGCAGCATGGGCCTCCGTCTCGACCTCGCACGAGCCCGCCACCAGGCGGAACGGGTCGCCCGACTGCCAGATCGCCGGCGACACGACGATGTGATCGATCAGCTCCTCGACGATCTGACCGCCCTCGAGCGGGTCGGGGAAGCGGACCGTTGCCGACGTGGCGATCGTCGCCGGCGTCATCGCGTGCTTGAAGTAGGTGTCCGGGCTGAGGAACGAGCCGACCAGCTCGTCGACGATATTGTGAATGAGGAACTCGCGTTCGATGAGCTCGGCGTAGGCGCCGTCGTTCAGGTCGCCCATGATGACGGCACCGGAGACGTTGTGCCCGTTGTGCAGATCGCCGAGCAGGAACTCGCGCAACCGGCACACCTCGGCGGACAGTTTCTGCCGCGCGAGGAGCGCATCGGTGATCGCCTCCTGGTCACGGTTGAACCACTGCTCCGGATGTTTGAGCTTCGAGAACTTCGACTTGGTGTGCACGACGACGATCCGCAGACGCTTGCCCGCCGACGGGGCGAAGGTCAGCACGAGCGGTACGCGGTCGAACCGGTGCTTCTTCCGATCGTCGACGGTGAACGTGCCCCACGGATAGAACGGGATCGGCGCGCGCAGCGCCGCGGCATCGTCCCCGTTGTGTTCCCAGGCGGTGGTCCTGTCGGCCACCGATTTGTGCACCAGCGCGTGCACGGTCTGCCAGTTCGGATTGGACGAATGCACCTCGTACTCGCCGTCGAGGAACTGGTCGACGAACAGCTGCATCTGCTCCTTGAGCGGCGGGCCTTCCTGGATGCCGATGATCTGCGCGTCCATGGCCCTGATGACGCCGGCGATGCGCTCACAGAGCGCCGGCACGTCGTCGATCGGGTCGAGATGGATGCTGCCGAGCGTTCGTCCGGGGAACGAATCCGGGATCGTGCCGTCCCAATCCTTCCAGCGGCCGCCGAACACCGAGACCATCCACTCGACGTTGTACGTCGCAAGCTTCACCGTGGGCATCGCATGACCCTCCGCAGTGCTCCGGCCACCGGCGCCGGCAGCTGATGTCGTCCGTCGCGTTGTAGGCGATCGCCGCCCGCACCTGTATTGGGGCTTTCCCTACAACCCGCGGAACCGGTGGCCCCTGGCGACACCGCAGCGGTTCCGCTGTGCGGTGGGCGACGGAGGCGCGAGCACTGCCGCGGGGCGTCGCCGTTTCCGGTGCGTGTCAACCGAGCGAGGCGGCGAGCGTCGCGTGTGACGTCCGGCGCAGCCGCAACCGAAATCTTCCCGACCCGGCGTCGTGGCCGTCTGGCATTCCGGCTCGAACTTACGGCTCCAGCCCGAGCGCGCGCCGCACGATGGTGAAATCCATCTGCCGGTCGGCAGGCAGTGCGGTTTCGCGATGCTCGATGTCGCGCAGCAGCAGATCGACCTGGCGCCGCCCGGCGGCCGTGCGCACGGCGCCGCGCGGCGTCTTGCCGCCCAGTGCCGGAATCGGCTCGTCGAGCCACTGCGTGTAGTAGTGCTCCTTGAACTCGCGCTCGAGACGCGCCGCCTCCGCCGGCCGGGGTGCGGCCGGCTCGGCGGGTGCCGGAGCACCGAACGAGAAGGCCGCCTGCGGGTCGGCGTGAGCGCGGATGCGGTGCCGGATCAGCGTGCCGCACGCCGCTTCGATGCGTGTGCGGTGTGCGTCGGCGCGCGCCAGCGAGTTCGTTTCGACCGTCAGGCTGTCGTCGGTGAGTCGCGCGGTGGCGGTGACCGTCTCGGCATCGCCGGATCGTTCGCCTGGAGCGAGGAAGAGAAACTCGCCGCGGTGCGCGCCGGGCGTGGCGCCGGATGATTCCAGCGCCCGCGCCACGTCGGCGCGCGCACCGGGCGTGACGGTGAAGCGGTCGGTGGTGAGGAGCAACGGCTCGCCGGAGGTGTTCTGCAGGCGCGGCGGCGTCGCCGCGTGCTGAAAGAGCGCGTCGACCGTTTCCTGCCAGTCGCAGATGAGGTCGGCCCCGACATCCATCTCGCGCAGGCGCTCGACCGGCACGGCCCCGGTGCGGATGCCCAGCCGTCGGCGGACGCGCTGCACGACCTTGTCCGCTGCCAGCGGCGGCAGCGAGTGCGGCGCCGTGCCCCACAGCGTCGTCGTGCCGTCGTGATCGACTGCGCGGGCGAGGATGACGGCGCGCGGGCGCAGCATCTGCGAACCGATGCGATCGATGACCGTGCGCCGCGCGCCGGTGAGCAGATCGGCGAGCTCGAGGAGGCCACCAGGCCCGACGGCAATGACTTCCCAGAGCGACAGCCAGGCGGCGAGCTGGGAGCGGATCCAGGCCTGCGGGTCGGCCGGCAGCCGGTCGGCGCCCGCCTCGAGGAAGTGCGCGGCGAGCGGCCGGCCGTCCACCGTGGCATGAAAGGCCCACCAGGCAGTGACGAGGTTGGCGATCAGCTCGGCATGGTCGCGCATGTCGCTCAGGGACCGGGCCCACGCGGCGCCGAATCGCGCGATGGCGAAGTCGATGATCGCGCCGATCACGCGCTGGCGGTCGGTCAATCCGTCGCCCACATCGCCGGCACATGCCGCATCGCTGACGGACTCCGCGTCGCTGACGGACGCCGCGTCGCCGGCATCCGACAGCGGTTTGCCGAGATGGCACTTCTTGTACTTTCGGCCGCTGCCACACGGACAGGGATCGTTGCGACCGACGCGCGGGGCGACGGCAACCGGGCGAGGGGGCGGCGCGAAGCGCTGGGCCCGGGGGCGGAGATCGAAGACGTCCTCGAACGCGTCGTGGGGCACGGTGAAACGCACGACCGCGCGGTTGCTGACGTACTCCTCGGTCACCGGTCCGCGCGCGGTGTCGGGGAGCTGCCCGCAGTGGTGCTCGCAGAAATCCGCCAGCGCGCCGGCGACGTCCGCGACGAGGCGCACGTCGCGCTCGGTGAGCGGGCGCTCCAGGCCGTCTGGGTCGCGGCACGTGACGACCGGATAGGCCGTGGGGCCGGCCACCGGCCAGCGATGCTCGCTCACCTCGCGGCGCATCGTCGCCGACAGGTCGGCGCCGCGCTCGAACCCCAGGGACAGGACCTCGGTACCGAACCCGATCAGGTCGTCGTCGTCCGCCTCCGCGGCGGCGATGAAGTCGTCGAACGCGCGCACGGAGGGAAACAGGAGGAACCCGAAGGCTTCGCCGAGATGGCCCATGATCGACAGGCAGGCGCCCTCGACGCCGAGCGGGGGGACGTCGACGCGCAGGACGAAGTCGACGTCGTGTTGCCAGGGCGCCTGGTCGTAGAGCCGTTCGGCGGCGGTGAACAGGTCGGCGAGGACCGGCTCGGACACGCGTCCGTCCTCGAAGTAGCTCAGCTCCGCCTCCCCCTCGCCCGCATCCGGCGCCACCCCTCGCGACAGCTCGGCCATCACCACATCGAGCTCCGGCGTCGGGGCAAGCCGCACGCGCTGCCGGCCGCCGACCAGCGGCGCGACGATCTCAACCAACCGCGCATCGTTGATCCGAACGTGTGCCGGCTGGCGCCGCGGCCCTTCCATCGGCTGCTCCAGCGCCCGCGCCAGCACCTCGCCGACCACCTCCAGCGGCGCCGTGGGCGGCACCACCTCCGCGCCGACGATCAGCCCCTGCGGCAGCTCGAACCAGAGCACGATGTCCGGCCGCATCGGCTCGCCCTCGGTGACGTAGAACGGCGCCGGATAGCGTCCGCCGATCCACTCCGATTCCGTGCCCGCCCACAGATCACCGAGCTTCGTCCGCCGCCGTGCCATGTGTGCGCGCGTAGCGCGTCGACGCGCGTCGCGCCACCGGGGACGCGTGCACCGCCCTGCGCGCCCGCGGACGCGCGTGGCGTCGTGCGCACGGTCCGGGCCGTGTGCGGCGCCCCTCACCGCTTGCACGCGACCGGCGGCCCCCCCCGCACGGCGGCCGATCGCAACCGTTGGAGGGCCGTGCTCCCGCACGGCCGCGGACGCGCGTCGCCTCATGCGCTGTCAGGCAACGTCCGTCGTCGGGCCAGCCGGCGAGCCTGACCGCGGGCGTCCCCGCCCGCATGCAGCGCCGCTTCACTGCGCGAGGGATCGAGGGGCGAGCTGTGCACCTCCCTCACCATCCGTCCGCGGCGCGGCGGGAGCCGCGCCCTCCACCGGCCGCACACGACCGGCGTTCGACGATGCGCGGTCGCGGTGGCGCTCGGCGCCCGACTGTGGTTGCGTCCCGCCGATGACGACCTCCGACCGCACCCGTCCCAACCGCCTCCGCACCGCCGTCGCCGTGCTCGGCGCCATCTTCGCGCTGCAGGGCCTCGGCTGGCTCGTCGTACCGGGCCGCGCCGCCTCGGCGCTCGGCATGCCGCTGCTCGACGGGCTCGGCCGCAGCACGCAGATCGGCGACTTCGCCGCGTTCTTCCTCGTCGGCGGCCTCACCACCCTCGCCGGCAGCCGCCCCGGCCGCGCCCACTGGCTGCGCTTCCCCGCCGCACTGATCGGCACCGCGGCGCTCACCCGCCCCCTCGCATGGCTCCTGCACGGCGCCGACTTCGCGGCGCTCTTCATCACCGTCGAGATCGCAACCGCGGTGTTCCTCGCCTACGCCGCCACCCGCCTCGACGCGCAGGGGTGACGCGCGATCGTCGGAGTCGCATCGGTGGATCTCGCCGCCCTGCCGGGGCGCGACCGCGAGCACATGCGCGATTGCCGAAGCTCCCATGGGCCCGGTCGCTGGCGACGCGGTGACCCGGGCAAGATACCGATCGCCGCGTGCTCACGGCTGAAAGCGGTTCTCGTTGTGCCAGCGCAGGTAGCGGGCGGCCGGGTGCTGGGCCGGATCGGCCGGGCGGTTCGCCAGCGGCTGGCCGTGCAGGCGGTAGTACGCCTGGCCATTGAACCACTCGGCGCGGATGCGCGGGCTCACCGCGACAGTGAGGTCGGGCGTGATGGTGACCAGGCCCTTGTCGAAGAGCTTGTGAAAGTCGGCACGGAGCAGCAGGCCGTTTTCGAGCGCGTGCGGGCCGCGTTCGTCGTAGGGCAGGATGTGGGCCGCTTCGAGTGCCGGCAGGGTGCGCTCGCCGGTGATGGCACAGCGGCGTTGATACGCGTCGGTGACCACGACCCGGAACCCGCCCTGGCCGAGGCGCGGTCGCACGAGTGTCGGCTTCCCGTAGCGTTCCCGCTCGTCCGGAGCATCGGCAGCGAGCGGTACGTCGAGGCGCGCCGCCACCTCGCGCCACAGGCGCGCGCCCAGGTCGTCGTTTGAGTCGAACCACTTGCCGCGCACCGATCCCTCCTTCTTCGCGTAGGGATCGGCGGGGATCCATCGGTCGCGCGGCCAGAAGAACGGCTCGGTGAGCACGCTGCAGCCGACCTGCGGATCTGTCGTACGCTGGTCGCGCGCCAGTTGGCGGATCGTGGTCTCGAACGCGGCGCGCGTCGCGGCGCCATTCTTCCGCTGGAAGACCTCCCACACCATCGACAACGGCAGCGTGGTGAACTTCACGAAGTAGCCGCCGCCGGCAATATGGTGATACGGGCTCTTCAGTTTGAAGAGGAACGGCGCGCCGGGCTCGAGATGGCTGAACGGCGGCTTCCCGCTCGGGTGCCAGAAGTTCACCTCTTCCGGCGCCTCGCGGCTCAGGAAGTCGAACCAGCCGTTGTCGGTGACGCCGACCCAGTAGCGCACGGCCGACGTGATCCCACGAGCCGGGCACACAGCTCAAACGCCTGGGCCTGGCCGGTCGCGTGCTCGGCCGCTCCGCCCGTGCCCAGGGGCGTGCTCCACACAATCACTCAGCCGGAACCCCAAGAAGCCTCGCACACCCTTCGGTGCTCTGCGTCCCTCCGCGCCTTCGCGCCTCCGCGTTGATCTTCCTCAGCTCCCGCCGAACACCCGCTCGAACGGCACGTAGTTCCCTTCCGGATTCGTCCGGTGGAACGCGTTGTGGTCGTCGATGATCGCAAACGCGACGCGGCGGAACACACCGGCAAACTCGGGCTCCGCCAGCACGTCGCGAAACAGCGCCGCGACATGCTGCGGCGGGTTGCGGAACGCGCCGCAGCCGAAGGCGCTCAGCACCAGCGCCGTCTGCCCGTGCCGCGCGCCGATGCGCAGGATCGCACGGATCTTGCGCGCCGTCGCCGCCGCCATCGCATCGCTCAGCCACAGCTGTCCGTCGCGCTCGACGAGATCCGGTGCGTTGATCGCCGGCACGGTGATCACGTTGATCCGGTACGGATGCGCGAGCAGCGCGTAGCCTGTCGTCTCGGCCGAGCGGAACACCGTCACCTCCGGCGAGAAGATGCCGCCCGCCTCGCGCGGAATCGGATAGCTCGCCGCATCGCTGCGCGGCACGCCGTACTGCGGCGCGTAGTCGACGAACTGATAGAGCGCGGTGAACAGGGTCGAGCGCCGGAACAGGTTCTCCTCCTGCGCACCGGCGCCGCCGTCGACCCCGCCGCCGGGATTGCGGCGGTTCGCCATGTTCAGCACCGCCGTCGGACTCCCGTCCGCAGCCAGCGCCCGCGCGATCTCGAGGAAGTCGGCGTTGTGCACCGTGACGCACGTCCGCTCCCGCCCGCGCCGCTCCGACGCGACGGTCAGCGCGTCGGTGTCGGCGTGGAACACCGTTCCCCGCCGCGACCCCTCCGCCGCCGCGGCATCGAGTACGACCCGGTCGTCCCCGACATCATACCCACCGGCGCCGACCCGCTCGACGGTGTCGCGCCACACCGCACGCCGCAGCGCGCGCAGCGCGTCACCGTCACGGGCCGCGGACGCCTCGGCAAACTCCTCTCGCCAGCGGCGCGGATGCCACATGAGCGCCCCTCAGCGCCGGCGCGCCGAGACGTCTTCGCGTGGAGATTCCAGTACGACCCGCTGCCTCACGGCGTTCACCAGTCGCGATCCACGCATGATCTGCGTCATCTGCGTAATCTGCGGATTCTTCCTGGCCCTCACGACTCCTCAACCACGCCGACGCGTTCCGAATCGTCGAGGCGGTACATGTCGCCGTCGATGACCACGACGCGGTCCATCGGGCTCCACAGGTCGGCGGTCGCCTCGTCACCGGCATCGACCTCCCAGCGGGAACCGTCGGTGAGGATGATCAGCCGGCCGTCGTACTTCACCTCGTCGATGTCGCCGACCGTCTCCCCCGCGCCGCCGGCCCCGCCGGCGCGCTCGAGGCCAAGGTGGTACATGCGCATGCCCCAGTTCGCGAGCACGGCGAGTTGATCCTCGCTCATCGCGTCGATGCCGACGCGCCGCGCCTCGTCCTCGTTCATCGCCGCCTTCAACTGCTCGATCGGTCGCATCGCTCCTCCC